>CAZXVX010000130.1:0-10006 GCA_964644105.1 uncultured Occallatibacter sp. | reverse complement strand
ACTGGCTGATGAAGGTGATCCATCACTTTGCCGAGCCTGAAGTCGGCCTGGTGCAGACGCGCTGGAGCCACATGAACCGCAACTACAGCATGCTGACCCAGATCGAGGCCATCCTGCTGGACGGGCACTTCATCATCGAACACGGCGCGCGTGTCCGCACCGGCGACTACTTCAACTTTAACGGTACTGCCGGAATGTGGCGCATCCAGGCCATCGTTGACGGCGGCGGCTGGCAGCACGACACTCTCACCGAAGACACCGACCTCAGCTATCGCTCGCAACTCGCCGGCTGGCGCTTCAAGTATCTGCCTGAAGTCGAGTGCCCCTCCGAGCTGCCCATCGAGATGACCGCCTTCAAGACGCAGCAGGCGCGCTGGGCCAAAGGCCTCATCCAGACCAGCATCAAGGTGCTGCCGCTGATGTTCAAGTCGAACGTTCCGCGCCGCATCAAGGTCGAGGCCGTCTACCATCTTACGGCCAACCTCAGCTATCCGCTGATGATCGTGATGACCGTGCTGCTGATGCCGGCCATGGTCTGCCGCTTCTATCAGGGCTGGTTCCAGATGTTGCTGATCGACGTGCCGCTCTTTACCGCCTCGACGGCTTCCATCGCTGTTTTTTACGTGATGGCCGAGCGCGAGCTCTTTCCCAAAACCTGGTGGAAGACCTTGCTCTATCTGCCATTTCTGATGTCACTGGGCATCGGCCTCACCCTCACCAACACCAAGGCGGTGATGGAAGCCCTGTTCGGAATTAAGTCCGCCTTTGTGCGCACGCCCAAGTACCGCGTGGCCAAGAAGGGCGAAAAGTCGCAGGCCGCCAAGTATCGCAAACGCCTCAAGCTGACGCCGTGGTTCGAGTTGCTCATCGGCTGCTACTTCATGGCTGCGATTCTTTACACCTTCTCGAATCAAAACTACTTTACCGCACCGTTTCTGATTCTCTTTGTCATCGGCTACTGGTACACCGGCCTGATGAGCCTGCTGCAAGGGCGCTTCGAGCGCTGGCGCTCGGGCGGCTCCAACGTGAACACCGACGAGTCCAGCCCCAAGCCCTTCCCGGTGGGGGTGTGAGATCATTTCGTTATCAAGAGAAAGTCTATGCAAGCAGATCCAAATCAATTGTCGTTTTACTTCACGCTGTTAATGCTCGCGTTTGTGGTGAGCCTCTCTTTCTTTACGTCCTTTCTTTCCAGCGTTTTCTGTGGCTGGCACAGGCTAGCTAAGCGTTTCCGCGCCGAGTCAGATCCGTATGGCGTGACCAAAAGCGCGGGGCCATTTCCCTATACCGTCTATACGCGCTGGTGGTCGCACTACAGCTTTTGCATCCGCATGACAGCGGCCGACGACGGTCTTTATCTTTCTGTGATCTTCCTTCTACGCATCGGCCATCCGACCCTGCGCATCCCGTGGAATGAGGTCCAGATCAGCCGTGTCAAGCGCCTCTGGCATCCGTTAATCTTGCTGACGTTGGGCGCGCAGGAGCGCATCCCGATGCGCATCTCTGAGCGGATGGCGAAGAAGCTGGGACTTCTGGAACGTATAGTCGGAGAAAAGGGAAGTCTCGTCGGTCGCTAGGGCACCCGGTTTTTTCTATTCCCTATTCCCTATTCCCTATTTCCCGATCATCCCGCGGGCAATCGAGTCCAGCATTCCGTTCAGGAAGTTGATCGATTCGGGGGCTGAATAGCGGCGGCCGATCTCCAGGGCTTCATTGATAACAATGGGGAAGGGCGTGCTTTTGAATGCGATCATCTCGCCGACGGCCATGCGCAGCAGGTTGCGGTCCACGGCGGGCATGCGCTCGATCCGCCAGTGCTTGGAGTTGGCCACCAGCAGCTCGTCGATCTGCTCCTGGTGGGCGATGGCCACGCGGAAGAGATCTTCGGCGAAGCCTTGCACATCCGGCTCAACCTCGTCGGCGGCCAGCCAGAAGTTGGCGCGCACCTGCTCCGGCGTCTGCTTGCCGATGTCCGCCTGATAGAGCATCTGCATGGCCAGCTCGCGCGATTTGCGGCGGCCAGAGCCGTGCCCTGCTCCGTGGCCTGTCCCGCCACGCTGCCCGGCCGTCAAGCAGCGCCGCCAGTCTTGATCTTGCGGTTGAGGCTGACCATCTCGATGGCCGCCAGCGCCGCTTCAAAGCCCTTGTTGCCGGCCTTGATGCCGGCGCGGTTGAGGGCCTGCTCCAGCGTCTCGCAAGTGAGCACGCCAAAGCTGTGCGGTATGCCCGTCTCCTGCTGCGACTGCCCAATGCCGCGCGCCACTTCGTTGTAGATGGCCTCGTAGTGAGCTGTCTCTCCGCGCAACAGGCAGCCCAGCGTGACAATGGCGTCCACCTTGCCCGCCTCGGCCAAGGCGCGAGCGGCGGAAGGAATCTCCCATGCGCCGGGAACGCGCACCACTTCGATCTCAGCACGTTTGGCGCCCGAGCGCAGCAGGGCGTCCAGCGCGCCCTCCAGCAGCCGCTCGGTGATGACTGCATTCCAGCGGGCAACCACGATGGCAAATTTCATTCCAGCGGCGGAGAGATCCCCCTCAACGGCCAGCGGTTTGCCTTTGACCGGATCGGTCCATGCCCAAAACGAAAAAGAAAATCCCGGCTCCGGCTCGACGGTGAAGAGGCGCGACTTCCAGTGCGTCTCGGCGATAGCTGAAAGGCGCGCGACGGCCTCCTGGCCGCCCTGGGCTCGCAGCCAACTTGCAGCGGCCTGGTGGACGGCATCCAGAGCAGTCACCTCGACCAGCACGTCCGCGGTTGCAGGGAACTGGCCATCCACAAACTCCAAATTGCCGAGCGGGGCCAGAAAGGCCGCACCTCGACTGCTCTCCTCTGTCCAGCCCTTGCCGGAAGCGAATCCCAGCGCGGAAAAGAAGCTCGCCAATCGCTCGAATGCGGCTGCGCTGCCCGTTGGACGGAGAAAGGAAATCCCTTTGATCATGATTCCATTCTATCGTGCGGAGGGTGGGAAAGCCGATTTCCAATCCGCGGAGATGGTATGAAGACGCCGAATTGAATTCGTTGTTTCCCCGGTCTCAAAATCGAGACCGGGGGCACTTTCTTGGGCGCACCCGAAAAAAGGGACCGGCGCATGGCCGATCCCTTTCAGTGATCTCTGCTGACAGAATTGTGCTAGGTAATCGAGCGCGGCTTGATGGCAATGCTCGTTGCCGGCACAACCGATCCGCTGCCGGTAAACGTGCAACCGAGATCATTGCCGCCAGCCGAAACCGGCGTGCAGGCCGGCAGGTTGGGGCTAATCTGCTGCGTGTCGGTGGGCGGAGTTGACGGGCTGACAGTGCTGGGAATGCTAATGACGTGAACCATGTTGTCGCCCGCCGTTGAAACAAAGAAGAGCTTGTTATCCGGGCTGAAGATTCCGGCCAGTGGCGCGCTGGGCGACGCGGCGCCCTTCTGCGTAGCGAGCGGAACATACCCCACGGTTCCCAGTTGCGCCGGGTTGGAAGTGTTAGGCAGATAGTACGGCAGCAGCGCATTGGTGTTGGACTCAAGCGCCGTATAGGTGATGAAGGCCAGGTCCGAGTTTGGTGAAGCAATGATCCTGTTGACGGCTGTGGCGTAGAGGCTTCCGACGGAGGCCGCGGGGGCAAGTTGAGTTGTGCTGAGTTGATTTTGCAGCACCAGCGGCGAAAGCGTTTGTCCGAGGAGCAGCGGATCATTGGCCGCCTGACAGTTCAGCGCTGGAATATCCGCACTGATGTCAGTGAGTGAAACAACGCCGCCCGTCGCGGAGGCGCCCAGAATGTGTTCATCAATTTCGTTGGTCGCGGTGTCCATCACGCTTGCCGCGGTCAGAACATCGGTCTGCACGTTGACCAGGTTGTCGACCGAGGCATTAGCAGTCTGATCCGGTCCTGGATAGAAGAACATGCTGTTGTAATCGCCGATGGTTCCAATCGGACACCAGGTGTGAGCCACGGTGGGAGCGCCACGAAGGTAGGCTCCAACCGAAGGAATGGTGACGGCCGGGCTCTGCACGGTGCTGGAGATGGCCACATTGGGCGAGAGCGTGTTGGCGGGCAGTGTGTAACCAACCGACGGCGGTAGCACTCCGGGCGGCAGCGAACCAGAAAGCGGGCTAGGCGGCAGCGGATAAGTTACCCAGCCGGTGTTTTTGTTGTAGATGTACAGGGTGTCTGTATGGCCGGTAATTCCTTGAGAAGAATCATTCAGAGCTGCGTTGTCGGTGATAAAGAGCGTCTGCGAGTCGGGAGTCCAGGCAGCGGCGTTGCCCAGGCCGCCGAACGACAAGGTGGTATTGGCGGAAGCATCCACGAGATAGAAGATATCGCGCTCCTGATCATTCACGAGCACCGTAGTGCTATCAGGTGAAACGGCCAGCACGACCCCGGGAGCATTGAGATTTGGGGCGCCAACGGAACCGGATGAGGTTGAGAAGGTCATCAGCGCATGGGGCGATCCGAAGTAAATGCCAGTTCCCTGCGGATCCATCACCATCGAATTCGGCACAAAAGGCAGACGCGCCGCCGAGCCAACTGTACCGGTCAGCCAGTCCACGGGAATCACGTACTGCGACTGGCCGGGCGCGGCAAACCAAAGATAGTCGCTGGCCGAGCCGGGAGTGGTGATGGTGACCGCATTGGAGGAGATCGGCAGGCCTGTGCCGAACAAGCCTTCCTCGTAGATGGGAGTGGGATTACAAATGGGAGGTTCGCATAGGGCTGAGATCGATGCTATGCCGGGAAAGCTGGTCGTGACGGCGCCGGTGTTGGACACCGATATGTCGACCGGGTCGGTGGACTGGTAGGTCAGCGTCAGGCCGGTGATGTTTTTGCCTTGAGTGTCCGTCACTTTCGTGACCAGATTCTGCGTCACGCCTTGTGTAATGGTGCCGGCCTTCTCTCCGTTGGCTAGTGTCAACGAGATCGACTGCGGCGGGCAGGTGGAGAAGAAGCCGGCCGACGATCCAGATGTGGAGAGCGAAGCGGTGATGGCCGTGGTGCCGGGCTGCTCAGCGGTGATGATCGCCTGATTGGTGATCGTATTGGAATTGATGGCGGCAATCGGCGCTGTGTTCACCGAATAGCTGAGAACACCAAGCGCAGCGCTGCACGATGGAACCGCAGTCAGCGTCGTCGAAATCGTAGCGGTTCCCGAGCATGCCGCAGTACCGTTGGAAAGCTGTGCGCTGGTGGGAGGCGCGGTGGCTCCAATGCCACCGGAGGTAATCACCAGCGGACTTCCAAGGGCAATGGTATTGGCGCCGGTCAGGGCGACGGTTGCGGTGGCGCCGGCAGAGCCGTTATTGAATAAAGTCAAATTGCAGGACTGCCCTGCGTTGCCAGAGATTGGACCCAGCGAGGATGTAATGACCGCGCTTCCCGAGCAGGTGGCCGTGCCGCTGGAGAGCGTGGCGGTGGTGGAAGGCTGGGTTGCGCCTGAACCCTCCGCCGTCAAATTGAGAGCGGTTCCAGCCGCGATGGAATTTGTTCCCGTTAAGTAGACCAGAGCGGCCGCCCCGGGACTATTGTTGAAGTTGTTGACGACGCAGGTCTGCCCTTCGCTTCCGCTGATGGTTCCGCCTGAGGTATAGGCGGCGGCCACCAAGTTGCCGGTGGGCGCCGGCGCCGCAACAAAACTGCCGCTGGCAATGATGTTGGGCGAAACTGTAGGAGGAACAGGGCATACGCTGTTCGCGCTGGTTACCGAGGAAGGCGCGCAGAGAAGATATTGCTGGTTGGCAGAGCCGGCATAGCAGACCTGCGCATCCAGAACAGCCGTTGAGCCTTGGGAATAGCACTGCTGACCTGTGGTGCCGCTTGTAGAAGTGGTGACCAGACTGACGGAGGTCGCCGGAACATGCACAAAGACCGGTACCGGATTAGAGACAATCGATTGCGAGCTTGCCGTTAGGTAGACGACGGCGTAAGGCAGGCCGCCGGTGGAAGGCACCGGATTGGGCTGGCTGCAGATGGTGTAGTTGGCGATGCCGCCGCCCGAGTTGCGATTCCAGGTTCCTGCGCACATATTACCGCTCGGCGAAATGTCCAACACCTGGTTGTTGGATGTGCCGTAAGAATAGGAGCCTACCGTAACGGTCGAGCCCTTGCAGTTCACTGCGGTCGGCGTGGTAATGGCCTTGATCTGTCCAAAGGCCATGGAGATGCCTGTTGTCGCGGGCTGCAGCGTGATCGACGCCACATCCGAGGTCTTCATTCCATATCCCAGGCCGTTGCAGTAGCTGAATCCCGGATCACGGGTGCAGCCGGAGATCGAAACCCCGGCCGGAATGGCCAGGCACAATAAGCTGATAAGCGTCAGAAACCGCCGCATGAATCCTCCCCGCTCCGCTTTTTCTCGCCGCGGAACGGTCCCTCCCGAACCAGTCGGAATAATTACCGTACAGCACAAAACTCAGCTCCGCGTTCCAATTCGGCTACCATCAGATCGCTGCTTCTCTGCGAAAAGCGCAACCGCTCAGAACCCAAAAAGACTGTGGAGCGTAAAACGAACTTGAAAAACCGCATCATTCCCCAGAAAACCAGCCGCTGGCCGGCTGAATCGAGGCTCCGGTAACCGCCCGCCGGCCTGTTGCCCGCCGGTGAGTCGCCTGAGTGAAACTCCTAGAAAAGTGTATCAGGACGGAGTGGCAACCCGCAGATCACGCCCCGGAACAGATCTCAATTCCTGCTTCTTTAGACTGTGGCGAGCAACGATGGAGAGCAGATTCGGCATGAACTTGTCGCCGGACCCGCGAGCGGCCTTCTGCTATACAGTCAGAAAATGCAGCAGATCATCTTCGCATCCCTTCTCTGAGAACCTTTTAATTCTTCTTGAGAAATTTACACGCCCCTCGCTTGACACAGAAGAGAAACTGGCGTACCAATGAAGCTGAGAGGATTTCTCAGATCCCTATCCAGATTGCCTGAAGACAGGCAGACCATCTGGAGTTAGCCACCCCTGCATTTTTCCCCGTGAGGCAGATCGAGCCTCAAACACAATCGAAGCAAGTGTGAGCCGCCTCCTTGGAAGATTTTTATGCCACGGTGCGGGAAAGCTGCGAATATTTTCCCGAATTGCTCCGATTGGAGTTATCCAGTTACTTTCTTCTCGCCTCACACCTTGAATTTTCACGTCAGGCGAGCATACTTGGTCCAGCAACCTCTCGATGAAGGAGTCGAATGATGAGCAGTCCTAAGGAATACGAATCAGCGGATCGCCTTTCCACTGGCCGGAATCGGGTTCACCGTTCGTTCAGGCAATCAGGTCAGGCCGAGCGAATTGCAGCTTCCGGGGTAGAACCCAGTGAAATCAGTACAAAGCAGTCCACTTTTGCCGAGGATTTCATGCTGGAGCACTCCAACTCCAATTTGTTTATTGCCATGATGGGGAGTGCCAGCCGACTGGGCGCGCCCAAGGAGGCGCATAAGTCAACCCAGCATTACGGATTTCCAGCCTGAACCAATGCTTTGACCACGGAGAAGCCGACGAAAGACCGGAGGAGAGAGCAATGAAATGCCTGGTGTGCGCAAATTTGGAGCGAGTCTATTTAACCCGGCTGGGCGAATACATGGAAGCCCGTTCCTCGGCCGGTTATCGCGTCAGCACGCGGCTGGCCGCGCAGATCAATGTCGAGATGGAACGCGCTCGCTATGAATTGGAGGAGCATCAGTCTGTCTGCTTTTCCGCGCTGCGGCCACCTGCGCTGCGGCCGGCACGCGAAGCGCCGGCGGAGTTGATTTCCGTGGCGGCCTAGTTGAGTTGAGCATCTTGACATTGCCTTTATACCCTTACAGAACCGGCATCCGGCTACGCCCTGAATGGCAAGAAGTGAGGCGGTTGGATGCCGGTTTTCTATGAAGAACGAGCCTGCCGGGAGTGTTGCCACGCACTCTGAACTTATTTAACTCACCTGAACGAGAAATTTAGATAAACTTACTCCACTAGGCTCATACGCCGAAAGACGTATTGACCTTTGGCGTCCGCATTCTGTATGGTGGTAACGCGTCTTTGATGGGTGCAACCGCCACGCGAAATTTTTCTCTAAAATTGATTTCGGCGAGTTGGCTGTTCCCATTTATGATGGTCGTTGATGTATTTAAGGAGGCGTACTCGCCACAATTTTGGGCCCTTGGATGGACGGCGAGTGCAATGCAAACAGTGCCGGAAGAACCAGGGAGGTCCTTCCCCAAACCGATCCGCAATGGATCAGGAGATTGAAATGAAGTCAATCATCAAGAGTGTCTTTGTAGGACTTTGTGCAACAGCGTTGCTTCTTGCCCTGTCGAATTCCGCTCAGGCGCAGGTTGCTTCAGGGTCGGGCGAACTGGCGGTGAACGGTGGCTGGAATAATAACTTGGGTACGATTAACAGCGACGGTACCGTCAATAAGAACGCTTACTCGTTTGGCGCTTCTGCCGGTTATAACCTCTCGGAAAACATCGCGGTGCTGGGTGAATATCAGTACGTTCCCGAGGGTTCTTACGAGGGTGTCACGGTCAAGACTCAATTCTACGGCGGCACCATTCGTTATGCTTACGGCAACAGCAAGTTCTCACCGTACATTTTGGTGAGTGGAGGCGGTGTAGGCACGACGGCTTCAGAGCAAGGCGAGAGTGTGAGCGTGAACGGCTCCTACATCGCTTTCGGCGGCGGCGTAAGCATCTTCCTGGGCAAGAATTGGGGCATTCGGCCTGAGTTCCGTTATAACGATCTGTTTTCCACTTCGGGTGGAACGACCACAACCCAAGGCGTGCCCCAGTTGACCGGTGGTCTCTTCTTCCAGTTCGGCGGCGAGCAGAGCTCGAAGAAAAAGGCAAGCAGCGGCAACTAACTAAACTGAAGTTTCCTGCGGCCGGAGCAAGCGATGGAGTACATCCCGTTGGCGCTCCGGCCGTGCGCGTTTGATGGAAGAAATGACAATCAGGATTGCCTTGCAGCATCCTGGAGGAGGTTGAATTCAATGAGAATCCGGACATTGGTATTCACATTGGCATGCGTTGTTGCGCTGCCGGTCATCTGTCATGCGCAAGATGAGGAGTCTTCCAAGGCAATTGAGCTGAAGGCCTGCGGGAGTGGAAGCGAGGTTGATTTCAGCCATAAAACAGACAAAGGCGACCACACCATGGGTGTACAGAGCCCGGATAAGGCGCTGATCTACATCATTCGAGACACAATGTTAGGAAATGCAATTCAGACCAAGCTGGCGGTCGATGGCCAATGGGTGGGTGTCAACAAGGGCAACAATTATTTCTTTATTTCAGTGACGCCCGGAACGCATTATTTTTGTTCGCGTGCGGAAAACCACAGCGCCATCGAATTGACGGTGGAGGCCGGCAAGACCTATTACCTTCATCAAGAGGTTGAGATGGGCATCATGAAAGCGCGCACCAAGCTGGAAGTCATGGATGCGGACAAGGCGCTGAAAAAACTGCCGAAGCTGAATCTAAGTATGTGGGAAACCAAATAATTGGGGCGGCGTTGAATTTTCGTAGAGAACCAACATCCCATTCATTTACAAACCGGCCTGCTTCTCATTGTGAGGAGCAGGCCGGTTTTCTTGATTCAGGTTGTGGGTTATGCTTTGGCCGAGGTCAAGGCGCCATGGAAGATGCGCGGAATATCAATCGCATTTGATGTAACCCAATAGATAACAAAGCCGGGAATTCTGTCTATTGGAAAACGGAATCGAAATAGGGACTCACCGCCCGAACTAGGTCCGTTGTTGCCAGATCGCCGGATCGCGGCTGCCGTGGAAGCAAGCGATGACAACGAGCGTTTCGTCAGCCTCGATGACGAAGATGAGTGCGTAGGGAAAGTGGCGAAGCAGGGCGCGGCGCGAGTTCTTATAGATCACGGGGAATTGGCGAGGGGCAACGCTCATGCGCTGAACCGTCAGGTCAACCGCCGCGCGAAAACGCCGCCCCAGACCACGAGCCTTATTTTCATACCAGTCCTGCGCGTCGATCAACTCGGCGCGGGCCTGCGGAGTAAAGATAACTGGAAACATTATGGGCAACGCAGCTCA
>CAZXVX010000129.1:0-10128 GCA_964644105.1 uncultured Occallatibacter sp. | reverse complement strand
CGACGCGCAACGCAATGTGGGTGGACTCTGAGCTGATTGATCCGAAGATGGCCCAGTCCTGATCGTCGTAGACCATCTTCACAGTTTCATTCGATGCCGAACCCCAGATCGCGGGATCTGTAGGACGATCTTCACCGTAGACCGCCTTTGCCTGCCAGTTATCGTAATCATTATGAAGCATCAGCTTAAAAGGCTTGCCGCCATAGCCGCCATGCTCATTCGCTTCTTCCACAGCCAACTGCGCGCCATGCAGCATGCGCAGACCAAAAACCGATTCTGGATTGGGCGCAACCGGCCCAAAGAATCCAATGCGTACTTCCTTCACATCTTTCGGTTCAGGAATGTCGCGGCCCGCGCCGGAGTAGATATTGGGATGAGTGTAGTTGAGATCATAAGGCGCAGCGAATTTCGCATACGGACTCAGATCAATGGGCTCGCCCGCATACGGCGTGACCACGCGATCGCGCGGCGGTCCCGGCGGATGAGCGCCGCACGCGCAAGTTCCCTTGCCAGTCACCACTGCCGGAACCGCATTTTGATCTGCGGCCGGTGTTGTGTACTGGGCTTTGTCCTGCGCCGCAAGCTGCAGAGCGAAAACTGGAATCGCCACTAACAACCATCCCTTGCGCATGTAAACTACTCCTTGTTGGTTGCAACTTGATCTGTGCGGAAGATAGCCAGCGCCTCAATCTCAACCAACAATTCCGGCCGGCAAAGATGCGCCTGAATGCCAATGGAAGCAGGTACCGGATCAAGCCCTTGCTCCTTGTAGAAAGCGGTGCGAATTTGATTGAAGACATCGTAATCGCGGTCGATGTCGCGCAGATAGCAGCTGGTCTTTACGATGTCCTTCCAGGTTGCTCCCTCGCTCTCCAGCAGTCCGGTGATGTTTTCAAAGGTGCGCTTAAGCTGTGCGGAGAAGTCACCGATGTGAA
The DNA here is from genome assembly GCA_964644105.1 of uncultured Occallatibacter sp. Classification (GTDB taxonomy): domain Bacteria; phylum Acidobacteriota; class Terriglobia; order Terriglobales; family Acidobacteriaceae; genus Telmatobacter. The sequence goes on along the minus strand of CAZXVX010000129.1, from coordinate 9,193 downwards.
CACTCACGCCATTCTCATCAATCGAAGCCGTGCCTGAGATGATCAGAACAGCGATTCCGTTCAGGTCAAGCCGGATGCCGCGCGAAAAGGAACTCGGCTTGGCATAGTGAAAGGCTTCGTTGAGAACGCCGTGGTTGGTGATGGCGTGCCGTTCAATTGGCATATGCGCTGGTGTGGTTGCAATGGTCTCTAGAATCTCTGCAAATGCATTCATGATGATGGCTCCTTAAGTTCTTATTGATTTTGTGGAATCCCATGGCTTAATCCCTTGGCTGTTGCGACCCAAATGTTACTGCCTTGGAAGTCAATGCCGAGAATGTAGTTGTGCGTCGGCGCGGTGGTGACGGCGACCGATGTGACCTTGCCCACCGCATCGCGCACCGTCATCTCCGGCCTGCCGTCTTTCAAGGATGGACGATAGACAGCCCAATTCAAGCCGTCGTAGTAAGCCAGCCCCTTATCGGTGCAAAACCACGCACGATCAGCGTCAACACCCTTGATGAAGTTGATGAAGTTCGAGGGAAGCCCACTGTCTTTGGTCAGAAAATTGTGCCAATAACGTCCATCGTAGCGGCTGCCTCCAAAGTATGTTGCCGCCCAAACTATATTATCCACATAGCTGACAGAAGTGACAATCTCGTGAATCAAGCCCTGATCCTTAAAGAGCACAATCTCGTTCTCCCCATCCGGATCGTCGTACTTGTCCCAGCGCCCTGTCTTCTGCGTGTACTCAAGCAACCCGCTTCCCCATACTGCGAAATAGACCTTGTCAGGCTTGGCGGCTACTCCATAGACCCAGATTTCATTCATCGGCGTGTTGCGCTCGTTGTAGAGCGTCCATTGACCGGTGCGCGTATTCAGCTTGCATCCACCGGCTGCCGTGGCCACCCAAACATTCTCACCTTCTACGCTGACGCCGTACACCACATCATTGCTCAGCCCGGAGTTCAACTGCGTATATGTATCTATGCGCCCGCCAGAGATGCGACTAAGACCACCCATAGTGCCTGCCCAAACATCGCCGGTGCGTTTGTCCAGCGCCAGCGAAAGCACTGCGCGATGCGCCAGTCCATCTTTAGTGGTGTAGGTCTTCCAAACATGATTCTCGTAGAGCGCGAGACCATTATCCGTGCCCGCCCAGATGCGCTCATCGTCCACCAGCACTGAATAAACGTGATTATCGGGCAGACCATTTGCTGTCGTAAAATTCTCGAAGCGAAAAATCGGCATCTTCGGCACACCAGAACCCGCTTGCGCGACAGAGACGATGGGTGCCGCTGCCGCAAGCACCGCGCAAATCACAAGCGTCTTCAAGTCCATCTTCATTATCGGGTCCTCAGGTATTCAATCAAGTCGTTGAGTTCATCCTTGGTCAGATCATTGGTGCGTCCGTGCTTATCGTCGGGATTGTATACCGTCCAAATCTCTTCGAGTGTGCGCGCCGACCCGTCATGCAGGTAAGGAGCGTGCAACGCAATGTTTATCAGTTGAGCCGACTTGAACAAGGCGGAATTATCAGTTGTCTTGCGCGTTCCCACATCGAAGAGTTTGTGATTTGTCCCTAATGGTCCGCTATGACAGTAGGAACAGCGGTTGTACTCTTCGATCGGCTTATTGAATTTGTCCACCGACCGCTCAAAGATCGCCTGGCCGCGCTCCTGAGCAGGTGTCTGCTCGCGACCCGGCAGCTTCCAACGATTAGGACGCGGCGAAAGACTTCGAATATAGACCGTCAAATCAGCGAGTGTGAGACTATCGTAATTCTCTGAGCGCCAGAAATATTTTTCCGTTCTAGGTCCACATTCGGTAGGAATATTTGGATTCCCTCCATTCCATTTGTAAGGCGCTGTATCCTTAATGCCCTCAATCAGTTTGTTGGATACAATATCGCGACCAAATCCACTTGGCTCCAGATTCCATGTGATTCCGTCGAAGGTGGAATCGATGTGGCAGGTGGCGCAACCAATTTGTCCTTGGAAAGATTGACGTGAAGTGTAGAAGGTCTGCTCGCCTTGACGCAACTTCGAGATGTCATTTGGCCCGTTGAGCTTGATGGTCTGGACGACTCGATTGCCGCGCACATCGATCACGCTAATGGTGTCATCCAACCGGTTGGCGACAAAGAGGCTGCGCCCTTCGCGACTAAAGGTCAGGCCTCGCGCATCGTGCCCCACTGGAATGTGAGCAACCACATATTTCGCGCTGGCTGAAAGATCCTGCGTAAATGCACCCGGATGCACATGGATGTACAACAAAAGCTTCGGAACATCGATTACAGTTACCATCTCGGAGCCGCCGCAGCTCACAAAGATGCGCGACTTGTCGGGAGAAATCGCCACGCCAAATGGGCGCGATGCGTAGCGCTCCAGTTCATCAAGTGGAATCTCAACGGGAGCCTTGCCCACATCCGCGCCAAAAACCGTCAGCGTGTAATCAAAGTATCCGCCGTGTTCCAGATGCGCTATCGGTATAAGGTTTTTAGGGTGATATTCAGCCACCGCGCCGAGGCGCCCATCGGAGGAAAAAGCTAGATGAAAGACACCGGCGATAGCGTGTAGGGGAATACGATCAACCACCACTGCGCGCGCCGCATCGATCACCGTGATCTCCGATTCAGGCGCAGTCCGATTGTCCATTTCAGTATGCACGCGCGGCGGATTTGGGTAAATATGCGTCGCGTAAATGCGGCTTCCATCCGGTGAAAGTGTCAGATAACTCGCGCCGCGTCCCGCCAAAATACGTTTCTCTTCCGCGCCTGTTTGCGCATCAAGCACGGCCACATCATTGCTGATTCGATTGGCTACGAATAGGCGCTTGCCGGCTCGGTCCTCGACTACGCTGGAAGGCTCAGCGCCCACTGGCCACGTGTCTATGACCGTCAGCGCGCGCGTGTCGATTACCGAGATCGTGTCCTCCCAAGCGTTGGTCACAAACAACCGCGCGCCATCCGGCGAGAGCGAAAACCCGCGCGGCACGCGACCCACGGTGACAGTCTTGATTACACTGTAAGTGGAAGCATCCAGGACCCTCACTTCATCGCTCTGCTGGCAGAGTACATAGAGCCGGGCGCCATCAGGGGAAAGTAAAAGCTCAAGCGGCGATGCGTAATCAAGAAAGCCGTTTTCGGCTCCGGTTTCAGCCGCACGCGCCGCACCGCCATTCGAAAAGGAAAATGCAAGCAACGCAGCGGTCAGTACCTTGATGCCCGCGCCCGTTATAATTTGGAAGCGCCTGATCACTTCTGCTTCCTTTCTCCTGGCTCTTGCACGGTGAGGATATGATCCACCGGCTGCGCCACAAGTGTTTGATCAATTCCGCTGGGCCAATGAACGACAATTCTGTCAACTGTGGTTGAGGCGCCGAGACCAAAATGCAAACGGGAATCGTCTTGCGAGAGATACCCGGAGCCGGCAACGCGCTCCGCCGTATGGCGCTTGCCTGCGGCAAAGACTTCAACCTTCGCGCCGATGCCATCGCGATTACTTTTTGTGCCTATCAAATCGATGCCAATCCAATGGCCAGTACCGGTAGAAATATTATGCAGCAACAACCCCTTGTCGCCCAGATTCACAACAAATGCATCCATCTTTCCGTCATTGTCGTAATCGGCAAAGCATGCGCCGCGCGCCGTTGTCTTTACACTTAACGCCGGCCCGGCATCGCGAGAAACGTCAGCGAACCTGCCACCGCCCAGTCCACGGAAAAGCGTGTGTTCCTGAGGAATCAGATGAATCAAACCGCCATGAAAAATAAGAATGTCGAGCAGACCGTCGTTATCGTAGTCGTAAACACCCGTGCCCCAACTAACGTATTGCGCGTTGGTTTGCGAGACGCCGGTCTCCGCGCCAATGTCTTCAAAAGCCAACTTACCGGAATTGCGCAGCAGTCGATTATAGTGGCCATCGGTCACCCACAGATCAAGCAGACCTCGTCCTTCAAGATCGGTAAAGACCGGACCCATCGATGAAGTGGATTCACCATTCTGCCCAAAGGCTGTGCCTGTTTCGTTTCCAATTTCTTCAAATGTTCCGTCATGTTTATTGTGGAAAAGAAAATTCTCCGTGCGATCATTGGCGACGTAAATATCATCCCAACCATCATTGTCGAAATCAGCAGCGGTCACGCCCATGGTGCGTCCCACATAAGCGCCAATGCCTGACTTCTCGGTTACGTCGGTGAATGTTCCATCACAGTTGTTGTGAAAAAGCTTGTTGGTTTCGCCCTCGTAATCAAGCGGCCCAGGATAATTGTCCGCCGCGTAAAAGGCGCGATACTTTGGATCGAACTTCACATAGCGGCCAACAAAAAGATCAACACAGCCGTCCTTGTCATAATCGAGCCAGGTGGAGCTGATGGCCCATCCATCCACATTGATGCCGGCTTTTTTCGTGACATCGGTGAAGTGTCCATTCCCGTCATTGTGATAGAGAATCGTCTTTCCGTAGCCGGTGACCAACAGATCTACATAACCGTCGTTATCATAATCGGCAGCCGTCACAGCCATTCCGTACATATCCGGATCAAGGCCCGCCTGTTCGGTGACGTCTGTGAATGTGCCGTTGCCGTTGTTGCGGTAGAGATGATTGTGCGGCGGCGTGGTGGGTTTTTCTTTAAGCGGATATGGATGCATCGAATCATCCAGCGGGCGCCCGTTGACCACGTAAAGAGACTGCAACCCGGAGTTGTTGTAGTCAAACCAGATACATCCCGCGCCTGTGCCTTCGAGCAGTGATCCCAACTGCGCCGATCCGAAGCTATGTTTGAAATTGACGCCCGCTTTTCCGCTCGCATCCTCAAACCGGATCAACGGTTGCGCTTGCTGTGTGACCAACTGCGGCACCTGCGATACGGCCAACGGTATTTTTGGCGCTATAGAAACAGAAGGAGCGGCTTGTGCAACTGCCATGGAGGCGGTACCGAGCAAAAAAAGAAGACAGCGATAATTCATTTCAATTGCCTCCCGGCGATTTCTGCTTCGCGGCGTTTGCATTAGCCGCGCCGGTTAGATCTACCGGTGTTGTGGTTCGCAGCAGTACTGCAGGCAGGCGATTTTCCGATGCGCGCTCCGGACCTGTATGGCAGCCAACGCAGATGCGTTGTTCGCCGCGGCGAATCCAGAACCATCCGTGTTCTTGACGCACTACCTCGCCCTTTGTATCCAGCAACGCAAAGCGTATCGGCTTGTCGGCAGGCACTTTCACAAAGAAAGAGCCATCACTCTCCACTGGCGCAGATCCTGTGATGATCGCGTGTCCGTGCGCATCGGTTGTCTCCAACCGCACTCTAGCGGGTACAAACTTCAGATCGCCCGCGCGCGATTGCCGCACATCAAGCGCAAGCATATTGGCATAATCCCAAGGATGCAAACCCGATGGGTGGCGATTGGGCGTCACGCGCGGCACAATCAAAACAGGATCAACGAGGTTTTGGCCGCTGAACGCAAAAACCGATTGCAGCGCGGTAGATCCAGGCTTCCATAACTGAATTTCGTAATGCATGCCCGCCGCGGCTCGAGCACTCACGAGCCATGCATCCGCTGCAGTCTCCGCAATTGCTCCGGCGTATTCTGCGCGCGGCGCGATGACCGGGGCCTCTGTTGCCAGCGGAGAAGTGAAGCGAGCAAGTGTTGTTCCGTGCGTAAAGATTACATCACCCGATGCCAACTGCCTCCCAGCCCAACGTGCTCTGCCGTGATCGCAACGATACGACTCCACACCTGAACCATCTGCGTAAACCAGATACAACTCCGGCGTTGTGCCTGTACCCAAAGGAAATCCAGCTTCGAATAAAACGCGACCGTCCGCGAGAACGTCGGATGGAAATGCGCTGGCATGCAAATATGTGAGAGGCAGCACGCCCGGACCGGCTGTTGGATTCAATTGAATGGCCTTCGGAGCATGGCCGTCTTCGGCGGAGTTCAACTGAAACCCCCACGGCTCGTGCTCGGCCCAAACCATCCGACCAGCAGGCAGATAGAGCGGACGTTCCGCATCCGTCGTAGTTGTAATCACTTTGCGCACGGAGCGATCCGCCAGTGTCAACTCCCAAATCTGCCATGGATCATTCGCTGCCTGTTTTCCCGCAAAGAGAACCATCTTGCCATCAAAGGAAACGCACGCATCCGCTGTGGACGCAAAGCCTTTTACCAGTGGCTCTGCCTTGCCTTCATGCACCAGCAGCAATTGCGCTCCTTTGGGAAATCGCTCTTGCCCGCGCAGTTCGGCAAGCGGCATGTAGGCGGGCGCGGCTGTGACGATAAAGTCCGCGTTGAATACCGCACGTGAGCTTTGCGCCGCGTTGGGAGTAAAGGCGCAGAGGGGAATGAGCAATGAAATCGATGCGGCTATCAAGAGCACTTTGAAAGTAGAATTCATTGCACCGCTCCAGCCAACTGCAACTCATCTGACTCATGCAGTGAAGCTCTGCGCTTGCTGCTGCGCAAAGCAATTTCACGCAATGCTATATATGGACTCATCGCAGTCATCATCTCTTCGAAGCCGGCAAAGTCCAGCGATTGATCTCCATCACTCCAAGCTTTGGCTGGGTTGGGATGCACTTCGACGATCACTCCATCCGCGCCCGCAACTGCAGCCACGCAAGCCAATGCTGGAACAAGTTCGCGTACGCCCGCCGCATGGCTTGGATCGGCTATAACCGGCAAATGAGATATCTGCTTGAGCAGCGCAATGGCCGAAATATCAAAGGTGTTGCGGGTCGCGGTTTCAAAAGTGCGAATGCCGCGCTCGCACAGAATCACATTGGGATTGCCATAGTCCAAAATAACCTGCGCGGAACGCAGCCAATCGGCAATCGTGGCCACCAGTCCGCGCTTGAGCAGCAGGGGACGTCTCGACCGCGCGGCCGCCTCAAGTAGAGCGATGTTCTCCATGTTGCGCGAGCCGATCTGCAAAATGTCAGCATACTCGGCCACCATCGGAACATCGTCTTCCGACATGACTTCAGTTACGATGGCCAGACCAGTTTCGCGGCGAGCGCGCGAAAGGATCTTCAAACCTTCCAGACCAAGCCCCTGAAATGCATAAGGAGAGCTGCGTGGCTTGAATGCGCCGCCACGAAGAATGCGCGCTCCAGCCTGGCGCACGTGATGAGCCGTGGCCATCAACTGAGGTTCCGTCTCCACCGAGCAAGGACCGGCCATGGTGACAAATTCGCCGCCACCAATTTCCAGATCCATCACCGCCACCACCGTCTTTTGGCGGCTCTGGCTCTTCAGGACATCGGGGCTATCGGCAAATCGCTTGAGCCAATCTTCACGCACCTTGCGCGCTCCATTCCGGGGAAATTTCAGGCTACTGGAATTAACCGGGATTCGCATCCACCAAAAGGTGGAGACGCAAATGATATATATAGTGCGTCTTCCAGCCAAGCGTGCTGAAAGAAAAGACTTTGAACGTCACACAATCAGAAAGGCGGATTCCAAGCAAATTCATTGCGTTGTAGTATTAAAAAACTACAGCACGCTGAAGAAGCGAATGCTCGCTCAACACTCAGCTCTTCTACGGAAGGATGCGAATCTCCGCTCGAAACAGATGATATTGCTTGAATATGCTGTAATTCACCTGGGTCTTGATAAAACCTGGGAAAGACTGTCGAGTATCGAAACTTTGGTAGGATCCATTAACTGGAAACCGGGCCAGATCGACGCTTTCCAATGGGCAGATATAGGTCTTTCCGCCAATCTCCACAGGGCCGTAATCCACCAGAATGTCGGCCTCAGCAACCGGATCGTCCGGCTTCAACTCCGCAACTATCGTCAACCGCAGAATCGAACCGTCCGCCGGATTGACGGCAATCTCACCGTGATACGCGGGATGATGCACTGTGCCCTCGGCAACATCAGGAAACACAACAGCATAATGTGACGCTGCCTCCGGCACGTCATAGCGAAAGACCGCCTCAGGTCCAGACGAACCCTGCTCCCAGTGACTCCAGATGATCTTTCCTTTGACTGCATCTGCTAGAGTCACGACCAGCATTGGACCGAACTCTCCAATGGTGTTCAATTCAGGAGGCAGCGGTGGGAGTCCCTTGCGCCTGGAAGTTTGCGCATTCACTTGCTCCCGGCCATCGCGATACAGTACCTCAGCGCTTGAAGTTCCCATTTCGTGCATTGGCTCGTAGCCGGTCGCACTCATTCCAGTTGGCAAAGCGGCAATTTGCTTTCCTTCGAAATGAGTTATAACCTTGGTTGCAAAAAGGTTTGGCAGCTTTGCAATCGTTTTATGCACGTATTCGTTGGTCCGCGCGAGTATCGCGGTCTGACTGGCTCTGTCCGGCGCGGGGTCGTGCAAGAGGTCTGATGCTGGTAAATCAAGGAATGCCGCTTCATCAAACAGAACGTGCAGAGCTTTTCGAGACTCGGGACCAGGGAGCTTCGCCTCCGCAAGCGCAAGCCGAAGCGCTGACATTCGCTCTGTCAGTTCCAATTCGTAAATCTGGTTCGCGGCCTCCACATCACTCTTACTTTGCGCCTTGATTAGCCGTTTCTCCAGTTGCTCCACCGTGACTGTCCGTGGTGCTGGGAATGCAGGCAAAGCAAACCGTAATAGGAGTACAAGCATGGCCAATCTTCGCATTTCAATGCTCTTTCGCAAATCAGAAATCTCCATTCCAAGCGGCTTCAAGAGGCTGTAATGTCTCACAACACCATTGCCGAACTTAGACGGCGATAGATATTACAGAGCCATCGCCGGCGGCCGGTACCCGAAGGCCGCATCCACCACTGACGCCACACCTAACGCCGTCTCGTCTTCGAAGGGCCGTGCCACAATCTGCACGCCGATGGGCAATCCTTCAGACGAGCTTCCAACCGGAATCACTGCAGCGGGGCTGCTGAGCGCATTGAACCACTGTGTGTATCGCACTGCGTCCAGATACTCGACCACGTGATTATCGATAACCCACTCGCGCTCACTGTGACGAAAGGCGGGAATGCTGGCCACCGGGCAGAGTAGCACCGGATGCTGGCTCATCGCTTCAAGAGTTTTTGCGCGAATCAAATCAAGCTCCGCCCATGCGTCCAGCAATTGCTGCGTGGTCAGTGGCGGCAGTGCCTCGCTGAAGCTGAGGAACTCACTGAAGAGAAAACTAAGTTGATGCTCGCGACCGCGAATTGCCGGCGCATAAAACATCGCGCCGCATTGCACAAAAAACTTGTGCCATAACTGGCGCA
>CAZXVX010000128.1:0-10150 GCA_964644105.1 uncultured Occallatibacter sp. | reverse complement strand
CGACGGCTGTGGCCATCAAGACCAGCGTTGATCCGGCCGTGCTGACTTCGGTGGCCGGCAAGATCGTCTCGGGAGAGCCGCTCTCGCAGCAGGAGAGCGACGCCTACGCGCGCTTCGAACTGATCGTCACCGCTCTCTTGGATGAGGCCTATCAGCTCTCCGAGCAGGTCTATCGCAACTCGACCCGCGCCCTGGCAGCCATTGTCGCCGTGGTGCTGGCATTTGTGGGCGCCTGGTCGCTGGTGGGAAGCGCGCAGTTCTTTCACTCCACGGACCCGATTCTGGCGATTCTGGTCGGTCTGCTGGCCACGCCGCTGGCGCCCATTGCCAAGGATCTTTCGAGCGCCCTGGCCACCGCCGTCAATACCATGCAACTGGTGAAAAAGTAGGCTGCCATGACGCTTTTTATTGACCTTCGCGTGCAGCCGGTGGGGGGCGGATTGGCCGCCACGCCAGCCGTCTATCAGGGCACAAGCCTGAGCGACTACGCACCGTTGCGCCTGAATGACCTGCTGGACGCGATTCGCGGGCGCAACGTGCTGATCGCCGCGCACGGCTTCAATGTGGATCGCGCCGACGGCATTGGTTGCCTGGCGAACTGGGCGAGCCTGCTGCAACTGCCGCCGAACTCAGCCTTTATTGGCCTGTTGTGGCCGGGCGACTCGGTTTGGGCGCATGGGCTGGATTACCCCGACGAGCCGAAGATCGCCGATGAGGCGGGCGCCAAACTCGCCGAGTTCATGGACGCCTGCTTCCAGAATGCGGCCAGCATCTCATTCGCCTCGCACAGCCTGGGAGCGCGGGTGGTGCTCCAGACCATCTCGCGGATGAGCCGGTCAGTCCGCAGCTTGACGCTGATGGCTCCGGCCATCGACGACAACTGCCTGAAGACTGAATTCCAAACGCTGGCCGACAAGGCCAAGATCGGCGCGATCTCCATTTTGGCTTCGAAGAAGGATAGCGTGCTTTCGAAGGCCTTTCCGCTGGGCAACTTCTTTGCCGGCATCATCGCCGCGGGGCATCCGTGGTGGCGTGCCGCGCTGGGCCATTGCGGTCCGGTTGTGCCATGGCCGGCAAACTTTCAGGCTCCTTTTCTGCTGCCTGACGATTGGAAGTTCGAGCACAGCAACTACTTGCAGATCGATTCTCCGGAGCCCGCGCCCTGGCCGCTGCCGGTGAATGTGCCGCCGCCGTCAACGCCGCCGCCTACTGACAAAGGCTGGCAGGAGGCCTTTTCATCGGCCTTTGCCTCTACGCGCTTCTATTGAGAAATCAGGACGTCACGGCCATGGATTCACTTTCAAACCGGACTCTTCGGCCATCTTTCTTTGTTGCAGGTCGAAGCTGAAAAAACTCGTTGCGCCAAGTTCCAGAGCCGCGGCCACGTGCAGAATGTCGGCTGTACGCGTACCAAGTTTTGCGGTCAGGTGGCGAGAGAGTTGACCGGCACGTTTGAAGGCCATCTGAGGTAGGGATTGCCGTTGGAAGATACCGGAAGCCAATGCGCTTTCGAATTTTCTGAATGAAGCTTCTGCTTGTTTGCTCGTGATTTCCTTTCGGAACTCCTTCAGTCGAAAGGCATTGACCGCTTCCAGTTCAACCAAATCACTGATCAGGAACTTCCGTCCGTCTGTTTGCATGCGCCTTACCGCTTCCGCGGAGTTTGCATCCAGGCAGTAAAGCGAGACAACGAGGCTGGAATCCAGGTAGATCAATAGCGATCCCGATCCAGAAGGACTGTCTCCGCACCGCTCACGGGCAATAGTTTCTCACCATATATAGCGTGCAGATCCTTCATGAAATCAGGAAGAACGGGTGCTGCCGCTGCTTCGGGCGTCAGGCGGGCAATCGGCTTGCGCCGCTTGGTGATTTGGATCTCTTCGCCCCCAAGCAGGATGCGCTCCACCATCTTGAAGTCGTAGCGAAGATCGCGAACGGAAACAGTTCTCATGTGATACATATTAGCATCACATGAGAAAAAGTGAAATGAAAACGAGCCCCATCCCTTCCGCATTCTTTCAGGAGAGATGGGGCGCCTTTGGAATTTCGAACGATCTCCATTCGAAAATAGCTTCCGGAGTGGATCAATACGAGATTCTTTTGACCTTCAAGTAACGGCTGAAGCCGATCAAGATGATCAAGCCGCTCACGAGCAGAACGAATGAGCCGGGCTCTGGTGCTTCGCCGGAGATAACCGTACCGGAAGGTGTGGGCGGGTCCATGTAGGCGACGGTATGGTTGTCGGACTCGAATCCTCCGCCGCCGCTTTCGGTAAAGACAATCTTGTTGAAGTAACCGTTCTGGTCAAAAAAGTTCAGGAAGGCGAACTGCTCGCCGGAATCGTCGTTGAGGAAATCCGTATTGGGATTGCCGCAAAATGCGTTGGTCTTACTGGGGCAAGCGCCCACCAGGCTTTCGAACATTGCCGGCGTAAAGGTCAGCAGCAAAGTATTATTTTCGTAAAACTGGAGCTCGTTTCCGGAGTCCAGCGCCGAGAACCACAGGCCGAAGTAATTGACTCCAGGAAGAGTGCCGGAGGTGGTCAGGGTGAGCGTATAACCGTTCCCGGTAGAGAACAGCTCCGGATAGTAGCCGGTTCCCCCCGCGCCGCCGTATTGATCAGCGGCATACATCTCCAGACCGCCGGAGTACGATCCTGAGATCGCTCCGGTCAATCCGCCGATGGAGGCGATGGTAGGAAATACGCCGGCAGTGGGCACGGAATCCGTGGCGAAGGTCTGCTCGCCAACCCAACACTGCGGATCGGACCCGCAGAGAATTGCCGTATTGGGAGCTTGGACGCCAGCCGAGGCATAGGTCACCACGATGTCGTCGGCCAACAGGGCGGAGGCCGAAGCAAAAAAGAGGGAAGCCACGAGCGCATATTTTATGCAGTACTTTACGCCATGCGAATTCATCGGAGACGCCTCATTTCTGGATTGCTCTTAATTCTGGATAATTACTTTAAGTATAACCCAGAATCTTTTTCAATGCTCATGCCGCTAAAAATAATCCAATATTTATCGCTTTTTGTTCGCTTTTTTCGCCGCGCTGTTGTATGCTGGTTTCGCAACAATGGAGGTTGCCCATGGATTTTCAAAAAGATCTGATTGCTGAATATGACCGCGAAACCGCTTCGACGCGCAGGATGCTGGAGGCGATTCCCGCCGACGCCGATTTCGCCTACAAACCCCATCCCAAATCGATGAGCCTGGGCCGATTGGCCGGGCATCTTACAGATTTTGCAGGAGAATGGGCGCTCAATACGCTGCTCAAAGACAAGCTGGATATTCCGGCGGACCACAAGTGGGAGCAGTATGTGCCGGCCAGCAAGCAGGCGCTGCTGGAGAAGTTTGACGGCGGACTGCCCAAAGTTCGCGCGGCCATCGCCTCTGTAACTCCGGAGGGTTGGGACCAGCACTGGCAGTTCATCTTCGGGGGAAATGTGTATGTGGATGAGCCGCGCTGCGGGGTCTTCCGCTCGATGGTGCTCAGCCACATGATCCACCACCGCGCGCAACTGGGCGTCTACCTGCGCCTGCTCGACAAGCCGATACCCGGCACGTACGGCCCTTCGGCAGACGGAATGTGAGTTGCAGTTGTCAGTTGTCAGTTGTCAGTTTTCAGTTTTCAGTGGTTGCAGGCCAGGAAACTTCAATCAATCGGGAGATGCACTGCGCCAACTCCCGATTGTGCAGTAACTGCTGATCGTAAAAGAATCTGACAACTGATAACTGACAACTGAAAACTGAGAACTGAAAACTGACAACTGACAACTGAACCGGCTACTCTTGATTCATGGCCTTTTCATTTCCAAAGATCTATCCCATCCTTGACGCTTCTTTCATTCCAGCCACAGGCCGCGCGGAGTTTCTGCGCCGGCTTGGCGGCGAGCTGGCCGATGCGGGCGTTTCATTGCTTGAATATCGCAACAAGACCGGGTTGCTGGACGAACTCAAGGAAGACGCGGCGATTCTGCGCGCCGCGCTGCCTGCCGGCCAGGTCAAACTGGTTCTGGATGATCGCGCTGATTTGGTGGAGCAGATTGGCTTTGACGGCGCGCACGTGGATGCCGGCGATCTGACGCCTGCCGAGGCGCGCGCACTGCTTGGCCCCGAGCGCATCGTGGGAACCTTTGGCGGCGGCGCGGCGGGGCTGCTTGCTGGAATTCTCAAAGCTCCAGCGGATTACTTTTCCATCGGCCCGGTCTTTGCCACGCGAACCAAGCAGACCAGCTCGCCGCTGATTGGCATGGACGGCATTCGGCGATTGCGCGCTGAAGCGGGTCCGGCTCCGAGGCTTGTTGCGATCGGCGGCATTACGCTGGCCGCGGCAGCAGAGGCGCTGGAGGCGGGAGCGACCATGGTTGCCGTTGCCGGGGCGCTCTTCCGCCAGCCTGATCCGGCGGCGGAGTTCAAGCGGTGGAAGGCTGCTTTGTAGCGTGGACCGGGAGGTCCACGCTTGTTTCTACTTTGTGCCACAGTCAAATTGATCGAGCGTTATGGGAAAGAGATAAGTACCCGAGCCTAAAGTGTGAGGAGATCCCCCGGCTCTCCTAAGGAACAACTCTCATCCTTGTTCTTTCCCTGATTGTCCAGACCTTCGGTCTGGTGTCCCACTGCCGGGGTGGCAGTAGCAGTTTGACATTTACGGGAGTCATTCCCGATTTGTGCTTTTCTCATTTGCTCTTCGAAATTCGGCCTCAGTAAAAAATTTGAGGCACCGTCCCTACGGGACTCCGGCGACCATCTTGCTGTTCCTTTCCCACCGTTAAAACGGTGGGCTAATGACCACTGCGCCTACGGCGCGGGCGAGCTGGCGTTGTCCACGCCGTTGCTTTAGCAATGCACTCCTGTTGGCCCCTTTGATGGGCCGCAAACAGTAAAGCCCCCGGCTCTCCTAAGGAACAACTCTCATCCTTGTTCTTTCCCTGATTGTCCAGACCTTCGGTCTGGTGTCCCACTGCCGGGGGGTATTTACAGGCTCGCCTGGTTGACTTTCTTTCAGGAGCCTAAAGGCTCCTGCTCCCTCCGTTCCCTCTCAACGACAAAGGCACGGCAAAACTGACACCAGTGTGGAACTCAATCAACATGAGATCGGCTCAACTTTACGGCTTGGGCTGCGCGGCCAGCCACTGCTTCAGCTTGGGCTCTTGCAGCTTGCGCAGCTCGATGCAGCCGTCGATGCTTTCGAGGGCGTGCTTGACGGCCTGATCGGCGCTGGGAACTTTGTGCGCGGCAAAGAACTTTTCCACATCGGCGCGGGCGTCGGCGGTGCAGAATTGCCCGGTTGAACTGACCAGAAATGCGCCCAGTTCCGGAGTCAGCAACGGCGCAACATTCTCCCAGTGGCTCTGGATGAAATTCCAGGCCAGGTCGCGGTTGTCTTCGCTTTGCACTTCGATGCCCAGTCCAATGGCCGCGTCCTGGTTGCGGACCTTACCGCTGACCGCGTACTCCAACGCGCGCTGAACCAATGCGGGATCGGTGAAGGCGGTGAGCAATTGCAGCGCGCCCTCCTGGAACTCGGGATTGGCGGAGCTCTCGTAGATCTTCTGCAACTGGTCAAAGAGCGCGGCGTTGCCGTTGCGCGCGGCAATGGTGCAAGCGGTCTGGCCAAGCGTGGCGTCGACCGAAGCGGGATCATGCAGGAAGTTGCCGGCAATCTCCCGCGCCTGGTCGAGGATGACTGGATCAGCACCGCGACGGCCGAGCAAGCCGAAGAGCGTGGCGCGCAGCTCGCGCGTGTTGGCCGAGTCGCTCTCGGCGGGAGGAGCGAGCTGGGCGTAGATCGGACCGTAGGTTGCGCGAATCCAGGCGGCAATTTGGGCACGTTCTTCGGGCGTGGATGCGATGCGGGAGTAGGCGGAGCTGACGCCGTCCAGAGCCTCACCCACCACATCCGCGCCGGGATCGTTTTTGACCGCAGCGGCCAGGTCAAGGTAAGCGCCGATGGAGGCCTTGTTGGCGCGCACCTGCGCCCACTCGTCGCCAATCAGGCTGATGCGCTCGCTGGGATTCAACTTGCTCTCCACACCCGCCACCAGCTCCGCATAAACGCTGGCCGGATAGGCGCTGCGATAGTAGCCGCTGCCGTTGGCGTTGGCAAAGGCGCCGCCCGCGGGAAGCTTCAAAAAACTATCGGACGGCGATAAAAGCTGGCAATCCTCGCCGGCTTCGGTTTTGAAGCAAACCGGAATCGTCCACTTCTGCTTGGGATCGGGCTGGATGCTGGGCGAAAGATAGAAGCGCCGCTGGCTGACTTGCACCTTGCCGTCTTTTGCTTCGCCAAAGGTGAGCAGCGGCTCGCCCGGCTGCGCCACCAGGCTCTCCATGATCTTGTCCACAGGCTTGTGACTGGTGACCGTTTGCGCGCCCCAAAAGTCTTCGGCCGTGGCGTTGGCGTACTCATGCGCGGCCAGATAGTTATGCACGCCCTGGCGGAAGGTCTCCTCGCCCAAATAATTTTCCACCATCAGCAGCACCGCGCCGGCTTTGCCGTAGGAGATGCCGTCAAACATCTGCTCGATCTCTTCGCGCGTGTCGGCGTGGGCGCGAATGGCACGCGTGGTGGGCTGCGCGTCCAGCTCCAGCGTCTGGCCGACCTGGCTGGTGACCATCTGGTCGATATTCCACTCCGGATGCATTTTGCCGACGGCCTTGTTTTCCATCCAGGTGGCAAAGCCCTCGTTGAGCCAGATATTGTCCCACCACTGCATGGTGACCAGATCGCCGAACCACTGATGGGCCATCTCGTGCGCCACCACGATGGCCACGTATTTCTTGGCGTCCACCGAAGCCGTCTTGGGGTCCACCAGCAGGTCGGTTTCGCGATAGGTGATGGCGCCGAAGTTCTCCATGGCGCCGGCTTCAAAGTCCGGCAGCGCAATCAGGTCGAGCTTCTTGAGCGGGTAGGGAATGCCGAAGTAGTTGTCGTAATAATGCAGCACCCACTTGGCTACATCGAGCGAGTAAGGGGTCAGCGCAACTTTGTCCGGCGTCGAGCAGACGCGGATCGCCACGCCGTCCGATTCGCCGGTGGTGCATTGGAAGTCGCCGACCAGAAACGCGACGAGATAAGTGGACATCTTGGGCGTGGTGAAGAACGTGAGCGTGTGCTTGCCCGCGTCGGGTCCCGGCGTATCGCTTTCGATGGGGCTGTTGCTGATCGCCGTGTCGCCGCTATCGATGACTACGCTTACATCGTAAGTAGCCTTGAAGGCCGGCTCGTCAAAGCAGGGAAAGGCGCGCCGCGCATCGGTGGATTCAAATTGCGTGACGGCGTAGTTGCGCTTGTCGGTTTTGGAGAGATAGAAGCCGCGCAGCTTGTCGTTCAAGATGCCGGAGTACGAAATGGAGAGCGTCGCATGGCCCGCGGGGAGCTTCTCGGCAAAGGTAAAGGTGGCCTGCTCCTTGTCTTTATTGAGCGCGATGACGCCGGTCTGCTGCTTGTCGCCTACGGTCACCGTCACGCTTTTCAAATCGAGTTCGATGGCGTTCAGCGTGATGCGATCGGTTGGCTCGGCGAGGCTCACGTCAATCGTCTCGACGCCGGTGAAGGTGGCGGCCTTCAAGTCGGGCGTGAAGGCGAGCGTGTAGTGCTCGGGACGGACGGTCTGCGGCAGGCGTTCGGCTTGCAGGTTGCTGGTGAGCGTGAGCAATGCACAGGCCAGCAGGCTGGAAGCGAGTATTGCAGAATGGAAATTGCAATTCTTCATTGGGTCCTCGAAGGGTAGATGCAATTCAAAGGCTTTCAGTTTCCGGATTTTTCTTTGGCAGAAGTGAGTCCAGCAGCAGCAGACAGGCGCCGATGCAGACCGACGAGTCGGCGATATTGAAGTCGGGGAAGTGATAGCTGAAGATGTGCACTTCGATAAAATCCACCACCGAACCATAGGCGATGCGGTCATGCACGTTGCCGAGAGCGCCGGCAAAGATCAGCGCCAAAGCAATCGAGGTGAGGGTGAAGCGGTCGGCGAGACGGATCAGCACGATCAGCACGACAAGCGCCGCCAGCGACGAAAAAGCGATCAGCCCCCAGCGCACGGCGTGCGGCGAGGCGGAGTCTGCGAAGAGCGAAAAAGCCGCGCCGTCATTGGTCCAATGCGAGAGGAAGAGTACGCGCGGAATGACCGGGATGTGGTTGCCGTAGTGAATCTGACGCGTGACCCAGTCCTTGGTCGCGCGATCAAGAAAGATGAGGACGGCGGAGATGAGTAGCAGCCAGTGCAAGCGGCGAGGGGCGGTGAGGTTCATTGCATTTCCTTATGAACAGGAGGTTTGGACTTCATGTTCTTCCAACTTATTGGATCATCATCTTTGCACTGCGGCAAAGCAACCGAAAGGCAACCGCAGGTCCTTCGACTCCGCTGCGCTCCGCTCAGGATGACAGAGTTTTTGTTTTGCAATCCTTCATGCCGGATCAATCATCTCCTGAGCGAAGTTGGTCTACAAATGTTTATCCACAAAATGAACTGTGCTTTGTTTACCCACAAAATGAACTGTCATCCTGAGCGAAGTTGGGCGCGTTCTATGCGTCCAACGCAGTCGAAGGACCTGCGGTTCCCACGGGATGAATGCAACGAATTTCGGAGTTGCATTATGAAATCTTTTCCATCGGAGGATCAATCTTCATCTCCGCCAACGCATCGCTGCAACGCGTGCAGACATTCTGCCAGATGCCGTAATTGGCAACCTCCGGCATGAAGTTCCAGCAGCGAGCGCATTTGTGGCCGGTAGCGGGCAAAACCGCGAGCCACAAACCAGACATAATACGAGTCGTTGAAAGAACTGATTCAGCAAGAAGATCATTCATTTCATCGGTTTCTGAATCTTCGAAAACACGGACTTGAGAAACGTTGAAAATCTCTTTCAGATGCGATTCATATTTCTTCAATTTGGAAAATATATCATTCGTCGCATAGATGCGTACTTCAGCTTCTAGACCTTTGCCTATAGCTTTTGTTTTACGTGCATCCTCTAGCGACCTTAAGACCGCATCGCGGATCTCGAAGAGGCGCTTCCACTCCTCAAGAAGCGGTACCGGATCTTCAGAAAATACTTCCTCCGGCTTGGGAAAGAGCGCCAGATGCACGCTTTTCGCGCGGCCTTCGACCGCGGGCAAGTAATCCCAAACTTCATCGGCGGTGAAGCTGAGGATGGGCGCGACGAGGCGGACGAGGGCTTCCGTGATCTGCCAAAGAACTGTCTGCGCGGAGCGGCGTTCTTTGCTCGTCGGCGCGAAGGTGTACATGCGATCCTTCAGCACATCGAGATAGAAGTTGCTCAGGTCGGCGACGGCAAAATCATTCAATGCGTGATAGACGCGATGGAACTCGAAGCGCTCATACCAGCCGAGAATATTTTCCGTGAGCTCGCGGGTGCGGGCGAGCATATATTTGTCGAGCGGCAGGAGATCAACCTCGGCGACGCGGTCAGTCGCGGGGTTGAAACCGGCAAGATTGCCGAGCAAAAAGCGGAAGGTGTTGCGAAGCTTGCGATAGATTTCGGCGCAGCGGGCCATCAGGTTTTCGCTGGCCGCCATGTCTTCGCGGAAGTCGATGGAGGCAACCCAGAGGCGCACAATCTCGCCACCCATGCGGTTGGCGATGTCCACCGGATCGACGCCGTTGCCGAGCGACTTGCTCATAGCGCGTCCTTGCTCGTCGAGGGTCCAGCCGGCGGTGGTCACATGCGAGTAGGGCGCGCGGCCACGCAAGGCGACCGAGGTCAGCAGCGACGAGTGGAACCAGCCACGATGCTGATCGCCGCCCTCCAAATACAAAACCTGCGTGCCTTCATTCTTTTGGAAGGAGGTGTAGGCGGGCTGCAGCTCCGCGTCCGACTCGCAGACCGCCAGCCAGCTTGTGCCGGAGTCCACCCAGACGTCGAGAATGTCCTTCTCCTTGCGGAACTCCGCGCCGCCGCAGTGGGCACACTTGGAGCCAGCCGGCAGCAGCGCATCGGCGGCGGGCGTGCGCCAGGCCTCGATGCCCTCGCGCGCAATCAGTTCAACCACCGAGCGGTTCAGATCGGCGGAGACGAGGGGCTTGTTGCATTGCTCGCAGAGGAAGACGGCGATGGGCACGTCCCAGATCTTCTGGCGGCTGATGCACCAGTCGGGGCGCGTGGCGATCATGTTGGTGATGCGC
>CAZXVX010000127.1:0-10201 GCA_964644105.1 uncultured Occallatibacter sp. | reverse complement strand
GGGCCGAAGGTGGACAGCTTCGAGATCGATTATGACCGCGATACAGGCCGGGAGATCGAACTGTGAGCGGGCGTCTGGAATACCTGCTGGATACCAATCTTGTGAGCGAGACGCGCAAGAAGCGCGCCGATGCAGGGGTGATTGCGTTCTTGCAAGAGACCGAGGCTTCGTCCCTGTACATCAGCGTGCTCACGCTCGGCGAGCTGCGCAAGGGCGTAGCTAAGAAGAAGCGCGAGGATGAGTTCGAAGCGCAGCGGCTTGCGGAGTGGGTAGAGGGGCTGGAGTACAGCTTTGCGGATCGCATCCTGGGCGTCGATGCGGCGACCGCGCGGCTATGGGGAGATTGGTCCAGCGAAAGGCCCAGGCCGGTGGTGGATACTTTGCTGGCAGCGACCGCCGTGCTGCATGAGATGACACTGGTGACGCGGAATATCCGGGATGTGCGAGGGATTCCGGTGAAGCAGCTCAATCCGTGGAGGGATTGACCACCTGCGGTGGGGCCAACTGCCTTCGGCTTGCTACTCTCAAACTTCCTTTCTACTGGCGCACTCCATGCTCCATCGGCGACAATCTCTTTGCCATGAAAAAACTCTCACGTCGCGCATTTATGCAAACCGCCTCCGCCGCCACGCTGTCCATCGCCGCTTCCGTGCTTGCCAAGCCGGTCGCTGCATCCCACCGCCGCCAGCGGGTCTTTGTCGCCTCCGGCTCCAAGGATGGCATTTTGGCCTTTAACTGGGATCCAGCCACGGGCGACCTGGCTCCGGATGGCGTAGCCGCGCAGATTGCCGGCGTATCGTGGATCACCTACTCCTCGGCTCGCGATTATCTTTTTGCCGCGGCGGAGGCAGGCAGCTTGAATGGCAAGCCGACGGGTGAGGTGGCCAGCTTTCGGGTGGTGCGGGGCGAGTTGCAGCCGCTCTCGGCACAGAACTCGGTGAGCGACGGCACTTGCCACGTGGCGCTGGATCACACCGGGCGCGTGCTGCTGGCGGCCGATTACAACGGAGGCAGCGCGGCCAGCTTCTTGGTGACGGGCGGCAAGATTGGGCCCATCGTATGGAGCGAGCATTACACCGCGCACGGCCCCAACACCGACCGGCAGCAGAGCGCACACGCGCACTTTGCCTGCGTTTCGCTGGACAATCGTTTTGCGTATATCAACGACCTGGGCGGCGATTGCATCCATATTTATAGCCTGAACGCGACCACCGGCGTGCTGACTCCGGCGGGCAGCTACCAGGCGCGGCCGGGCGCAGGGCCGCGCACGCTGCACTTTCACTCCAACTTCCACACTGCGTATTCGGTGAACGAGCTGGATTCGACGGTGGACGTGCTGAAGTGGAACCGCGCCGACGGCAGCCTGACGCTGGTCTCGCGGGTTGAGTTGCTGCCGGAGGGTTACCACGGACCGACGCGCGCCTGCGACACGGTGATTACGCGCAACGGGCGCTTTGTGTACTTTGCCAACCGCGACAATAATTTCCTGATGGCCTTCCACGCCGATCCCACGAGCGGGCAACTGACGCCGATCGGCCGCACCCCTTGCGGCGGTAAAACTCCGCGCAATTTTGTACTGGACCCGACGGAGACCTGGATGCTGGTGGCCAATCAGGACTCGAATCTGATCAGCGCCTTCCGGCGCAATCCAGTCACCGGCGAGCTGGCCACGGAGGGGAAAAGCTTTCCGGCGGCGGTGCCTATGCGGATTATGTTTTAACCACCTGCGGTGGGGCCAGCAGCTCGCTTGTCGCTCGCATGGATCACCCGAAGCTGATTTGAAGAATCTTCAACGGCTGTTTGCAGGACTATCTCTATTAGCGTAGCGTGTGGCGTAGACCGGAAATCCACGCCACAGCCGATCAATCACCCCAGCTTTACAAAGCGCATCGCCGCAGAGTTCATGCAGTAGCGCAGGCCGGTGGGCGGTGGTCCGTCGTTGAAGACGTGGCCCAGATGGGCGTCGCAGCGGCGGCAGGAGATTGCGTCCCGCTCCATACCCAGGCTATTGTCGGCGGATTGGGCAACGTTTTCCCGCGCAATCGGCTGCCAGAAGCTCGGCCAGCCGGTGCCGGAGTCGAACTTGGTCTCTGAGCTGAAGAGCGCCGTATCGCAGCAGATGCAGCGGAAGAGGCCGCGTTCATGCAGGTTCCATGTGGCGCCGGTATAGGCGCGCTCGGTGCCGGCATGGCGGGTGACTTCATAGGAGATGGGCGAGAGCTGATGGCGCCACTCGGCATCGGTCTTGATGACGCGCGGAACGGTCACTTTGCCGGTCTTGTGGCCGTTGGCGTCAAACTCGACGATGGTTACGCTGCCTGGCGCATTGGCCGCGGAGACCTCTTCGGGCGTAAAGATCGCTGCGCGGTTCAAGATCAGGTAGGCCGCTCCGCCTGTGGCGGCGAGAATCAATGCACGGCGGCTCAGATTGGCTTTTCCGGATTCGGCGGGTGATTCGGTCGGATTCTGTTCAAATATGCGCATGAAAACCTCCATTTCGCTTGAGTTGAAAACAGTTGATTATATTCATAATCTAATTCTTGGCTGGTTTCGCACCGTCCCTACGGGACGGCGTACTTGTTGGACTTTGACCCCAGGACTGCGCTGCGCTTGTCCTGGGCTATTATCCATTCTCCCTCCGGGAGAAAACCACGAACCCATTGCGAGCGAAAACGAGCGTTTGGCCCCACCGCAGGTGGCTATCCAAAGGTAAACGAAAACGCTTGCACGCGGGGCGACAAAAACTCGATCTTAAAGAGCCGCTCCCGCGCGCCGCTCTTCTGGCGAATCAACTGATACAGACGGCTGCCGGTGACTGTGCCCACGCCGCTTTCGTCACAGTCATCACCGTGGTCCGCGCCGGGGGGCTTGCCATCCAGCGTGACGCGAAAGCGCACCGGCATGCCTTCGGCGGAGCCAAGAACCAGATGCAAGTCGCGGGCTTGGAAGTGGTAGGCGATGCCGCCCGTTGCTGAAAGCAGCGTTGCGATCTGGCTCTCGTCCCTCCATCGGCCTTCGAGCGCCCATTCATTCAGCGCAAGTTTGGCGGGTGCGCGATAAAGCTGCGCCTCGTCCTCGTTGAAGCCTCCCGGCGAGGCAAAGTTCTGGGCGCGAATGTAGCCTATGTAGGTCTCCGGCGACTGCACACTCTCCGGCTCTGAAGCAGCCTCGGCGCCGGTCGCGGCGACCGTTACGGTCAGCTCCGGCGGCTTCTGATGATTGCGCTCTTCAAGCAGAGTGCGAATCCAGGCCTCGGATTGCTCGTAGCCGCCTTCGCCAAAGTGATGAAAGCGCACGCGGCCTGTGGCATCGATGAAGTAATGCGCCGGCCAGAACTGGTTATGAAAGGCGCGCCAGAGATGATAATCGTTGTCCATTGCGACCGGATAGTCCACGCCCAGATCGCGTACGGCTTTGCGAACGTTGGCCTCGTCCTTTTCGAAAGGGAACTCAGGCGTGTGGATGCCGAGGACGACCAGGCCACTGTCCTTGTACTTGGAGTACCAGGCCTCGACGGCGGGCAGAGTGCGCAGGCAGTTGATGCAGGAGTAAGTCCAGAAATCAACCAGGACCACTTTGCCGCGCAACGACTGGGCAGTGAGCGGAGCAGAATTGATCCACGCCGTTGCGCCGGACAGCTCGGGCAGCATCGGCGGAATGCCTGCCGCGTCTCCGCCCGCGGACATCATCATCATGGCGGGCTGATTGTCGCTCGGCGCCGGCTGGGAGGGCGTTTTGGATTGCCCGGTCATCGCAACCAGCCGCTGCTCAAGGCTAGAGGTGCTGGCCAGCGAAAGCCGGGTAAGAATGCCGCGGTCCAATCCAAAGGCCGCCGCTGCAACGCCCGCCAGCACGGCCACGCCCAACGCGCGCCGCACCCACACCTCCGCGCCGAGCGAGCGCTTCATCGCCCGAAAGAAGCGCCCACCGGCCAGCAGGGCAACGCTGAGCGAAGTGGCCGCTCCGGCGGCATAGGCCAACAGCAGAATCGCGGTATGCGCACTTGCACCGCTTACCGCGGCTTCGGTCAGAATCAGCCCCAGAATCGGCCCGGCACAGGGTGTCCAAAGCAGCCCGGTGGCGATGCCAAGAACAAAGGACTGACTTGCGCTGCCGGTTTCCGCGCTGCCGGAAAGCCTGCCGCCGAGCCGAACCAGAGGGCGCGCCAACCGTTCGGCCAGCGAAGAAAAGAGCAGTGTCAGCCCGAAGAGCGCGAAGAGAAGCAGCGCGGCAATGCGCCCGAATTGATTGGCGTTTGCCGCCCATGCGCCGCCTACGGTAGCCAGACTGGCCACGAGTGTAAAAGTTGCCGCCATGCCGGCCAGTAGCGGAAGGCCGCTTGTGCGGAAGGGACGATCGCCGCGCGCAAAAACAAACGGCAGCACGGGAAGGATGCATGGGCTCAGGATCGTCAGAATGCCGCCGAAATACGCCAAAACCAGAAGGAAAATCAAGAGAAATCACTCCTTCATCCCTAAGCCGCAATTTCAGCGGTCAAGGCGCGAGCGATGAATCTGCCGCATACCCTATGAGATTCCAAAGGTCTGTAAAAGATACAGAGATTGAGAAGTTTCTCCCGTTTGGCAAGAGCGAGAATTCTTTTTGTAAAACGCGCCAATCCAGGCAACCATCAAAAGTCGAGACCATCGGTGTTGCCGTTGCATCACAGCCTATATGGACGAGATGGACGGAATCGGCAACCGGTTGCTCGTGGTCTTTGACGGCCACTGCGGCCTGTGCAACGGCTGGGTGCGTTGGCTGCTTCGGCGCGACAGGCTGGACCGGCTGCGTTTTGCCACCTCCGCTTCACCGGTGGTCAAGCAATTGCTCGAGCGCCATATCGAGTTGCTCGAATCGAATGGGAATTTAGCAACTGTGTTTGTTGCCCGCAACCCGTTGCAAGCCGATGAACAATTGTGGGTGCGTTTCAAGGGTATTCTGGTTGTGCTGCGCGAGCTTCCGCATCCTTGGCCGGCTGTCGCCCTGGTGTTGGGCTGGATACCGGATTGTATGAGCGACCCGATCTACCGGCTCAACGCGCGCTGGCGCTACCGCATATGGGGGCGGATGGAGAAGTGCGCGCTGCCCGCACCCAAGGATCGCACCAGGTTTCTATGACCTTCCGGCAACGTCCACCCATCCGCTTGATTCATGGGTGAAGCGCAGGGCTGGTCCAACTCTCCCCTTCGTGCAGGATGACCACCTCGGCATCTGATCCCGCATCGCGCAGGCGCTTGCGGAAAGCCTCTGGAGTTTGCTTGGTTCTGAGCAGCGGTGAGCGAGGCTGAATGCCCAGGTGAATCGGAATAACCGTTTTGGGATGAAGCGCTTCCACGGCCTTCACGGCGGATTTTTCTCCCATGGTCATCGGGATGCGGAAGGTGGTGACCGGCATCAGCGCCAGATCCAGGCGGA
This sequence comes from uncultured Occallatibacter sp., assembly GCA_964644105.1. Taxonomy (GTDB): domain Bacteria; phylum Acidobacteriota; class Terriglobia; order Terriglobales; family Acidobacteriaceae; genus Telmatobacter. Next base: position 4,786 of record CAZXVX010000127.1, on the reverse strand, counting down.
AGCGCTCGCCAAGCTGCTTCATGAATCCACCGAAATAGGTGTCTCCGGCAAAGTAGACGGCTTTGCCTTCAGCCTCAAGGACGAATCCACAAGGAATGGCGAGGTGCCAGGCGGGTGTAACTGTGACGCGCACTGCGCCGAACTCTCGCGCTTGCCACGGCGCCAGCCCAACTACATTTTGTGCGCCTTGCAAGCGGGTCAACCCGGCGGCGGCGCGCCGCGTGACGACCGGAATGGAGGGAGAAAGAGCGCGAAAGTAGCGGGAATCCGTGTGGTCCCAGTGGGTGTGCGAGAGCAGAACCAGATCGACTCCCGCCATCTCTTCTCTGGACTTGAAGGGCGGCGCGGTGCGTTTGTAGGCGAGGTTGCCCCAAGAGCCGAAGTAGGGGTCGGTAAGAATCTTCATACCGGCGGCTTCAATCAGTACGGTGCTGTGGCCGATCATGGTGATTTTCATGGCGCGCTCCAGGGTTCGACTTCTGTCATTTGTCAGCATCGGGGATGGCGCAGCAGCGGGCTTTGCGCAATCCAAAAAACATGATTGAGATGTACAGGCTCAAGCAGAAGCCGGTGAGTGCGTCGATCCAATTCCGCGCATACTGGCTGGAGAGGTGAATCCAACTCTCGCGCTCGGCGTTCAACAGCAGAATTCCGCAGATGAACGCGATATTGGCGATCATCATCAGGCGGCGGGATTTGGGATCGAGATTACGGCGATTGAGGCACATTTTGGATTCCTCCTTGTTTTGGTTTTGCGCGGATAAAACGCATCGGGGATTTATGCAACGCCGGCAGCGTTCTCTGTAGTCAACTCCGGCAGATTGATTCCGCGGCGCGCCGGAAGCAGCACCCAGCGTAGATCAATCAGAATATGCAGCAGGATCGGCAGCAATAGAGAACCGCTCACCACATAGAGAGAAGTGAATAATACAGCGGCAAACGCTGTCCCAATCACTCCAATTGCGCCCTGGTAGTAATGGGCCAACCCAAAGCAGGCAGCGCCAACCAGAATCAGAGTCATACCGTTCAGCGCCAGGGCGTTATGCAATGTGTAGAGCAGCCATCCGCGAAAGACGAGCTCTTCGCAGACACTTGCGCTGATGGCAACGGCGGCAAACAGGAGCCTCTCGCGGGGATTCGTCGGAAGCAGATCCATAAAATCCGGCACGAAACGTTGCCACCAGCGCTTTTTTTGTTCCCTTTGCGGTTGGCGGTTCTTCCAGATGCGAATCAGGATTGCGGCTGCCGTGGCAAAGACGAGGCCACCGACGAGGCCGCCGGTGAGGCCAGAAAAGAATCCCTCTGAAAACTCTTCGCCTTGCACGGCCAACGGCAAGATGCTGCGCGTCAATGCCAAAGATCCGGGCCGGAGCTTGCTGATGTCGAATTGCAGCGCGATCAGCGCCAGTGTGGCGCTGAGACATTCAAAGGCCAGAATGCGCTGATAATAATGGTTCCGGGCCTTCGTGTCGCCTTGCTTAAGGTCTCGTTTGAGTTGCTGATAGGTGCGGCTGGTGTACAAAACTCTGTGGACAATGTAACCGGCCAAGATCAGATCGATGAAACCAGTCAGAATCGCTGACATTTGCCCCTCCCTATTCTGAGTGTTGGAGATAAAATCCAAGTCACAATCGGCGCGCCTTCAATCCTTACGGGATTGCATGGCGCGTTTGGCGAAGATGCGGGCGAGTTGGAAGAGCGTCAGCAGATCGATCGATGCTCCAATGCCCGCCAAGCATCCACGGCATTGATCGCCGGATGCAGCGGTTAGATGCAAGATAGACAAGAGCGACTGCGGCCAGCCGAAGGCACTGGCCAGATCGACTTGAGCCACGACGAGCAGTGCAAAGAGAACCGGCAGAGATTTTTTCAAACTGCACGTGTCGAGCAGGGCCATTTGTAAGATCCTTTCATTGAACCTAAGTGGTGCGCGGGTCTGGAGGCCCGCACGAAAGCCGATCTGGAGATCGGCGCTACAACCTAATTTCTAAAGCGATACCAGAGCATGAGAGCGATTTTTACCGCGCCCATGGCGTAGATCACCAGGATCAAATCCCAGGGAACGCGGTGCTCAATAAGCAGGTGAACTTCGAGCAGAGCAAATGCGGTGATGGTTCCGGCGATAGCTGCGGCACTGGTTGAGCGCCGGGTATGTTCGCGGAATCGCTCGTCGGCAAGATGGTCGAGCATGAGAATGCGGCTCAAGATCGGATGGATCATGCTTTCTCCTCCAACTGAAAAATCTCATCGGTGGGGCAGGCGAAGATGCGCGCAAAGACCAGCGCCAGCTCCAGGCTGGGCACGTAGCGATCGCGCTCGATGGAGTTGATGCTTTGGCGCGAGACGCCGGCGGCCTGCGCCAGTTGCTCCTGCGTCCACTCGCGGGCGGCACGGAGTTCCTTGACCCGATTTGTAATGATGCGCGCCATGTAAAGTCTGCTTTCCAATTCAGAGTAGGACAAGGCGGATTGTTTGTCAAGTCGGCTTTCCATTTTATCTTTGAATTTTTAGCTTTCAAGAGGTTTGCCGTTCAGAATGCACGACGAGAGGACCAGTTTCCTGCTAAAATTGATCTTCCCGGCCTAGAGCGCCGATCCATAATTCCATCCGCAGAAAGCCGCACCGTGTCTGACGAAACCAAAATCAAATCCGTGACCTACGCCGACGCCGGCGTGGACATTAGCAGTGGCGACCGCACCAAGGAGCGCATCAAGTACTTGGCGCAGAAGACCTTTAACCGCAATGTTTTGGGCGGGATCGGCGGCTTTGGCGCGCTCTACCGGCTGGACTCGCAGCGCTGGAAGTCGCCCATTCTGGTCAGCTCGGCTGACGGCGTGGGCACCAAGCTGAAGATCGCCTTCGAGATGGGGCTGCACCATACGGTCGGCGCGGACCTGGTGAACCATTGCGTCAATGACATCGCCGTGCAGGGCGCCACGCCGCTTTTTTTTCTGGATTATTTTGCCAGTGGAAAGCTGGATGCCGAGGTGACAGAGAGCGTGATCTCCGGCTTGGCCGAGGCGTGCAAGGCCAATGGCTGCGCGCTGATCGGCGGCGAGACGGCGCAGATGCCGGGCTTTTATTCAGACGGCGAGTACGATCTGGCCGGCTTTATTGTGGGCGCGGTGGACCGGGAGAAGATGGTGACGGGCGCGGGCATCAAGGCCGGCGACGTGCTGATCGGAATTCCTTCGACCGGGCTGCATACGAACGGCTATTCTTTGGCCCGCAAGCTCTTCTTTGAGGTGGCCGGCTACAAGCCCACGCAATACGTGACCGCGATCAAGGAGAAGGCCGGCGCGTCGCTGATGAAGACGCATCGCAGCTATCTGCATGTGATTCAGAAGCTGGTGACGGCAGGGCTGACCACGGGCATGGCGCATATTACCGGCGGCGGCATCACGGAAAACCTGCCTCGCATTCTGCCCAAGAACGTGACCGCACAGATCGAGATCGGCTCCTGGCCGGTGCTGCCTATCTTCGAGCATCTGCGCGACCTGGGACAGGTCTCGCAAGAGGAGATGATGCGCACCTTCAACATGGGGATTGGACTGATCGCCGCGATTCCGGCGGCCAAGTTCACCAAGGCCAAAAATCTGCTCGACCGCGCCGAAGAGAAGTTCCATGTGATTGGGCGCGTGGTCAAGGGCGAACGGCGGGTGCAGTATACGTAAGGCAGTTCTCAGTTGTCAGTTCTCAGTTCTCAGTTGTCAGTGAACAATTATCTCTCTACAGAGCTGTCATCCTGAGCGAAGCGAAGCGGAGTCGAAGGACCTGCGGTTGCATCTCGGTTGCGACAATATCTGCTGGAGTCGATGACCATTGCAAACTTAATTTCATTTATCATCACCAATTCCTGTCCTTGATAATGCGAAGTTGTTCTCAAATTTTGGCAGAATCTTGGCCAACTCATCGATTCGCACATGCATCCAGTTATGGTTCTTGGACGAATCCCCATAACGATGAAAGCAGCCATCTGATACGGCCTTTGGGAAAATGAAAACACGGCGGCATAGTTCGCCCTGCTCCTTGTCTGGCAGAATTACGACGGCCATCCAATCGAAATTAGCTTTGATCCAATACTCAACATCTGTATCGCTACCGCGCTTGAATGTCCTGGATTTCACTGAGATCTTTTGAGGGATTTCGCTATCTTTCGGGAATGCTATAAGATCGTATACGGGCCAATTGTCGGGCATTTTTACCGCAGGAACACCGGCCAAAGTCATCTCTGCCGCGACAAGCATTTCACAGGCATCACCCATTTGCTTGGTGTTGATCAATCGGGGTTTCATGGCGTCAGGATAGCATAGAAATGCGATGAAGGATCAAGATCGAAGAACAATTCCCTCAGGGGCTAAAGCCGCTTCTTTCCTGACTCCAGCTGTACGGGCTGAAGCCCGTACCCTTCATGACTTTGATATTCTCGGATGGACGATAGAGACTCAACAATGATTTTGCAACAATCCTCGAAAGATAGGCCTCTTCGCCTCGGCATTCTGCTTTCGGGCCGCGGCTCGAATTTTCTGGCTATTGCTAAAAATATCCGCGAAGGGCGCTTGCACGGCGTCGAGATTGCCGTTGTGATCGCGAATGTCGCTGAGGCGGGTGGATTGCTGGCCGCCAGGGAGTTGGGCCTGCCGACGGCACTTTTTGTATCCAAGGGCCGCAAGAGGGTTGACCATGACGCTGACGTGATTGCCTGCCTGAAGGCGCACAACGTCGATCTGGTCTGCCTGGCCGGTTATATGCGGCTGCTCTCGCCGGAGTTCATCGCCGCTTTTCC
>CAZXVX010000126.1:0-10222 GCA_964644105.1 uncultured Occallatibacter sp. | reverse complement strand
CCAACATTGATCCCGTCTTGCAACGGCGCGTGCGCGAAGCGATGCCGGATGTGAAACTGGTCGCCGGCGACACGATGAATTACTGGATCAAGGATCATCGCGCGGCGCTGCTGGAAGTTTTGAAGGGCCTGGACATTCTGCTCATCAACGACACTGAGACCAAGATGCTGGCCGCGAACAACAACCTTGTGCAGGCTGCGCGCGTGGTGATGGCGATGGGACCGAAGACACTGGTCGTCAAGCACGGCGAGTACGGCGCGACGCTCTTTCACGGTGAAAAGGTTTTCCGTGCTCCAGCGCTGCCGATGGAAGAGGTCATCGATCCGACGGGCGCGGGCGACAGCTTTGCCGGTGGCTTCTTCGGCTATCTGGCTTCGCAGCAGGAGCAGACTCCGGAGGCTTATCGGCGCGCGATGTTTTACGGCAGCGTGATGGGTTCGTTTGCTTGCGAGCGCTTTGGCACTGAGCGCACGCAACAGCTTACGCGCGCGGAGATTGACGCGCGCTTCAATACATTCCGCGAGTTAACGCATCTTGATTAGGAAACACATTTCGCGCGTGGAGTGGCTTGTGGTCGCGGCATCATGCGCCGCGGCTTCACTCTGCGCGATTATGTGGAGCTGGCAGAATGGCGCGATGCTCAACTATGGCGATGCTGTTGCGCATTTGCATATTGCGCGGCGCGTCTTTGACGCGCGCCTGCCGCGGCTGACGGAGTTAGGCTCCGTGTGGCTTCCGCTGCCGCATATATTGATGCTGCCTTTTGTGCAGAAATATAGTTGGTGGGCCAACGGTGTGGCGGGAATGATTCCGTCGGCGCTGGCGTACATCTTCGCTTGCGTTGGTATCTATAGACTCTCACGCCATTGGCTCACGCCCACTGCATCTGCATTTGCGTTGGCCTTCTTCGCGCTCAATCCCAATCTGCTTTATCTGCAAACCACGGCGATGACCGAACCACTCTTTGTCTGCGAGATGGTTTGGATTGCGGTCTGGCTGATCGAATGGCGCGCGAGTTTGGACGGCGGCGCACGGCGCACCAGCCGCTTGCAGTGCTTGATTGCGCTGGCGCTGATTGCCTCAATCTTTACGCGCTACGACGGATGGATCATGGCGCTGATTGCGTGGACGTGCATGGGCGTCACACTCTTGCGCCGTGGACGATTGCGCTCGACTAGCTTTTGGATTGCGAGCGTCTTCATTATTGCCGCGCCGATTGCGTGGTTTGTTTATAACTCGGTGGGCTTTGGCGATTGGCTCTACTTTGCACGCGGACCGTATTCAGCCAAGGCAATTGAGTTGCGCACCATGTCGCACGGTGATGGGCCGCCGCATCCGGGCTGGCACAACTCGTGGGTCTCGCTGCTTTTTTTTGTGAAGGTCGCAGAGATGGATTCCGCTGCTCGCGCGTGGGGCAACGTGCTGCTCGCACTGAGCGTGGCGGGAACTGTGTGGGCATGGATCACCGCGCGCAAGAGAGCATTCACGTGGGCGCTGCTGCTGGCTTTTCCGATTCCGTTTTATGCGTACTCGGTGGCCTATGGTTCGGTGCCGATTTTCATTCCAGTTTGGTGGCCGCACTCGTGGTACAACACGCGCTATGGAATGGAGATGCTGCCCGCCTTTGCGCTGGGCGTGGGATTTGCCGCGCACGCGGTGTTGGCTTTGGTGAATGATTTCAAGCCGCGCGAGATTGATCGGCGCTGGGTGCGAATTGCGGCGGGCGGATGGTTTGCGCTGATCGTTGTGAACACCGCGTTGATGGTGCGCGAAGTTCCGCTGACTTACGAAGAGGGAATCAAGAATATTGAAGCGCGCCGGCAGTTTGAAACAGAGATTCCAAGAACGCTTCGCATGGAATTAATTAACTGGCCAAATGCAGCGATTCTGATGGACACATCGGTGTATCCGAATCTGGTTGCGTTTACCGGAATTCCTTTGCGGCAGACGATCAATGAGAGCGATTTGTGGATCTTCGATGAGGCGTTGAAGGCGCCCGCCGCTCATGCTCAGCTTGTACTGGCATTCGACGGCGACGTAGTGGACAAGGCAGTGAAAGCACACCCGGAAGGATTGATTGTTGCTCGTCATTTCACTGCGCCTGGCATGGCATCTGGGACGCTGTATCGGACCTTTGAATTGCCGTAGAAATGTTATTTAGGCTAAACGGTGTTAGCATCGGTCAAGGAAGCATGATGAGCATGACATTGGCACAATTCTCGCAGCCGTTTGACTTTGACCGGCTGCAACAAATTATGGTGGTGAATGGCGCCATTGGCCGCCTGCTGGTGGCTTGCCTGCTGGGCGGATTGGTGGGCATGGATCGCGAGTTCAACCGCAAGTCCGCCGGCGTGCGCACCAATCTGCTGATCGCGATGGGCTGTGCGTTTTTCACGCTGCTCTCGGCGGTGCTGGCCGGCGACGCCAATCCAGATAAGGGCCGCGTGGCCGCGAACATTGTGCAAGGCATCGGCTTTCTGGGAGCGGGGCTGATCCTGCATAATCGCAACCGCGTCAGCGGACTGACCAGCGCGGCTAGCGTCTTTGTTGTCGCATCCATCGGCATGGCCTGCGGCGCGGGGCTTTATGCGGCGGCGGGGGTGGCCACGGTCATCGTCATCACCGCGTTGGAGGTTGTCGGCTTCATCGAGCGGCGCGCGAATATCAAGGCATATTCGCTGGTCTATGAGGCGCGCGGAGCGGATCAGACGCAGATTCTCAATGCGATTCTGAAGGTGCTGGACAGCTTCAGTCAGCGGCTCATCGGTGTTGAATCCAATCCCGTGGGAGAGTTGCAGCGCGTGAGTTTTTCGGTCACCACCACCAAGCGTCAGCACGGACATCTGCGCGCCAAATTGCTTACCGAGCCGGCTATCGCCGCGCTCCAAACTTACTTTGATCTGGAGGAAGATTGATTCCCTTTACCAAAGCACACGCCTGCGGCAATGACTTTTTGATTGCGACCGAAGAGGGCGCAGGCAAACACGATTGGGCAGAGTTGACGCGGCGTTTGTGCGCGCGCAACACAGGCGTGGGCGCCGATGGCGTTGAGTTTTTCGCATGGACCGGGCGCAACTCAGGCCGCATTCGCCTGCATAACTCCGACGGCTCGATTGCCGAGATCAGCGGCAACGGAACGCGCTGCGTAGCCGCATGGATGGCGCGCGAACGCGGCTTTCAGCCCGGCGATGAACTGCGCATTGAGACCGATGCGGGCTTGCGCGTTTGCAAGATTGATGCGCTGAAGACGGATGGCGAATTCACTGTTGAAGTGACCGCGGGAATGGGCGTACCGTCTTTCATTAAGCGTTCAGTGACGCGGACAAATGGGCTTGAAGTTGAAGGCATCGAGGTCTCGACTGGCAATCCGCATTTTGTGGTTGTTGTGGACAATGCGGAGTTCAGAATCTGTGGATCAATATGGCGGCAGATAGGCTCGGAGATTTGCGTTCATTCTGATTTTCCGAATCAAACAAACGTGGAATTTTTACGCATTGTGAGTCCGAATGAAATTGAGATTCGCATCTTCGAGCGCGGTGTGGGACCGACGACATCTTCCGGCACGGGAACGAGCGCCGCGGCCACGGCGGCTATCGCGCTGCACGGATGCCATTCACCGCTCACCGTTGTTGCACCGGGCGGCGCGCAGACCATTGCATGGAGCGGGCCAGGGAGCGAGTTGTACTTGACTGGACCTGCATCGCTGATTGCTCGCGGAGAGGCGTGGATCGCATGACCGCATTGCTGAAGCCGCACACTGTTCCCGACGGCGCGCAAGTGGCTGTTGTCTCTCCCGCTTCAACGCCGCAGCAGGAGCGCGTGGAGCGCGGACTGGCTGCGCTGCGCGGGTTGGGTTATGCGCCGCAACCGTCGGAAAATATGATGGCGCGCGGTCCGCTTTACTTTGCCGGCACGCCAGCAATGCGTCTCAGCGATCTGCATCAAGCCTTCGCCGATGAGCAGCAGCGCGCCATCTTCTCGACGCGCGGCGGCTATGGCACAAATTATTTGCTGGAAGATTTAGATATTGATTTGATTGCCGAAAACATCAAGCCGCTCGTTGGTTATAGTGATCTGACCGCGCTGCATCTCTGGCTGCTCGATCAGATTCAGATGCCGGCCTTTCATGGTCCCATGCTCAGTGCGGATTTTGCGCGTGAGGACGGTGTGCATCTGGCTAGTCTGCAAGCGGCACTGTCGGGAAGATCATACGTTGTGGGAAGACAAGAGGGCATGCGGGCTCTGCATTCCGGACGCACACGCGGCATACTTTATGGAGGCTGCTTGAGCATTTTGGTGGCGATGCTGGGCACCACGTATGAGCCGCAGACCGAGGGCAAGCTGCTCTTCCTGGAAGACGTGAACGCCAAGCCCTATCAGGTTGATCGCATGTTGTGGCAACTGCGCGAGGCGGGCAAACTGGAGGGCGTGCGCGGCATCGTCTTCGGGGAGATGCTCAATTGCACATCGCCGGGAGCGCCGCCGGAGTTGCTCGATCAAGTGATTCTACGCGCCTTTGAAGACTTCAAGGGACCGATCGCGATTGGCTTGCGGAGCGGCCACGTTTCGCGCTCCAACGTCACGCTGACCTTGGGCGTTGAAGCCGAGTTGCTGGTGCAGAAAGAAGCGCAGTTGCATTTGATTGAGACAGCAGTGAAGAGATAACTTTTTGTCGGGAGTGAGTCAAGATGTTGGATATGAAAAACAGGGCAATTGCGGCAGAACTCATCCGACAATACCTTGACTGTCAGCTAACGAATGACGAATTTGATGACCAATACCCTCGCTCCGAGGACGAAGCAGTACGTACCTTCTGGGGAATTTTATGGTTTAGTTGGGATGATCGATATACCCACAAACTTGAAGGAAAACATCAGCTCTCTGACATGAATCGAGCAATGATTGAACGTTGTATAACATTTCTTCAAACCGATCTTGAATACACAGGTCCGTTAGCGGGAAGAAGTTGGGTAAACATGGTTCAGAGCGCGTACAAACGATTGGTAGGTAATGAGGAGCGAAGAGTGATTCAAGGCTGTTTTGACGATCCTTGGTGGCCTTTTGCAACAGAAGATCAGTTTCTTCTGCATTGCCATATCGCTGCTGCTCCAGAATCGGCGGTGAAATCATGACAGTCTCAATCAAGCACATTCATCTCAGCGGCATCTGCGGCACGGCGATGGCATCGCTGGCGGGCCTTTTGCAGTTGCAGGGGCATCGCATCACTGGATCGGACAAGGCTGCTTATCCGCCGATGAGCGATCAGTTGCGCGCGATGGGCATTGATGTGATGGAGCCTTATGCGGAAGAGAATCTTTCGCCCGCGCCTGATCTTGTGGTCATCGGCAATGCGCTCTCGCGCGGCAATGCGGAGATTGAGCAAGTGCTCGACGAGCGCATCCCGTTTACTTCGATGGCTGCTTTGCTGCATGAAGAATTTCTCAAGGGACGAGAAGCTCTTGTGGTTGCCGGAACACACGGCAAGACAACGACCACCAGTATGCTGGCTTGGATCTATCAGACGGCGTCGCGCGAAAACCCGCTGCTGGAGCCTTCATTTCTGATTGGCGGCGTGGCGGAGAACTTTGGAACGAGCTATCAACTGCGTTCCACGCGCCCGTTCATCATCGAGGGCGATGAGTACGACACGGCTTTTTTCGACAAGGGGCCAAAGTTTCTGCACTACTTTCCCGACGGGCTGATTCTGACGCACGTGGAGTTTGATCATGCTGATATTTATGCGGACTTGGATGCCGTCAAAACTGCATTCAAACGGCTGGTGAATCTGGTTCCGCGGCGCGGTTTGATTGTTGCCTATGACGGCAATGACAATGTAACTGAGTGCATCGGCAAGGCATTTTGCCGCGTGGAGCGCTACGGATTTGCGGAGAGCTCCGACTGGCGCATTCGCAATCTGCGCCACGAAGATGGGCTGACGCGCTGGGAGGTTTGGCACGCGGGCGCATTGTGGGCGGAGTTAGAGATGCGCATGGCCGGCGAGCACAACGCGCTGAACGCCACGGCCGCCGCGGCGCTGGCCTTTGGTCAAGGCGTGAGCAAAGAGGCAATTGTTGCGGCGCTGGCTACATTCAAGAGCGTGAAGCGGCGGCTTGAAGTGCGCGCGGTCATCCACGGCATTACCATCATCGACGACTTTGCGCATCATCCTACGGCGATCCGCGAAACATTGCGTGCGCTTCGGAGTGTATATCCTTTGTCGCGTTTGTGGGCGGTGCTGGAGCCGCGCTCGAACACGTTGCGGCGCAAGGTGCTTGAAGCCGATCTTATTCAAAGTTTACGCGGGGCAGATCGCGTGGTGCTGGCCGGGGTTTATCAGCAGCAGAGGATCGCAGACACCGAGCGGCTGCATCCGGAAGATGTGGTGCTCGCGCTGAACGCGGCTGGAACCGAGGCTGAACTTTGCACGGATGTGGAGGCGATTGTCAACGATATTGCGCCGCAACTTGAATCCGGCGACGTGGTGGCGATTCTTTCCAATGGCGGATTCGATGGGATATATGAGAAGCTGCCCGCGCGGCTGAAGGAACGATTTGCGAATCAAGAGAAGACCGCATGATTTATTTTTGTTTTGATTTGCACGTTTATTATTCTCTTGGATTCTAGAAGAAATTGTTTTGAAGGATGGATAGGCGCGGGCGAGGACGCCCACGCTACAGCCGGCCGGGAGGCCGGCGCTACATTTTGTTTGTTGCAGTTTCATGCAGTTATGGCGCGGGAGATACAGATTGCGATTGAACTGAGAATTGGTCGGTTGGCTGGAATATGTGGTGAGGACGGCGGTAATCACTTTAGCAAGTTAGCGTCCGCTGCGCGGACATCGCAAGTTGGCGAGTTAGCGGCTGCATTACGGAGATGCAAGTTGGCGAGTTGGCGGCGGCATTGCGGAGATGCAAGTTGGCGAGTTAGCGGCTGCATTGCGGAGATGTCGAGTTGGCGAGCTGACAAATTTGCAGGATTGAAGACAATGATTTTCTATTTGATTTTTATGGCCACGATGGTGATTACCGGGATTCCGACGGCGCTGCTGTTTATTCCGTGGTGCGCGCTTACGGGCAATGTGCTGCCGCTCTACAAGGGCACGCGCTTCATGCTGGCGACCAGTTGCCGGATGGCCGGAGTGCGCTTTGATGTTGAGGGCATCGAGAATATTCCCAGGGACCGGGCGTGCATCTTCATGTCGAACCATGTTTCGAATCTCGATCCGCCGGCGCTGATCGCGCTGATACCGGGGCGCACTTCGGCGTTTATGAAGCGCTCGCTGATGGAGTTGCCGGTGCTGGGAACCGGCTTCAGGCAGGGCGATTTCATTGCCGTGGAGCGCAATGGCAGCCCGGTGGATGCGGAGCGCAGCGTGAACGCGGCCAAAGGAGTGCTGGCCAAAGGCGTGCATATGACTACGTTTGTGGAGGGCACGCGCTCCAGGGACGGCCGTTTGCTACCCTTCAAGAAAGGGCCGTTCTACCTAGCGATGAGTTCGGGTGTGCCGTGCATTCCGGTTTCGATCTCAGGCACGGAGAGCATTTGGGGAAAGGGAAGTTCGCGGATCAAGCCGGGAAGGGCGCGGGTGATCTTTCATACGCCGATCGAGCCCGAGAAATTTAAAACGCGCGATGAGTTGATGGGCGCGGTGCGCGCGGCGATTGCCTCCGGATTGCCGGAGTGGATGCGGACGTAACATTCCCAGGTTTCAAAAGCGAAACCTGGGGCACCCGATGATTTTAGGAACTCTATGATTGCTTCGATTTTTGTGTTTGTTGTGATTCTCGTGCTGAGCATTCCCTCGGCGATCATCTTTATTCCCCTGGCGATGATTACCGGAGATGTGCGACCGCTTTACCGAGTGACCTGTTTCATTGTGCGCAGCGGATACTTTGTGGCGGGCATCCGATTGCGGGCTGAGGGGCGGGAGCAGGTTCCGGCTGGCCGGGCGTGCATCTTCATGGCCAACCATGTTTCGAATCTTGACCCACCCGCTTTGATTGCTCTTTTGCCAGGCTACACAGCGGCGTTTTCAAAGCGTTCGGTCTTCAAGATTCCTGTCTTCGGCTATTGCCTCAAGCTGGGCGAGTTCATTCCCGTGGACCGAACGGGCAGCGCTGTTAGCGCGCAGGTGAGCGTGGCGGCGGCGCAGCGAGTGCTCGAAAAGGGACGGCACATCACCACCTTTGTGGAGGGCACGCGCTCCCGCGATGGGCACCTGCTGCCCTTTAAAAAAGGGCCGTTTTATTTGGCGATGCAATCGGGCGCGCCGTGCATTCCGGTTTCGATTTACGGCACGGAGACGATGATGGCCAAAGGGCGATTCGGCATCAAGCGCGGGACGGCGCACTTCATCTTTCATGCGCCGGTTGATCCTAAAGACTACGCGACGCGCGAGGAGCTTTCAGCGGCGGTACGCGCGTCTATCGCTTCTGGATTGCCGGAGTGGATGCGGGGTTGAGGCTTCTTTATAGACCAGAAGAACTGGTCATGAATCTTGGACAGGCGTGGACGAGGACGTCCACGCTACAGCCGGTCAGGAGACCGGCTCTACAATTTTGCTGAACTACGGCTGCAGGACGGCGTTATAGCCGTCGTTGAGCAGCTTTTGGCGCATGGTGTTGGCGTCGTTTAGGCTGGTGAATGGACCGACGCGCACATGGAAGGGGCCGGTGGCATCGTCCTGGCTGAGCGAGACGGCGTAGCCCCGCTTGTGCAGCGCGCTGACCAGCACATCGGCGTCGTCGTGATTGGAGACCGAGGCAATCTGGACCATCCATTGGCCTGCGGGCTGGGTTGTGGCGGAGTCCGCAGGAGTTGTGGCGGCTTGACTTGCGCCGCTGGCATCGGCGTGAGCCTTGGTGGGCGCGGCGGGCGCGATCGGTGAAACGGCTTCGGGCTTGGCGGCGGCGCCGGCGGGCGCGCTGGAGGCGGGCGCAGCGGCTGTGATGGCGGTCTTGGAGCCTCGGCTGCCCATCGAGTAGCCCAGAATAAAGACGAGTCCGAAGAGCAGCAGCAGAGCAACGATCAGGCCGGTAACGGCCATCGGCCCCAGCGTCACTTCCGTATCCCGCGGCAACGGGGCCGGCCGAAAATCATCCTCATCCCACTGTTCACGCATCGGGTTCAATCCTCTCCGCGCGGATTCAAATTGTTACTTCCGCCGCGCTTCGGTGTCGAAGATGGCCGGGTCGGGGTCCTGGAAGAAGGTGGCGTGGAGCGAGCGAACAGCTTCGTCGGCATCGTCTTCGTCGATCATGAAGCTCATATTGATTTCGCTTGCGCCTTGCGAGATCATGCGCACGTTGATGTGGCGGACGGCGCTGAAGACCTGGGCGGCGATGCCGTTCTGGCCACGGATGTCGTCGCCGACCATGCAGACCAGGGCTTTGCGTCCCTCGTACTTGACGTCGGCAAGCTGCCCGAGATCGGCGGCCAGGGCGGGCAGATTGTCGTTGGAATCGACGGTGAGCGAGACCGAGACCTCGCTGGTGGAGACCATGTCCACGGCGCATTTGTGCTTGTCGAAGATGGTGAATATCTCCTTCATGTAGCCGTGGGTCATGAGCATGCGGCTGGCAACGACGTCGATGATGGAGAGCTTCTTTTTGACCGCGATGGATTTGAAGGGGCTTTTGCAATGCGGGGCGAGGGAGGTGATGCGCGTGCCCTCGCAGGCGGCGTTGCGGCTGTTGAGCACCAGGACAGGGATGTTCTTTTTGACGGCCGGCAGGATGGTGGCCGGGTGCAGAACCTTGGCGCCGAAGTAGGCCAGTTCGGCAGCCTCTTCGAAGCTGATGGTTTTGACGCGATAGGCGTCTGGGACAACGCGCGGATCGGCGGTGAGGATGCCGTCGACGTCGGTCCAGATCTCGATGGCTTCGGCCTGAATGGCTCCGCCGACCAGAGCGCCGGTGAAGTCGGAGCCGCCTCGGCCGAGGGTGGTGGTGATGCCGGCCTCGTTGGATGCGATGAAGCCCCCCATGACCGGAACCATGCCCTGCGCGAGGAGCGGGAGCAGATGAGAGTGGGCGCGCTGCTCGATGAGCGCATCTTGCGGCACGGCCTTTTGGAATTGCGAGTCGGTGATGATAATTTCGCGCCCATCGACGTGCGCGGCGTTGATGCTTAACTGGCGGAAGGCGGAGGCGACGATGCGGCTTGACAGGCGCTCGCCATAGCTGACGATGAGGTCGCTGATGCGCGGGGTCAGTTCGAGGAT
>CAZXVX010000125.1:0-10255 GCA_964644105.1 uncultured Occallatibacter sp. | reverse complement strand
ACGAGTTCTTCGGCATCGTCAACGGCCTCAAGCCGGACCGCTTCGGCTGGCTGACGCCAGTCAATGTGAATACCAGCGAACCGGTCGGCAAGTAGGTATTCCAAAGAACAAGAACCATGAAGCTCTGAATCTTCCGGCGGAATTGGCGGGAGATTCAGAGCTTCAATTGTCTTCAAAAGGTCTCAGGAGCGCCACGAGGAAGCCGATTAACGCACCAGATTTATCTCAATATGACGGTGGATGGTGTGTGGTTGTGCAATGCCACACTTGGTCAACGCCGCATCCTCGCAAGTGCGGCTGCTCGCCACCACAGGGTTATCCATTGTCGCAGAAAGGATCTTGCCATCCACAGTGCTTACGGTGAGAGTGACATCAAAGGTTTCTTTGCCGACGCCCGCCTCGAACTTCCCGTCTTTTGACTTTGTAACTTCGACCCAGTTGTTCGCCGTATCTGCCACCGGAGCCTGCATCCAATCGGCTGGAAGCTGCAAATTGGGCTTTACCGGCGGCACATGGTGGACGACAACCACGGCCGTCTGCTTCACCGGGTCGATGGACTGAAGATTCAGGTCAAAGTCGATTTGGTCTTTGCCAATCAGTACGTGTGTGCCATCGGCCCACGAACTGACCTGCGGGTTTGGTACAAAAAAGTGATCTCCGGAATGTTGAAAGATTCCGATCTTGTTCATGAGCCACAGATCTACGTAGAAAGTCATCAGATCCGTAATCGGGCCTATCATCTTTGGATCCGCTTTACTTAGATCTGGCATGGAAGGCATCCAATTGGGATCGAGCGAAAGCGGCTGGCTAATCTGAAGCATCGCCGGCGACATCGTAATTGGCTGCCCATTGGTGGCCATGCCAGTCCAGCGAAACTCCTCGATGAAACTGCCGCTGGCCGCCTTCTTTACCGTGCCGGAGGCGTCGGCGGTGTAGTGCCAGTCGTCATTGATTCCAGTCATGTGATAGTTGAGCGTCTCTCCTTCGCGATAGTGGCGCGTGAGAGGGTTGGCGCTCGGCGCAGACGTTTGCGCGGAGACGAGCGTGGAGGCGAAAAGAACTGCGAGCGCGGCGAACCTGCTTGTCATGGTGTTTTCCTTTGGATTCCTTCGGCAAAGAAGTGCATTTGCTGACGAACGACTTGGTAGGTTTGTTGAAAGGGCGGGCCCTCGACGGCCCAAAGAGCCGTCAAGCCCAGATGCATGGTCTTGAAGCTGAGAATGAGTTGCGGTATATCGATGCCGGCCCGGATAGCACCGCGTTCTTCCAGCGTGGCGAAGAGCGATTCGAGCGGCGGATCAACGTATTTTTGCATCTCCACCATGTAGGGTAGAAATCCTTCAGTGCGCGAGAACATCTGCGCCAGGAAGACGCGCACAAAGGCGTGATAAGGCTCCTTCAGTTGGAAGTGCAGAAGAATGTACTCGGCAAGAACTGAATCAATCGGCTGTTCACCAGGCTGAAATTGGCTAATCTCGGATGCCAAGCGTGACTCCAAATCGGCCATGAACGCCACTACAATGTCTTCTTTTGTGGAGAAGTAGTTGTAAATTGTTCCCTTGCCCACATCGGCCGCCGCCGCAATCTCATCGATCGTGACCGCATCGAGGCCGCGAAGCGAGAAGAGGCTGATCGCCGAGGCGGTTATGCGGGACCGGAGCGCGGCTTTTTTCCGTTCACGTCGATTTATGACTGCGGTCATATATGAATATAGTCATATTACACACCGCTTCACTTGTCAAGAGGATCGGATGCTACCCACTTGTTCATTCCATAAGTAACTCATGGATAAGGATAAGTTTGCCGATAGAGGCTAAAGAGAACCAAAGATGCAGCGCCGCGCCTCTTTGGTTGAAAGCGCCTCCATGCATAAGCCTTATCAATTCTTGATCGATCCACCGCTGGGCGAGGGCCTGGCGGCGGCAGATGGCTACGTTGAAGCCAGGTTTCTTTGCGCCCGCAACCAGACACGAAATTGTGTTCTCGGCAAAAAGATAGCGTGCGGAGATTTTTCCTTTGCCTGGCTGGCGGAACAAATGCCTCGACTTACGCCCCAATCCGGGTCAGGACTTTGGCTGGTTCCATTCAAGGGTATTCCCGCCGATGAAGAGCACGTCCTGCTGGATCTGATTTACCTGGATGCCGAGTGCCGAGTGATGGCGGTGGTTGAACTGTTTCCCACCGATCGCGTATCGCCCTCGATTCCGCCGGCGGCCAGCGTGCTGGCGCTTCCCATTGATACCATTTATCCCTCCGGAACTAAAGTAGGAGATCAGTTGGCCTTTGGCCTGGCCGAAGAATTTGATCCGGTCGAAGCTTTGCCGGTAGAGAAAGCGAAGCCGCACTCCTTCGCGGTTCCGCAGGCTGTGGAGGTAGCTGGAGCAACAAAGCCGCCGCAAAAGCCTGCTTTAGCGCAACCCTCGGCCATGCAGCCTGCCAAGGCAAAAAGCTGGTGGCGGCGGCTGTTCTTTCCTGATCCAGAAGACCCGAGAAGGGCTATGCGGGCATCGCTCTCTGGATTGAGTTCCTATTTCTGGGACGGCGGCGCTCCGCGTGCGCACGAGATTCGCGACATCAGCTCCACCGGCTTGTATGTGGTCACAGATGAGCGATGGTATCCCGGCACGCTCATTCAGATGACGCTGAAAAAGACCTTCAGCGAGGTTGCGCAAAACGAGGCTGCCATCACTTTGATGGCGCGCGCCAACCGTTGGGGCAACGACGGCGTGGGCCTGAGCTTTGTGGTGCGCGACCCGCGCAAGCCGCGTGACGGCGACAACGAGGGTGTGGAACGTGAGCTGTTGGATCGCTTCCTGGCGCGGATCAAGCAGGCAAAGTAGAAACCTTCCCGCCTTGCGGAAGGGATGCTGTCAGTGACGGCGCGGGGCCAGCTTGCGCGTAACCGTGACCAACTTGCCGGTAACGGCAAATTTGCGGCGCTCGACCGGGGTGGAGAGAACCAAACTGGTAACCGGGTTGCCATACGGCAACAGAGCCTCGATCAAGGCTTCCAGGTCGGCCATCGAAGTGGTGGTGACTTTGAGCAGAAAATCATCGCCGCCGGTCAGGTGGTGGCACTCGCGGATCTCTTCCAGGGTCTGCACATAATCAAGCAGGCGATGATAGTTCTGGCCACTGCAACTCATGCGGATGAAGGCCATCACCTCCAGCCCCAGCGCCTCGCGGTCGATCTCGACGGTATAGCCGTGCAGGATGCCCACCTCCTCCATCTGCTTGAGGCGCTCGGCGGTTGCGGTGGGCGAGAGGCCGATGCGCCGCCCCAACTCAGCCAGACTCAGCCGAGCGTTGGCTTGCAGTTCGTCCAGAAGCTTTCGTCCAAAACTATCTAAAAGTCCGGTGGAATCCATTGCCATGATTCAATATCATAGTTGTTTCAAGCAGAATCGCCAAGCATAGCCGTGCAATCTAACTGTACCGGATGGCCGCTGCGGCCTATCATTCAGCCTATGGATTGCCTGTTATTGGACGGCCAGCCTTTGACTCTGGCCGAGATTGAAGCTGTCTCGATTGATTCCGCGCCGGTGGCCATTGCGCCGGCTGCGCTGGCTCGCGTGGCTTCGAGTTGCCAACTGATTGAAGAGATTGTCACAACCGGGCAGAAAGTCTATGGAGTCAACACCGGCTTTGGCAAGCTTTCGGATGTGAGCGTTCCGCCGGAGAGCCTGGCGCAGTTGCAGAAGAATCTGGTGCGCAGTCACGCCGGCGGAGTGGGCCAGCCGCTCTCCGAGGGCGAAGCGCGCGCCATGCTGCTGCTGCGCGCCAATGTACTGACCAAAGGCTTCAGCGGCTGCCGTCCGGCGCTGGTGGAATTGCTGGTTGCGATGCTCAACGCCGGGGTGCATCCGTTAATTCCGGAGCGGGGTTCGGTGGGGGCCAGCGGCGACCTGGCGCCACTCGCTCATCTGGCGCTGGTGGTCATCGGCGAGGGCGAGGCCTTTTATCAAGGTGACCGTCTGCCCGGAGCCGAGGCGCTGCGCCGGGCTGGTTTGCAGCCTCTGGTTCTGGCAGCCAAAGAGGGGCTGGCACTGCTGAACGGCACGCAAGCGATGACGGCTGTGGGCGGGCTGGCGGTAGCGCGCGGCTTGCGTCTGGCGCAGATTGCCGACCTGGCCGGCGCTCTTTCGCTCGAAGCGCTGATGGGCACGCCCGCCGCCTTTGATCCGCGCATTCATCTAGCCCGCCCGCACGCGGGGCAGATCGCCGCTGCCGAACACCTTATGCGCTTGCTGGCCGGCTCGGAGATCCGCGAGGCGCACCGCGAGCACGATTCGCGGGTGCAGGACGCCTATTGCCTGCGCTGCATGCCGCAGGTGCATGGCGCGGTGCGCGGCGCGCTCGATCATGTGCGCGGCGTGCTGGAGATCGAGGCTGGTTCGGCCACTGACAATCCGCTGGTCTTTCCGGACAGTTCATTGGGAACGCAGTTGCCTGCGGCAGTCCTCTCTGGCGGAAACTTTCATGGCGCGCCGCTGGCCTATGCCTTCGATTATGCTGCCGTGGTGCTCACCGATCTGGCCGGCATCACCGAACGGCGCATCGACCGGCTGCTGAATCCGGACATCAATGAGGGCTTGCCCGCCTTTCTCTCGCCCGATCCGGGACTCTCTTCAGGCTTCATGATGGCTCAGATTGTGGCGGCGGCGCTGATCAACGAGTGCCAGGTGCTGGCGCATCCTTCGTCCACCGGCAGCATTCCCACCAGCGGCGGCAAGGAAGATCATGTCTCGATGGGCATGACCGGAGCGCTGAAGTTGCGCCAGATCGTGGCCGAGGTGGAGCGAGTGGTGGCCATTGAACTGCTCTGCGCCGCGCAGGCGTTGGAGTTCCGCCGCCCGCTCAAGACCAGTCCGGAGATGGAGCGCGCCTACGGCGTGGTGCGCTCGGTGGTTCCACGCCTGGAGGAGGACCGGGTACTCTCTGGAGAGATCGAGGCTCTGGCCTCGGCGCTCAGGGCAGGAGCCTTCGACGAGTGGCGGCGCTAAAGTTGGTCTCTGAAATCTTTATCTTGGACGTTGAGCAGGGCCTTCCGCAAAATAATCTTCTGTGAAATGATTCACTTCGCAGCAGAATATGGCTTTTCTCCATCCAATTGCTTCCCCATTTTTCCGGCCGCAGTCGATAGAATATAAAGCAGGATCGTGACGATGCGGCAATATCCCAGGAATCTCTCGCTGCTTTTGGCTCCGGCGCTACTGATTGTAGCCGGCTGCGGCAACGGCCTGGTTAACGCAAACTCTTCGAATGCCGGTTTTTCCATCGTTCCCGGCGCATCCGTCATTGACACCAACTGCACCGGCTGCAATGCCATGAACGCGGCTGGCGCTTTGGTCCAGCAATTTTCCGCCAAGCTCCCGAACGGGCGCCCAGCCGAGGTTCTCTGGTCCGTCCAGGGCGGCGACGCCACAAGCGGTGCGGGCAGCATCAACCCAAGCGGACAGTACACGCCCCCCAGCTATCTTACCGCCGACCGCGCCGAAGTCGTTGTTACTGCAACTCTTGCGTCGAGCCCAAGCCTGCGCGTCAGCACTCTGCTTGCCGTCACGCCGGGCTTCCTGCAGCCAATCACGCCGGAGAACGTAGCCCTGGGCTCAAATGGCAGCGTCAATCTGACCGGCATTCTGGCCGAAGCAGGTGGCTCGGCGAGCATCAACTTTGAAGTGTCTAGCAGCGGCCTGGGGTCAATCGGCCCGGTCAACTGCCAACGCAGCGGCAAGGCCTTCACCTCCTGCACGGCAACTTACACCGCGCCCTCTTCGGTTGCCTCCACCGGCACAACTACCGTGGTGGCCACGGTTGCCGGTCCGCTCGCCGGAGCGGGATCAAAGGCCTCCGCGCTCGTGCTGCTGAACAACGCCGGCGTCAACAGCAATCCGGCAGCGCATCAGGGCGAAATGCCGATGACCGTCGTGCTGGGAACTTCAGGCGGCAATGCCACCGATTATGACACGCGCGGCAGCCAGATTGTGGACTGCTGCAGCGGCACGCTGGGCGCGCTGGTGGAAGACTCGAACAAGCGCAAGTATCTGCTCAGCAACAATCACGTGCTGGCCAAAAGCGACCACGCCAACATCGGCGATACCATTGTGCAGCCGGGGCTGATCGACAACAACTGCACGCCGCTGGGTGAAGGCGGGAACCTTCAGCCGGTCGCTCAGCTCACAGGCTGGCTGCCGCTCAGCGCCAAGCAGACCAACGCCGACGCGGCCCTGGCACAGATTGCTTCGCGCACGGTGGATTTGAGCGGCAACATTCTGGAGCTGGGCGGCCGGCAATCCGACGGTACACTGGCCGCCGCGCCTCCCGGCATCAGCTCGACCGGCGGACGAGGCGAGGCAGCCACGCTCGACTTGAAGGTGGCCAAGAGTGGCCGGACGACAGGCCTGACCTGCGGCGGCGTCTCAGCCATCGATCTGGATGTGACGGTGGATTATTACCTTGATTGCGCCGAGACGCGGCCTTATCTGACCAAGATTTTTACTCATCAATTGGGAGTGAGCGGCAATCAGTTCAGCGACGCGGGCGACTCCGGCGCGCTGATCGTCGATGCAGCCAATGCCGAGCCGGTCGGACTTTACTTTGCCGGCGGAACGGATCTGGCGGGTGTAAGCCAGGGCGTCGCCAATCCGGCTCCCGATCTGCTCGCCGAGTTAGGCGCGCAGTTAGGCGGAAGTTATACCTTCGCCGGCACAACCGACCACGCGGTCAGTTGCTTGAGCTATGGGGACAATACGATTTCATCGGCACTGAAACCTACGCTCAGCGATGCGGAGTCGGCGCGCGCGCAGCAGGCCCTGACGCAGGCCCGGATGCTGGTCAACTCGTCGGCGGGAATCCTGGGCATCGCCACCGGCAAAAGCATCGACCGCCCCGGCGAAGCAGCGGTGATTCTTTATACGGATGAGAGCAAAACGGTCAGCGTACCGGAAACAGTGGACGGCGTGCGCACCATCGTGATTCCCACCACGGCCCATGCGGTCGCCTACGGATCAGCGCCACAAACTGCTTTGGAGGCAGGCCTTCCCGCGCTTCCGGTTGCCGCGCTGACCCAGGCTGTGACGATCAAAGAGCAGGCCGCAGCTGGAATGATGCTCAAGAATCCGGCGTTCTTCGGCGTGGGCGTGGGCCAGAGCCTGGACAATCCGCGCGAGGCCGCGCTGATCGTCTACGTGGATCGCAACCGCCTGCCCGCTCAACTGCCCCCGGTGGTGGACGGATTGCGCACTCGCTACGTAATCATGGAGAGATTGCACGTCACCCGCTCCTATGCCGCACCCGCGCCTTCGCGCCTGCACTGCGCTGCTCACGGGCGTTAAGGCTTTTGCCAGTGATTCCCGCAAGTTTATATCTTCGCCGCTGGAAATTCCGTCACACTCAAAAGGTTTCCGTCGGGATCTTTGAACCAGGCGACCTTGGCGCCATACGGTGAATTCCAGATTCCGAGCTGATCCTGAACCATGCCTTCGAAGCGTTCGAAATGGACCCCGGCTTGCACCAGGCTTTGAATGGTTGCCGTGATCTCTGGAACCTGCCAACCCAGCACGGTGCCATGAGCCGGCGGAAGTTCTTTCGCCATACCAAGGCGCAGCATGATGCCATTGGCCTCAAAGACCAGAGCGAAGGGCGGATCTTCAGAGATCAGGCGAAGGCCGAGAGTATCCCGATAGAATTCTCGCGCGCGGGGTACGTCGACGATGGTGACAAATCCGATGATGTTGCAGGCGCCAAGTCCAGAATTTTGTGTCATGCGTTCATCATGAATCAGAAAACCGGTTGTCGCAAGAGGCATCTTACGACATAATATATCTCTAATGCGACAAAGAAGCATTTTGACGGAATTCGATCCGAAGCAGGGCGTTTCTGTTTCCGCGCTCGCCTATGAATACCCTTCCAGCTTTCAGGTGGAGGAACATGCGCATGGATCGGATCAACTGATCTATGCGATCAGCGGCCTGATGGAGGTAACTTCAGCGCAAAGTGTGTGGTTGATTCCGCCGTATTTTGCCTTGTGGGTTCCGGCTAAAACCGATCATCGGATTTATCTGCCCGGCCCTGTTTCCATGCGCACCCTGTATCTGCGGACAAGCCTGCGCGCAAGACCGGAAGCAAGTTGCTCCGTGCTGTACGTTACGCCGCTGCTGCGAGAACTGATTCTCGAAACCAACTTTGCCGGTCACCTTCGGATGCGGAATCATTATGAACGCGCCCTGCGCGACCTGCTGGTTGCTCAGATCCAAAAGGCTACGCCAGTTCCCCCATTTGTGACGCTGCCCCGTGAAGAAAGAGCATTGGCGGTGGCGCAGGCAATCTTGCGAAATCCAGCCGAATCGATGACCATGGCGGCTCTTTGCGCCAAGGCAGGAGTCAGCGTCAGAACCATCCAGAGAACCTTTCTCAATGAGGTCGGCGCAAGCTTCGAGTTGTGGCGGCGGCAGGCTCGATTGATGAAAGCGGTGTCGTTGCTGGTTTCAGGATCTTCGATCAAAGAAGCGGCTTACAAGGTTGGTTATTGCCATTCGAGCGCCTTTGTTGAAATCTTCCGCCGCACATTCGGCATTACTCCGAAGGCCTGGACCACGGCGCTGAAGATTCGCGGGCAACGGGGAGCGGGATTCGGCATCTGACTTTGCATCCAAAAAAAAATGGGCGGCAAGGTTTGATCCCTGCCGCCTCCCGTCCCTGGGTTGTCTTGAAAGTACAGCAATCTTGCGGTTACAACTAACTTGATCTTACTGCAAGAGTTTGGTCACTTCTTGCTGCACACTATTAGCTTGCGCTAATGCGGCGATGCCGGTTTGCGAGAGGATCTCGTACTTGGACATATTGGATGTCGCAGAGGCATAGTCGGTTGCTTGAATCGCGTTTTGAGCCGAAATCACATTTTCCTCCTGCGTGGCCATCACCTGGCTGATCGAGTTCAATGTGTTGATCTGCGCGCCGATGTAGCCGTCTTGGGAGGCCACATCGCTGATGGCCTGGTTCAATTCGTTCACCGCGGTTTGCGCATCGGTCTGATTGTTCAGATCGCTTCCGCTCAGCGACTCTCCGGCGCCATCCGAATAGCTGATGGTGGCGATGCCGCTGGATTGACCGGAGTTTGCTTCGATCTCCGTGGTGTCTCCGCCGGTGGGATTGGTCTGTCCGCTGGAGGAGTCATAGATCGCTGTGCTCACCAAACTGGCGTTGATGGTGGAGTTGGTAATGCCTATGTTATACGCCGCCGCTGGAGAATAGGTCAGCGCCACACCGGCTGTGGTGTCCGTGACGTTGGACGAAGCCCCGGTTATATTGCCGGCGGTTCCATAACTGTTGGAGGTCAGAACCACGTCGCCGAAGCTTCCGTCTCCTGTGGGAACCCAATTTGCGGTCACCCCAAGGGTTGCCGTGTCGGCAGTGATTGCAGAGATCAATGCGGAGACCGTCTCACCGTTGGCCACTGTAACCGATTCCGCGTTGCCGCCCACCGTGAAGCTGATCTTGCCGGCCGAAAGCGTGTCGGCCTCGCTGCTGAATGAGCCGAGCGTGGCGGAAGAGGCCGCGTTGCCCATGGTGTCGTACAGGGAACTGCTGCCGGCAATCGCGGTATCGCCGTAGGAATCCATGGTCAACGAGAGACCCGTTGCGTTCACCGTGGCGGAGATTCCGATGCCGCTGCCGGTGATGGCGTAGGCCAGGTTTTGCAGTGTTTCGGTGCTCGTGGAGGAGCCCACGGCGATGGTTCCCAGGCTGCTGCTTCCGCCCATGGTAAAGACATCCGTGCCATTGGTTCCGGTTAATGTGATGCTTCCGGTGAGAACATCGCCCGGCTGGGCAGTTGACAAATCGTTTGCCAGATCAAGCGAAGCCGTCGAATATTCATGCAGAACTCCTGGATCGGGCGAACCGGCAACCAAGGACTCGGAAACTGTGTCATCCAGATCGGATGGTCCAACCACGGTGATGGCAGTATCGGTTGAGGCGGCTTGCAGTTGCAGCGCGCCGTTGACCGGGGTGGCATCCAGTCCGATGCCGCTGTCAGTAATCGCCTTGGCCAGATCGGTCAGCGTAAAGCCGTCTGTATAGATGTTGTCGCCCGCCGATTCAAGCGAGTTGGCGGCCATGGTGAAGGTGTAGTCTGTGCCGCCATTGCTGAGGGTGATCGAGCCGGAGAGCTGGTCCGTTGCCCCGATGCTGCCCGAGGTGCCCAGAATCGCCGAAGCGGAGGTGGCGGGGGTGAAGGAAGCGCCGGCCGAGGCAT
>CAZXVX010000124.1:0-10258 GCA_964644105.1 uncultured Occallatibacter sp. | reverse complement strand
TGCGCCAGTGGTACTCGTCGGCAAAGCAGCCGCCCGGCCAGCGAACGTTGGGAACCTTCAGCTCTCTGAGCGCCGCCACAACGTCTTTGCGAATGCCGCGCGTATTCGGAATCGGGGAATCCGGACCCACCCAAATGCCCTCGTAAAGTCCATGTCCCAGATTCTCGGCGAACTGGCCGAAGAGATTGCGGTCTATCTTCGCCCCGGATTTGGATGCGTCGATGGACAGGCGAGCGGTCTGCGCGTTGAGCAACGGCATCAACAGAATCGCAGCCATGAAACTCAAACCGGACAGCAGCTTGCGCATTACCAATTTCTCCTTGAAACCTGGGTAGATGAACCGAAACAAGACGCGGCAGATTCCGAACGTGAGATTGAACCGCGTGCTAAAGATTTTATTTCTAGAACTCTTGACGATAGAGGTTAGTGGCAAGATGCGGCAAGAGAAATAAATCGCTTGGTTATAATCGATTTCATCGATGTATCCCCAACAGCACTGGAACATTTTTGGAATCGCCGCTGGTTGCGCGCCATCTCAGATCGTTTCCAGTTCTCGATTCATCCCCAATAACTCCGCCAAAGCATTGGCCTCTGAGTTGCTGGCGCTCAAGTCTTTGCAAACAAGATTGAGTTGCACTTCTCGCGCTTGGCCGGCAGGCAGTGGGAGTTCCACTAAATCACCCTTCTCGATCTCAGTCTGAATGCGGTATCTGGGCAGCCAGCCGAAAGACAGCCCGCTGCGGACGGCGGCGATTGCCGATTCGATGCTTCCAACAGAGAGAACGCGCTGCGAGGGAAGACGCGGCTGCTGCTTCAGGCTTCCGGATGCCGCGCCCTCGATGGTCACCAGCATATGCGGCATCAAGTCGGAGCGAGAGAGCCTGTGGCGAACCGAGAGCAGAGGATGATCGCGCCGCACCACGGCAATCATCTTTATCATCAGAAGGGGCTTGACAAATATCTCTCGCGAGATCAATCCGGTGATGCAGATCTGGGCATTGTGCAGTGAGAATTCCGCATCCGCCGAGAGAAACGTATTCTGCCGGAGCTTGGGCCTCACATGAGGAAACTGGTGTGAGAAAGAAGCCAGAGCAGTAAACAGACGCTCGTCCGGATAGAGGCTGTCCACGGAAAGCCTGACCTCGGATGCGCCGCCGGAGGCCATCATACGGGCGCGCTGCTCAAGTTGATGAAAGCCGTCCAGAAAGGGTTCCGCATCCGCCAGCAACACTCTTCCCACCTCTGTCAGTTGGGCCTTCCGTCCGTGCATCTCGAAGAATTGAATTCCCAACTGCTCTTGCAAGCGACCGATCGCGTAACTGATGGTGGATTGAGAGCGATGGAGTTTCTCGGCCGCGGGCGCAAAGCCTCCCAGTTGCACAACGGTCTGAAGAATCTCCCAGGCGTCAAGCGTTGTATCCATGAGTCCAGAATACATCGAATAAATCGATATGCACACCCAATAAATACAACTCGCCTGCGAGCATCGCCGCGTTTCGATTGATTCCAAAGATCATAGCTCCAAGGCAAAGATTTTCAGGCAGGAAATCCGTGTTGACACGTTGAGGGTCTCCACGTATGCTTTCCATGACTCAGTTATCGGTAACTCTAATTGCGAGAGATAGAATGAGCGACAGAGATGAAATTGGATCTGCTCCTGTTGATCCACGGGCAATTCCACAAAGGACGCTTGACACAGGGGCGAAGATGCCCGCGGTCGGCCTGGGCACATTCGGCTCGGATCACGTGACGCCGGCG
The DNA here is from genome assembly GCA_964644105.1 of uncultured Occallatibacter sp. Classification (GTDB taxonomy): domain Bacteria; phylum Acidobacteriota; class Terriglobia; order Terriglobales; family Acidobacteriaceae; genus Telmatobacter. The sequence continues at coordinate 8,500 of CAZXVX010000124.1, read as the reverse complement.
CAGGTCGCGGAGGCGGTTCGCGGCGCGGCCAAGGTGGGCTACCGTCACTTTGATTGCGCTTCGATCTACGGCAACGAACCTGAGGTGGGCGCGGCGCTCGAAGAGATTCAGAGCGGCGGCCTGAAGCGCGAAGAGCTATGGATCACCTCCAAGCTCTGGAACGACAAGCACGGCGAGGATGATGTGATCGCCCAGTGCCGCAAGTCGCTCACCGATCTGCGGCTTGAGTACCTGGACCTCTATCTGGTGCATTGGCCCTTTCCCAATTACCATGCGCCGGGCTGCGATGTGACGGCCCGCAGCAAGGACGCCAAGCCCTACATTCATGAAAACTACATGAAGACCTGGCGCAAGATGGAAGAGCTGGTGGATCTGGGCTTGGTGCGGCATATCGGCACCTCGAATATGACGATCCCCAAGCTGAAGCTCGTGCTGCGCGATGCGCGCATCAAGCCGGCAGTGAACGAGATGGAGCTTCATCCGCACTTTCAGCAGCCGGAGCTCTTCAAGTTTGTCGTCGAAAACGGCATTCAGCCCATCGGCTACTGCCCCATCGGCTCGCCGGGAAGGCCGGAGCGCGACCGCACGCCGGAGGATACCTCGCCCACCGAAGACCCGGTGATTGTGAAGATTGCCCAGGCGCATGGCGTGCATCCGGCGGTGGTTTGCATCAAGTGGGCGGTGCAGCGCGGACAGACGCCGATTCCCTTTTCCATCAACAACTATCGCGCCAATCTTGCCGGCGCGGCCTCCGATCCACTGACCGACGAAGAGATGAGCCAGATTGCGAAACTCGACCGCAACTGCCGCCTGATCAAGGGGCAGGTCTTTCTGTGGAAGGACGGACAGAGCTGGGAAGATTTGTGGGATGTGAGCGGAGAGATTACGCCGGCGTAGTAAGGTGTTTTTCCTACTGGTTTTAGAACGCGGCGTGGACCGGGAGGTCCACGCGACAGCCGACCAGGAGGTCGGCGCTACAGATTCTTGCAGCGATGGAGCTGCGTGGGAGCGAAGAGATGCAAGAAACAATGATGGCGGCATATTTGCCGGGTAACTCAACCGTTGAGATGCGCACCGTGCCGGTGCCCGTGCCCGGTCATGGCGAAGTTCTGCTGCGGATGAAGGCGTCCACGATCTGCGGGTCGGACATCCGCTGCATTTATCACGAGCATCTGGGCAAAGGCCCGGAGGGCTACCAGAACAAGATCGCCGGCCACGAGCCGAGCGGGCAGATTGTCAGCGCGGGTCCGGGCTGTCGGCTCTTCAAAGAGGGCGACCGCGTCATCGTCTACCACATCTCCGGCTGCGGCGTCTGCAACGATTGCCGACGCGGCTACATGATCTCCTGCACCAGCGAAAAGTATCGCCGCGCCTACGGATGGCAGCGGGATGGCGGCATGGCGGAGTACATGATTGCCGAAGAGAAGGATCTGATCGCGCTGCCCGACACGCTCACCTACGCGGATGGAGCGCAGGTGGCCTGCGGCTTTGGCACGGTCTACGAAGGCCTGGAAAAGATCGGCATCAACGGCAATCATGCCGTGCTGGTGACCGGCCTGGGACCGGTGGGGCTGGCGACGGCTGCGCTCTGCCGCAAGCTGGGCGCAAGCAAGATTATCGGCATTGACGTGGTGCCGGAGCGCATGAAGATCGCTGTTGATCTGGGCCTCTGCGACGCGGTGCTGGCTTCCGGCGCGGACAACGTGGCCGAGGTGAAGCGGCTGACCGGCGGCTTTGGCGTGGAGCGCGCGGTGGATTGCTCGGCCAATGCGGCGGCGCGCGCCACGGCGATTCGCGCGACGCGCAAGTGGGGCCGGATTGTGCTGATCGGCGAGGGCGGATCGGTGGAGATCAACCCGTCGCCCGACATGATTCACGACCAAAAGACGCTCTACGGCTCCTGGGTGACTTCCACGTGGCTGATGGAGGAACTGGTGGAACGGCTGGTGCGCTGGAATCTGCACCCGGCCGAGATCATCACGCATCGCTTCCCGCTGGAGCGCTCGAGCGAAGCGTACGCGCTGATGGCCAGCGGCAAATGCGGCAAGGTGGCCGTTTGCCAAGATGAAGAGCTAGTGTAGTGCGCGCAACGCATCTCTTTTTGCAGCACGCTTTTTCGTTTGCAAAACGTTCTTTCTTGCATAGCTCTCTTTGGTTTGCGAAGAGCGTCAGGGCATGACTTTAGTCGTGCCGTTTGAGCAGCAAAAGTGGATTGGGCTTTAGCCCCTGCGGTTTTGTTTTCGTTGATTTACAGTTCCGCAGCGGCTAAAGCCGGAATCTAAATTGACCATTTGCGGCACGACTGAAGTCGTGCCCTGACGCTTATCTGTTGACCAAAGACAATTTTGCAAGAAGCTTCTTAGAGGCACACAAGAAAAGGAATTGCATGAGCGACACCGCACCGAATACCCCGTTGAATTGGGAAGAGCGTCTGCAAACTTTGCTGCCGCTTTACGGCCATCGCAATTGGATTGTGGTGGCCGACGCGGCTTATCCGGCGCAGACAAGCGCGGGGATTGAGACCATCGTCGCGGAGGCCGAGCAAGTTGACGTGGTGCGCGCCGTTGTGAAGGCCATCGCCGCGGCAACGCACGTCCGCGCCAACGTCTATCTGGATCGGGAAATTGATTTCGTCAGTAATTCCGACGCGCCGGGCATCGACGATTATCGGCAGAAACTGGATGCGGCGCTTTGCGGCTCGCAGCCCAGCAAACTGCCGCATGAGCAGATCATCGCCAAGCTCGACCAGGCGGGGAAGGCTTTTTGCATCCTCATCATCAAGACGGCTTTGGCCATCCCCTACACATCGGTGTTTTTTGAATTGGATTGCGGCTACTGGAATGTCGAGGCGGAGCAGCGTCTCCGGCAGGCACTCGCGGCCGCTGAACAGAAGTAAAGCGAAAGAAAGGAATCTCATGAGATTGAACAGACGTGATGTACTGAAGACGATGGGCGGAGCCGTATCGGCTCTTGCGCTCAGCCGGATTGCTCGCGCTCAAGCGGCGCAAGGTGCGCCCTTTGCCGCCACGCGCCATGCATTGCAGAGTTATCAAATTCCCGACTGGTATCGCGATGCCAAGTTCGGCATTTGGGCGCACTGGGGTCCGCAATCGGCGATTGAACGCGGCGATTGGTACGCCCGCAATATGTACATCCAGGGGCAGGAACAGTATCTCTACCACACCGAGCACTACGGCCATCCTACAAAAGTCGGCTACAAGGATGTGGTGGATGACTGGAAGGCCGCCAAATGGGACCCGGATCATCTGATGAGCCTCTACAAAAAGGCCGGCGCAAAGTACTTCGTCAGCATGGGCGTGCATCACGATAACTTCGACCTGTGGGACTCGAAGTATTCGCGCTGGAACGCCGTCAAGATGGGGCCGAAGCGGGACATCGTCGGCACTTGGCAGAAGGCCGCGCAGAAACTCGGCCTGCGCTTCGGCGTCAGCGAGCACCTGTGGATCAGTTACAAGTGGTGGGCGGTGAGCCATGGCGCGGACAAGACCGGCCCGCTGGCCGGCGTTCCCTATGATGGCGCCGATCCTAACTTCGAAGATCTGTATCACGACGCCGATTGCGCGCGCCTCGGCGAGAACTTTGAATGGAACGACAACGACATTCCCGATTCGTGGAAGCGTCATTATCTTGATCGCATGACCGACCTGATCGACAAGTACAAGCCGGACTTTCTCTACACCGACGGCCACTTGCCCTTCGAGGATGTCGGCCTGAAGATGGTCTCGCATCTTTACAACGTGAGCGCCCAGTTGCATGGCGGAAATGTTGAATCGGTGTACACCAGCAAGACGGATAGCGATTGCGCCATCGGCACCTGCCTGCTCGATCACGAGCGCGGCGTCTCGGAGGGCATCTCGAAAAACCCGTGGCAGACGGACACCTGCATCGGCCAGTGGCACTACTGTCGCGGGCAAAAGTACAAGTCCGCCAAGAAGGTTATCGATCTGCTCACTGACATTGTGAGCAAGAACGGCAACCTGCTGCTCAACTTCCCGCTGCCCAACTCCGGCGAGTTGGACTATGAAGAGATGGTCACGCTGAACGGCATTACGGATTGGATGCAGATCAACAGCGAGGGCATTTACAGTTCGCGCCCATGGAAGATTTACGGCGAAGGCCCTGCGACCAAGGCCATGGTCGCCACGGGAAACTTCAACGAGGACAAGCAAAAGGATTTGACCGCCGAGGATGTTCGCTTCACGCAAAAAGGCAGCTCATTGTATGCCTTTGTGATGGGCTGCCCGGAGAAGCAAGCCGTGGTGCAGGCTCTTGGTCTGGCCAGTCCGCAGGCGCCGGGGAAGATCCTCAACGTGGAGTTGCTGGGCGCGAAGGGCAAGGTCAACTGGAAGCAGGATGACGACGCGCTGAAGGTGGAGATGCCCGCGGAAAAGATCTCCGAGATTGGCATCACGTTGAAAGTGGACCTGGCGTAATTGGCTTAACTGAAGATTAGGGAACCTCTGTATAAGTCGATGCTTTGAAAGGGCACGACTTTAGTCGTGCCGCAAGCGCTACAGAATCAACGCGGGCTTTAGCCCCTGAGGGAAGGTTTCGCTAGGGATAGAACTTAATCAGAGGTTCCTTAGGTATGGACTCCCGGAGGGAAATGCTGAATTTCCTTCCGGGATTTCAATTGAAATGGCCAGAAATTCAGACAGCAGCCACAATCGAGTATGATTTCAAGGGCTGAGAAAGGGCCGAACCGGGGGCGCGTATGGCCCGGCCCAGAAAACGATTACCGGAACACGGATAGAAGAGGCGAAGATCAAATGATGAAAATCGGAGTTGCGATCCTTTTGCTGACAAGCTGTTGCTTTGCGCAGAACCCTGCCGGTTTTGTGCCTGCATCCACCAATGTCTGGGGAGCCGAGTATCCTCGTGTCGATGCGACGGGCAAGGCTGAATTCCGTTTCAAAGCCCCGGACGCAGCCAAAGTTCAGATCAACTTCTGGGGCAACCCGAAGATCGACATGGTCAAGCAGCCCGACGGAAACTGGACCGCAACCGCAGGTCCGCTGGTGCCGGGCTTCCATTACTACACGGTGATCGTGGACGGCGCGGAGGTCAGCGATCCCGGCAGCCATACCTTCTTCGGCGGCGGTAAAGACGCCAGTGCCATCGAGATTCCAGAAGCCGGATCAACCTACTATCTGCCGCAGGACGTTCCCCACGGCGCGGTGCGCGAGATTTGGTACTTCTCCAAGGTCACCGGCACCTGGCGGCACGCGCTCGTTTATCTGCCACCCAACTACGATGCGGCCACCAAAGAGCGCTACCCGGTGCTCTACTTGCAGCACGGCGGCGGCGAGGACGAGACCGGCTGGATCAAGCAGGGACACGCCAACTTCATCATGGACAACCTGATTGCCGGCAAAAGCTCCAAGCCCATGATGATCGTGATGGCCTACGGCTATGCCCATCACGTCGGCTATGTTGAGCCGGATCTGACCGGCAAAGGCTTCGGATCTCCTGAAATGATGAAGTCGATGCAAGAGATGTTCTCGGCCTTCGAGGATGATCTGACGCAGGTACTTATTCCTTACATCGACGCGAATTTCAGGACCATCGCTGACCGCGATCATCGCGCCATGGCCGGCCTTTCAATGGGTGGAATGCAGACTTTCCAGATCACCTTCGCCCATCTGGACACCTTCAGTTACATCGGCGGCTTCAGCGGCTCCGGCGGCCTTGGCATGATGAGCAGAGCTCCCTTCGATCCCAAGACTGCCTACAATGGCGCGCTCGCCGATCCTGAAGCCTTCGCCAAGCGAGTCCATCTGGTCTGGATCGGCGTCGGCACTGAAGAGCCGCCCATGATGCACACAGGCATTGTCGGCTTCCATGACGCGCTCACCAAAGCGAATGTCAAGCACGTCTTCTATGAGTCGCCGGGCACATCGCATGAGTGGCAGACATGGCGCCGCGATCTGAAAGATTTTGCGCCCAGGCTCTTTCAGTAGAAGTTCCTGTACGATGGACAGCGGGGCTTGGAGAAACTTCTCCAAGCCCTATCATTGGATCAAAGGATCATATTCGCGAATTCGTAAAAGAGGCTTATTCACATGATTTACAGGTTCACTCCCGGCCGGATCGTCTTTTCCCTGCTCTTCTTTGCGCTCTCAGGCATTGCGCTGGCACAGCCCACGCCCGGCATTGCGTCTCACTCCACCGCAACGTCTGCCAAAGTTCTCCCTTTCGTCAGTCCGATCTTCGGCGACAACATGGTTTTGCAGCGCGGCAAGGTGAATACCATTTGGGGCTGGTCTGACCCTGGAGACAATGTTCAGGTGAAGATTGGAGAAGCGACAGCATCCGGCGTGGCGGGGGCCGACCATCGCTGGCAGGTGGCCATTCAACCGCCTCCCGTGGGTGGACCATACACCATCAAGATCACCGGCCAGCAAACCGTGGAGTTGCAGAACGTCCTGGTAGGCGACGTCTGGCTCTGCGGCGGCCAATCCAATATGCAGCTTTCATTGCGCGATACGCGCACCGGGCCGGAGGATGCGAAGGCCGCCAATGATTCTGAGATTCGCTTCTTCAACGTGGCGCCACACACCGCGTACCACCCCGTTGACGTAGCGGAGGGCGAGTGGAAGGTGCTTTCGCCTGAGACGGCAGGGAGGGTTTCCGCGGTTGGGTTTTATTTTGCGCGCAAGATCCGGCAGGAGATTCATGTTCCCATCGGCTTGGTGGTGGATGCCCTGGGCGGAACGCCGGCGGAGGCGTGGACCAGCGCCGCCGCGCTTCACCCTCTGCATGACTTTGATATTCCGCTGGCTGAACTGGAGAAACTGGCCGCTTCAGGCGCGCCAGAATACGGCAACTTCGTGATGCATTGGTACGACCAGTATGACGTTGGGCTCAAAGAGAAGTGGGCGGCTCCGGAACTGGATGACTCGGGCTGGAAGCCGGTTGATCTTCCCGGCGGATTCAAGGAACTTGGCGTGCCTGAAACGCCCGCGCTGGCCTGGTTCCGCCGTGAGATTGTTCTTCCCGATCCGCTGCCCGCCGGAATGCCCTTGATCTTTCTTGGCTCCATTGAGCGGATGGATACGGTGTTCATCAACGGCCAAAGTGTTGGCGCCAGCGCATGGGTGGAAAACCCGCGCGTCTATCCCCTCTTCGGCGCAGTGCTCAAGCCCGGCAAAAACGTCATTGCCATCCGCGTGCTGAAGACCAAGCCGGACGGCGGATTCCTTGGCAAGCCGGAGGAGATGCACCTGTTGCTGGGTGACAAGTCCATCATTCCATTGGCCGGAAGATGGAAGGCGCGGCTTAGCCTGGATGCGCGCCCGCCGCAACCGTTGCCCATTGCCTACGAAAATTGGCCGGTAATGCCGGATGTTCTTTACGAAGGAATGCTCAAGCCCATCGCGCCGCTTTCCATCACCGGGGCGCTCTGGTACCAGGGTGAGCAGAACTCGCCGCGCGGCTTCCAGTACCGCAAAATCCTGCCGGTGATGATTGCCGATTGGCGCAAGTTCTTCGCCCAGGGCGATTTTCCCTTCTATATTGTCAGCCTGCCCGCCTTCAAAGCGCGCAGCGCAACTCCGGTGGAGGGCGACGAGTGGACTGAAACACGAGAGTCGCAGGCAATCACAGCGGCCACTGTTCCCAACTCCTGCCTGGCCGTCACCATAGACACAGGCGACGCGGACAACATTCACGCCAAGGACAAGCAGCCTGTGGGCGAGCGCCTTGCCCTCTGCGCGCTGGCCAAGACTTACGGCCAGAACGTTGTTTCGTCAGGACCCGCCGTGGCGTGGGTTGGCATCTCTCCGGGAGTGATTCAAATCCACTTTACGCACACGGACGGAGGCCTGGTAGTCAAGGGAGACAAGCTCGGAGAGTTCTCCATTGCCGGCGAGGACCGGAAGTGGGTTTGGGCCGATGCGCACATCGAGGGCGACAATGTGATTGTTTCATCTCCTTTGGTGCCGAAGCCCGTGGCTGTCCGCTACGCTTGGCAGTCGAATCCGCTGGCCACTTTGTTCAACGGCGCGGGTCTGCCGGCCCTTCCCTTCCGGACTGATCATTGGCCCGGCATCACAGAAGATCACCGGCCATACTGATGAACGAATGAACTTCACCGCTCCACCGCTTTTGAAGGAGTTTACGGATTTGATCCCGAAACTGCCCTTAAACTTGGATCAAAAAAATACTTGCGTGATCGGGAACACTGGAGGAGGAACCGGTGTCTAAGACAATAGAGGGCGTAGGACATTGAGCTTGATGCCAGTGTCCGTCTCCCGCGAACTCGATCACTGCAACATTTTTTTGAACGGCGCATTCCCGGCCGTTGAAACGAGTGGATGTAACAGGAACCGGAGGTTGTCCGGAGCAGATTGGGCGATTGCCAATTTGCAAACTGTTGGGGCAAGGTGGGAGGATTCTGATATGCAGGCGGACCTCACCATGGGCAATTATGCCAGCACGCTGGCGTTTCAATCCGAAGAAGCGGCGCTGATCGCGGAAC
>CAZXVX010000123.1:0-10261 GCA_964644105.1 uncultured Occallatibacter sp. | reverse complement strand
AGATCAGCGGCATGGGGCCAGCCAAGGTGGAGCGCTTTGGCGCGGCGATTCTGGAAATTTGCGGGTTGGCGCCATAAGGCTGAGGTGAGCGCGTGTCCTGAATCAGAAGTTCGTTGAAGAACGGAACTATTCAACCACAGGTCCTTCGACTCCGTTTGCCGCAAAAAACGCGGCAAACTACGCTCAGGATGACAATTTTATGGTTAAAGGAAATAGAGACTCAGGACACTAGTCAGCTTTGCGCGGAATGGATCAAGATTCGGCAAGCACCTCGGCGAATAGCTCCGGTGCAACGTTGCCGCCGCTGACCACGGCAACGGCTTTGGTGTAAGCGGGCAACTTGTCCGCATGGAAGAGCAGCGCGGCCACGGCCACCGCTCCGCTAGGCTCGGGAACCAGGCGCGTGGCAGCCACAATGGCGCGCATGGCGGCGCGAATCTCGGCCTCGGTCACGGTGATGATGCCGTCCACAAAGGCCTGGATGTGGGCAAAGTTGCGCACGCCCACGCTCTGGGTGCGCAGGCCGTCGGCGATGGTCCGGCTGGTCAGCTCCGCGGGCCACTCGACAATTGCGCCAGCGCGAAAGCTCTCGGCTGTATCGCCGGCCAGCTCCGGCTCAACGCCGAAGAGCTTGGCCTGCGGACGCAACTGCTTGACGGCTGCAGCGACGCCGCTCAGCAAACCGCCGCCGGAGACTGGCGTCAGCACCAAATCCAGATCAGGAATGGATTCAACAATCTCCAGGCCGCAGGTGGCCTGCCCGGCGATGATCTGCTCGTCGTCATAGGGCGGCACGACCACGTAGCCATGCTCGCGGACAAGCTGCTCGGCCACGGCGAGGCGCTCGCTGGAAGCCAGTCCCACATCCACCACCTCCGCGCCTAGCGCCAGCGTGGCTGTGCGCTTGATGGCGGGGGCATTCGAGGGCATCACGATGACGGCTTTGGCTCCCACCGCGCGAGCCACATAGGCCACGGCCTGCGCATGGTTGCCACTGGAGTAGGTGATGACGCCTCGGCGAATCTCTTCCGGGGTGAGTTGCAGAATTTTGTTGGCCGCGCCGCGCATCTTGAATGCCCCGATGGGCTGGAGGCTCTCCGCCTTGAGCCAGATTTGCTTGCCGGTTCCGTAACCTGAGAGGCCAGGGAAGGCGGCTTCAATGAGCGGAGTTTTGACGGCGATCTGCGCAATGCGAGCAGCGGCGGTGCGGATGGTTTCGAGGGAGATGAGTTGCTCTGGCATGACGTGAGTCCCTTGCTAAACCATCTGAAGTGGATGAACGGCTTCAATCTCATCGTATCGCGCAAAGTCTTTTGTGTTAAAGGTCAGAATGCGCTTTACGTCGTGGACAAGCATCGCGGCAACGAGTCGCGCATCATGGACTTGGACGCCGGAGACGCGATAGTCCACCAAAAGCCGTCGCCATCGGTTATGAACCGCAAGGCTATCGGGAAGCAGATCGAACCATGTTTCAACTTCTTTTGCCCTAATATCCGCCTCTTCTGGAGATAATCCGTATCCGTTGCGGTTGGCTGGACGGGTCATCGTATTCCAGAACTCGCCAAGATTCTGCGATGTAAAACAGAGATCGGTCTTCAAAAGCATCAGGCGATCCAGAGCGGCTTTGACAACGATCTGGTCCGAGTTGTCCGGCTCCAGCCAGCGAATCAGAATATTGCTATCGAGAAGTATCTGCATCTTGGTTGCTTACGTGCGGTCTTCGTAGAAGCTTTCACGGCTGAAAGCAGAGGTTGGCAGTTTAGGACGATACTCCGCGCCTTCACCGATCCTACTCAACATTGCATCAAGGCTTTCGCGGGTAAGACGGCCTTTGCCTGTTGGGCGAGAAATCGCAGCATCCTCAAGGAGCTTGCTCGCATATTGTTCCAACGCAATGCCCCGCGCGACGGCTTGGGCAGCCAGATTGACTTCGGCTTCCGAGCTGATTTCAACCAGAATCGTCATGGCAACCCTCCTGTGTTCCTATTATCCGCTCAATCCGGCAGAAAATGGAAGGCTAGAGCGGAATTGCCTCGTATCAAGAAAGCATGGTGATAATGTGATACATTGAATACACGTATTCATAAGGAGGGAAATTATGGCAACATCCATCAGGCTTGCTCCGGAAGTTGAAGACCGGCTGGACCAGTTGGCTTTGAAGACGGGGCGCACCAAGGCATTCTATCTGCGGGAGATGATTGAAGGCGGAATCGGCGAGATGGAGGAGTATTATTTGGCCATCGAGACGCTGGCGCGGGTTCGCAATGGGCAGGAGCGGGTGCACTCCACGGCTTCTGTGAGGAAAGACCTTGGCCTGGACGATTGAGTACGCGGAGACCGCGAAGAAGCAACTGCGCAAATTGGACAAAGCTACGGCCCGGCGGATTGTCGATTATATGGATGAGCGCGTGGCAGTGAGCGATGATCCGCGCGGGATCGGCAAAGCGCTGAAGGGGGAGTTGGGAGATCTTTGGCGTTATCGCGCAGGCGATTATTGAATCTTTTGCGATATTCGGGACGGGGTGCTGACGGTTCTGGTTTTGCAGATTGGCAATCGCCGGGAGATTTATCGGTAGAGTTCCTGCGAATCGAACGGTTTATGCATTACTATTCGTGTGAGGCCCACCTCTCATGAAAATAAGATCAACACAATTTGGCCGATTTGTCTTGACTGCGTTTCTCATATTGCTCCTGTATACGGCAACCAAAGGAATAGCTCAGACCTCCAAACCGGCGACAAGCTATCCGAGCCATCTACCCTACAGCTTTGGCAACTTTGTGTGGTGGAGCGACGAGGAGTTGCGAGCTTTGCTGAAGAAGCGAATTCCTGACTTGGGCGATGAGATCCCTACCACGGAATCATCAATCGACAGAATGCGAGTTGCTCTTGGAATGATCTTGAAAGAGAATGGAATCACTGCGGACATCTACAGTCAAGAGCCGTCCTATTTTGGATCGGCTCGTGATCCAGAAGCTCCGGAGCCTTCCATTGAATTCAGCATTCTCAACCCTCAGATTCTGCTCGATAAAATTGTTTGGAAGGTTGAACCAGAAAATCTAACTGCTTTATTGCAAGCTGACGCCCATTGGGGTGAAGGAAAGCCTGACAGTAAATTCGGAGATTGGTTCAGGCGATCGCGCATCAAGGAAGTTCTTCACCAAAATGGATATCTTGATACGCAGGTTCAAATCAACCGGCAACCACCTGTAAAAGTGGGAGATCATTATCAGGATTCTCTCACGGTATCTGTAATTGCTGGCCCTCAGTATCACGTCTCGACAATTATGGCAGATGGAGGCCCACTTCTTATCGGAAGAGACTTGTCGCGGTTCTACGAGATGAAGGAGGGAGATGTTCCGGGACGCTATCCAATGGGCGGGTTGGAGAGCAAGTTAAGAGAATACTACTTGCACTATGGATATGCCGATGTAGAGATAATGATCCTGCCGGTTTTGGACCGCGATCACGCTTTAGTTTCGTACCGCTTGGATGTGAATCCGGGGCCTGTTTACCACCTGCGCAGCATCACGGTTGAAAGACTGAATGCTGAACAGGAAAGCAAGGTGAAGGAATTGCTTGGAATGAAACCCGGAGACATCTATCTTGATGAAGCAATTACGGGTTTGTACCATAAGATTGCGGATGAACTAATGTTGAAAGGATACAATTTTAGTTTTGAACCAAAGAGAGATAATCATGCAAATTTGATTGACTTAACACTCAGTTTTCATAAAGAAGGCGGCGAAAGTAGTGTGACGATCAAGTAGGAGAAAAGCAAACGCAGGTCCTTCGACTGCGTTTGCCGCAAAGAACGCGTCAAACTCCGCTCAGGATGACAGTTTATTAGGAATTTAATCGTAATAAACGAAGGAAGCGGCGGAAGAGTAATTGCTTCCGCCGCTGGCTAACTCCATTAACACCGCTTACACGCTATCCCCGCTCAAATCTCCAGAATCACCGGCATAATCATGGGGCGGCGTCCGGTGGTTTTCTGGATGAGGCGCTTGAGATCGGCGCGGACCTTTTCCTTGACCATGCCGTAGTCGGATTTCTGCTCGGCGTTCAAACTATCGAGAGTTTTCAGGACTAACTCGCGAGCTTGTTCGGTGATGTCCGCGCCGCCAAAGCCGCGCATGACGACTTCAGGCTGCTGCTCCACTTTGCCGGTGCGTTTGTTGATAGCCAAAACCACCAGTACTACACCGTCTTCGGAGAGGATACGGCGGTCGCGCAGAACCAACTCCTCGACGACATCGGTATTGGAGCCGGAGTCGATGAGAATGCGGCCGGTGGTGACTTTGTCTTTCTTACGGACGTCGTTCTTGCTCAGTTCCAGTACGTCGCCGTCTTCAATGATGATGGTGTGTTCGACGGCGCCGGTGTCCATAGCCAACTGGGCATGTTTGCGCAGGTTGCCGTAGTTGCCGTGGACGGGAATGAAGAACTTGGGGCGCACCAGGTTGATGAGCAGGCGCAATTCATCCTGAGAGCCGTGGCCGCTGACGTGGATCAGGCCGTTGCTGCCGTTGTCGTAAATGACGTTGGCCTCGCGGCGATAGAGATGGTCGATGACGCGGAAGATCGCCTTCTCGTTGCCGGGAATAATGCGCGAACTGAGCAGCACCGTGTCGCCGGCGTCGATGTGGACGTGCTTGTGATTGTCCACGGCGGCGCGGCTGAGGGCGCTCATCGGCTCGCCCTGGGTGCCGCTGATCAGGATCATCAACTGCTCGGGCGGATAGTCGCGCATTTGGCCAGGGTTGATGATGAGGCCGTTGGGAACATCGATGTAGCCTAGATCCTGCGCAATCTCCGTGCTGTCCTGCATCGAGCGGCCAATCAGCGCCACCTTGCGGCCATGCGCGCGGGCCAGATCGAGAGCGATGCGGATGCGGAAGACCGAGGACGAAAAGCAACTGAAGAAAAGCTTCTTCTTGGTGCGGGAGACGATCTCGTCCAGGCGCGGAATTACGGCCGACTCGCTGGGCGTGTAACCGGAGCGGTCTACGTTGGTCGAATCTTGCAGGAGGGCCAGCACGCCGCGTTTGCCGTACTCGGCAAAGGTGTGCAGATCGAAGCTCTTGCCGTCGAGCGGGGCAAGGTCGATCTTGAAGTCGCCGGTGTGTATGATGACGCCAACCGGGGTCTCGATGGCCAGCGAAACCGCGTCCACAATGGAGTGTGTGACGTGGATCGGCTCGATGGTGAAGGGACCGACCGAGAATTTTTCCTTGGGGACGATCTCGACCAGCTCTGTCTCGTCCAGCAGGCCATTCTCTTCGAGGATGCCTTCAACGTAAGCCAGCGTGAACTCGGTGGCGTAGACGGGAACCTTGATTTCGGACAAGATCCAGGGCAGGCCGCCGATATGGTCCATGTGTCCGTGCGTGAGCACAATGGCGCGAACATGCGCTTTGTTTTCAACCAGGTAGGTGATGTCCGGCACTACAACATCCACGCCCAGCAACTCCGACTCCGGAAACATCAGCCCGGCGTCGATCACGATAATGTCGTCTTCCCAGCGGAGGGCCAGACAGTTCATTCCGAACTCGCCAAGACCGCCAAGGGGTATGATTTTCAGTTTTTTAGTTTGCATCTGTCAGATTCGATGCTAACACCGATGGCTGTTGAAGGATGCCTCATTGTGCTCAACGGAGCCGCCTGCGAGCGTCCGAGCCTTGAAGATGAGCGCACAAAACCATATTGGGAAGGCTTTGACAGCTACCAGACGCCTTGCTCGATTCTGGTTTCAACAACCGGCTTCAACTGCGGACTCTCGATCGGAGCCCTCCATCCGTTGAGGATGGCATCGACGTTGACGCTCTTGAGATGCGAGGTGAACTGTTGATCAGTGCCTTGAATGTGTTTGAAGAGCCAAACGCGGAGCTGCTGCATGATCTCCATCTCGACACCCAACTGATTGGTGTTCACGAAGCGGATCTGCAATTCCACAAGTTGTTGCAGCATCTGTAGATGCTCGCGCTTGTGCGCCTGCAGGCCGTGGAAACCGGCTTCGGCAAGTAGTCTTTCTTCATTGTCATGGTGAATGCGGGTTAAGCTGACCAGCCGCTCGAAGATAATCTGCAACTCAGACTTGGCTTGACCAGTCACAAGGCCGTCGTGCAGATTGTTAATGAGATTCACAAGCTGCTTGTGTTCGTTATTCAGCAGCTTCACTCCGACGTTTAATTGGCTTGTCCAGGCAATAAGCAGCATCTGCGGCGGTCCTTTCCAGAACGGTTTGCATTCTTGAAGTGGCGCACAACGAATCAGGCATAATAGTGCCCGCTGTGGCCAAGACGTTTCAAGGCAATCCAATAAAAAAGATAACCATCCGCGGCCGCAGCCTGGGAAAAAACCAATTTTATTCTAGCACGTTTGAGGATTTGCGGGAAGGTTTACCCGATGCGGGCATCAACATATCTTCCTTGCGCATGACCAGATTGGTGGCGTTCAGCGTGGCCAGCTCGAAGCCGTGACCGTGAGTGATGGCGTCCGTTGGGCAAGCCTCCACACAGTAGCCGCAAAAGATACATCGATTGTAATCAATGTTATAGACCTTGGCGAAGCGCTCAGAGGAAGAGAATCGCTCGGTCTCCGTATTCTCCGCCGCCTCAATATAAATGCAATTGGAGGGGCAAGCCGCGGCGCAAAGGAAGCAGGCCACGCACTTTTCCAGGCCGTTCTCGTCGCGCTGCAGAACATGGGCGCCGCGGTACCGCTGCTCCAGAACTGCGCCGTGTTGTGGGCCGGGACCATCCGGATAATTCTCCACCTGAATAGGTTGGAAAATCTCACCCATGGTGATGCTCATGCCCTTGGCGATGCCGGCGATATTTTTCACAATCGACATGAGGCCAGTATACGACGGAATCGGTCAATGGCGCGCGACCGGCGGCAAGGATTGGCCGTGATTATTGGCCGGCGGAGTGGTGACGGGCTTGCGCTGGAATGTGGGCTTGACCTTCTGCTGGCAGAGCGGGGAATCCTGCCCGCGCGCGAGACCTGGAATCAAGACCTGCGTCGTGCAGAGCCGCTGCTTCATCACCTCGGCATCCTTGCCGCTGAGCAGTTGCGTTCGCTCCAAGCCGTTGATCGGGTCCAAGTCGTAGCGGAAGACACTGTCCTCCGGTTTGTCTTTGCCATGATCGATGTGGCTCCAAGTCCCCATCTGCTGCCGGCCGTTGGGCTCATTCAGAAGCGCGTAGACTTGCGTGAGCGCCACACCCTGCGCAAGATTCCAGCTCCAGATAGGGGCGGTGCGACTGCCGCGCATCCAGCGCGCCGTCCACATATGCTGATTGAAGTCGTAATGAAAAGCGGTGAAATAAGTTTCCGCCATGCATTGGTTGCAGTCCTCATAGAGTGCGGCCAGCTCTCGCGGTTCACCCACGGCTAGCTGCAGCCAATCGAGCAGGCGCAGATTGACGCCTTTGATGAGCGGCGTCAGAGTGTGGCTGGTCAGCGAAAGGCTCCATACGGTGAAGCTGTCGTCGCTGGGTTGCGATTGCGGCGAAGGACGCTGCGTGGTGATTACCAGCGCCGCGTCGTACTGGACGCCGATCTCGCGGATCGCCGTCCACTTTTCCGCGCCCAGCGATTGCTGGACCCAGACGACGATGTCCCGATCCTGAGGAGAATGAAAATCCATCCAGCGAAAGGGATCTTGCTGTGCGCACAAAGGTGCAGCCGCGGCCAGCAGAGCCGCCAACAGAAGATTGAAGAACGATGAGCAAACGAGCCGCATGAATCTAGATATAGCAGAGATGCATACAAAGTTTGCTCTCCAGGAAATATCTGAATCAGAGGATATTTGAAGAAGTCACGGCTTCATACGTGGCGTAATTCGTTCAAAATAAAAGTTGAACCTTAGACAATGAGGGAAGGTTTGTCTGCGCTAGAGACTGAGTCAGATGTTCCCTGAAATCCAGGCCAAGTTGCAAAGACCCGAGTTTTTTGGCGGCTACAGGACTTTTGTGCTGAGAAAGAGATATTAAGGTCTATCTTGCACCACTTCCCTTCCCTCGATAAAAACGCGCGGTCTAAAGGGAGTGGCAATAAAGTAAGCCAGCTCACGGTAGTCACTGACTTCATGAATCAGGAAGTCGGCGTCTTTGCCGGTCTCTAAAGAGCCTTTCCGGTGCCCCAGGCCTAAGCTCCAAGCGGCGTTCATCGTCGCTGCCACGAGCGCTTCGGCGGGCGTCAGGTACATCTGCAAGCAAGAGAGTGAAAGAATGAACGGCATGGAGGCAATCGGCGAGGAGCCGGGATTGAAGTCCGTGGCTACAACAATCGCCAAGCCCGCATCGATCATCGCGCGCGCCGGCGGATAGTTGCTTCGGCCGAGCGCAAATACCGAACCGGGAAGCAGGACCGGCTGCACGTTTGCTTTCATCAAGAGTCGAAGTGTCTCTAGATCAACCGTCTCCAGATGGTCGGCGGTGGCCGCGTCCAACTCGGCGGCCAACTCCGCGCCCGTGCCGGGACGAAACTGTTCGGCATGGATGCGCAAGCCGAGACCGTGGCGCCGCGCCGCCGTCAGCACGGTGCGCGATTCCTCTACCGTGAAGGCATGGTCGTCGCAGAATGCATCGCAGTAGCGCGCCAGGCCGGCCGCAGCCACTTCGGGGATCAGTTCTTCGGCGATCCAGCGGACATACTCTTCGCGCCGTCCTGCAAACTCCGGCGGAACGGTATGCGCCGCGAGCAGAGTGGGCACAATCTCAGTCGGACCCTCGGCGTTGAGCCGCGCCATTACGCGCAGCATCTTCAACTCGTTTGCGTGGTCCAGCCCGTAGCCGGATTTGGCCTCAACCGTCGTGGTGCCTGAGCGCAGCATCCAGTCGCGATGTTTGCGCGCCACCGTGAGCAGTTCGTCCTCGGTGGCCGCGCGAGTCTGCGCGACGGTGCGCAGAATCCCGCCGCCAGCCGATGCAATCTGCTGATAGGTGGCACCGGCAATCCGCTCGTCGAACTCCGCCGCGCGATTACCGCCAAAGACCAGATGCGTATGCGCGTCGACGAAGCCGGGAGTTACGCAGCGGCCTTCGGCGTCGATGATCGCGGCGTCCGGCGGAATTTGGGATCGGAGTTCGGCGTAGGGGCCAGCGGCAATGATGCGACCGTCTTCGACGAACAGCGCCGCGTCCTCGATCAGGCCGACTTCGCGCAACTCCGCGCCTACGCGCGGGTGCGGAGGTCCGGCGAGAGTGACCAATTGCCCGATATCGACGACGGCTAGAATCTCCCCCACGCCTGACTCCTTCGTTGGTTGAATCTTCACATCTCTACAAATCTGTCATCCTGACATGAACCAGGCGCGGACGAGGACGTCCGCGCTACAGCCGGTCTGGAGACCGGCGCTACATTCCGGCCATTATCAATTCATGCGGTCACCGTACTTGTCCCTCAGTCCCTAGTCCCTTAGTCCCTGTTTCTCCGCCATGGGAATCGCGATGCTCTGCTCACGTGCGGTTCGCTGCGCTAATGCGTAGCCTGCATCGGCGTGGCGCGCTACGCCCAGGCCGGGATCGTTGTTGAGCACGCGGGCGATCTTTCGGGCGGCCATCTCAGTGCCGTCGGCCACTGTCACTTGGCCGGCGTGCAGCGAATAGCCCATGCCCACGCCGCCGCCGTGATGGAAGCTGACCCAGGTTGCACCGGAGGCCGTGTTGAGCAACGCATTCAGAATCGGCCAATCGGCCACGGCGTCCGAGCCGTCGAGCATCTTCTCCGTCTCGCGGTAGGGGCTGGCCACCGAGCCGGTATCCAGATGATCGCGGCCAATGGCGATGGGAGCGGAGATTTCGCCTTTGCGGACGAGATCGTTGATGGCGAGACCCATGCGGGCGCGCTCACCGTAGCCCAGCCAGCAGATGCGCGCCGGAAGGCCCTGAAAGGAAAATCGCCCGCGCGCCAGCTTGAGCCAGCGGGTGAGAATCTCATTGTCTGGAAACAACTCCAGCGCCAGTTCATCGGTGCGCTCGATGTCCTTAGGATCGCCCGAGAGCGCCACCCAGCGGAATGGCCCCTGCCCGGTGCAGAAGAGCGGGCGAATGTACTCCGGCACAAAGCCTGGAATCAGGAAGGCATCCTTGCAGCCGGCGTCGAAGGCGAAGCGGCGAATGTTGTTGCCGTAGTCAAAGGCGATGGCCCCGGCGCGCTGCAAGGCCAGCATCGCGTCCACGTGAACCACCATGGAGGCTGTCGAGCGGCGCACATAATCGATTGGGTCGTGACGGCGCAGTTCGGCCGCCTCGC
>CAZXVX010000122.1:0-10329 GCA_964644105.1 uncultured Occallatibacter sp. | reverse complement strand
CCGATCGCGCTCCGCACCGCCAAGCAACGTCAAATCACCCAGTAAGGACTCTGGCTGGAGCGTACACCACTCCTTCAAGAGTTCCAGAAAGCGCTGGAGATGTTCCTTCACTTCCGATCTGCGGTAATGTGCTGGCAACGCGAAGGCTTTAATTTCGACGTCGGATTCATCCTGACGGTCAAAGACAACAATTTGAAAATCATTCACAGGCCGTGTGCCCAGGTTATGTATCTCAACCGGGCTGCCGGCGAAAGACAAGTTATATGGAAAGGAGTTAACGTTCGCAACCAGCCCGTATAACTCCGGATCATTCGGACCCAGACCGAGATCCTGGCGCAAGTCCTCGCGACGGTAACGTTGGTGGCGGAAGATCTCTCGCAGTGATCTGGAAACTTGCTTCATGAAATCGCTGACCGTAGCCTGCGGCTCAACCGAAAGTCTAAGCGGCAAGACGTTGGCGGCCAGGCCAACCACATTGCGCATGCGAGCGCCGGTTCGCGCCGTTAATGGAATGCCGAGGATAACTTCTTTTTGGCCGGTTATTTGATGGAGATAGAAGCCGGCCACCGCGATCAGCAGTTGCGTGAAGCTGGCTTCGTAGATCGCCGCCACGTTCTCCAGTTCTTTTGCCAATGTTCGCGTCAAGCGAATGTTTTCTTCAAGACCGGGCTGCGGAGGCTTGGGCAACTCTCCCGAAAGTGTCGCGGGGACGCCAACGCCTTGCATACAGGTGACCCAATAGTTTCGATCTGTAGAACATCGGCTGGAGGCCGCGTATTGCGCTTCATCTTCGAGAAAATCGTTCCATGAAATCGCGCCAGACGGCGTAACTGGCTTGCCCGCTAATGTGTCCGCATAAATCTCAGCAAGCTGCTGAGCAAAGATAGCTGCTCCAAACCCATCGTTGCAGATATGGTGCGACTGGGCATAGAGGAAATGCCGATCCGACTCGATCCGGAAGAGTGCTAAGGCGAAGACCGGACCCCGAGTCAAATCGGTTGCTTTCGCCAAATCATTCTGCATCCATTCCCGAGCGGCCGCCGCCGGATCACTTGCCGTGCTGAAATCGAAATATTCCATCTCTCCAGGCCGGAGAGGATCGATAAACTGCCGCAGCCCATCCTCGGTGTTGATAAATCTAAGGTGAATCGCATCCGTTTCCTCGATTGCCTGGCGGCCTGCGCGCCGTAAGATATCTACATTCAGCGGACCGCGGATTTCCATGTACTCGGCAATTTTATAGAAGGGACACAACGGATCAATCATCTGCGCAATCCAGATTGCTTTTTGCGCGGGGAGCAGGGGGCGCAGATCGAACTCGGTCATTGCGTTCATGCATATACCTCGTGCCGTGAACAATTTCTTACTACCGTTAACGCATTGGGAATGGATGGTTAACTCGCCGTCACTGCACGGCGCATACTCAGTGGCCGCATATCGGTCCACTCTTTCTCTATCCAGTTGAGGCACGCATCTCTCGTACGAGCCTCACCGACGGCCTGCCAGCCAATTGGAATTTCTTTCCAGGTGGGCCAGATCGAGTAGTGCTCCTCTGCGTCGATCACCACAACGTAGTTTTCCGTCATTTTTTCGCAGTTTTCCATGAGGAAACTCCTTTGTTTTCGAGACACAAAATCACGCGAGCACCGCGGGTGCTTTCATGTGGCCAATGGCTGGTGGCAAGATGATCCGCGGTTGCAGAACATCTTGCCGCCACATGCGCCTGCACTGACCTGTCAGAAGATCCGATATCTACCAGAGAGACCGGCCCATACCAAACCGCTTCCTCTTTTTTTCTTTCACGAGAACAATCGTTGGGCCGGAGTTCTCGTCGGTAACACCCTTCGCCTTAAGCCCCGACTGCGTATCGGAAACCTTGGCGAAGAGAGGGCCCCGCCCTTTGCGGAGCTGACGAATCTTCTTGCGCTTCTGTTTGCCCAGGTCGATGATGACCGGATCGCCCTTGGCGGTTGCGCCGGCGGCCTGTTTCGTTGCTGTTGGTACTTCAGTTGTCATTGCTGTTCGCTCCTTGAATGGTAAGAAACGGTTAGTTGTCAGGAGAGTGACGCATTGATTCACCCCCAGGGAAGTTCACCTTATCGTCGTGCAACAACATCGTTGCGGGCTCTGGCAATTTATCTCAGCGAATTCTTGACCAATAGCGCGCGAGCCCAGCGAATACAATGAACGATCGCAATAGCAATCAAAATCCAAACGAATAACGGCAGCATGGATCGTCCTTGCTCCAGGGAGCGAAGAAACGGCTGTAAAAACTTTGGCACCCACTGCGGAAAGAGCGCTTCTACAACCACGCCCGCAAACAACAATCCGGCAAAAACCGCGAACTGAAGCCAAATGCGAGCGAATGTGCGTCCAACGAATGCGCGGACGTCATTTAAATCTCGCCCCCAAATTGTCCCGGCAATGGTCAAGCCTTCGGCTGCATTCTGCACAACTTCCTGGCCATTTTCAACAATCGATTCCAAGCGGTCGAGTATCTGAAGGGAGCGTCCCCCGGCTGCACTTTGAATTCGCCGCTCGCGTGCGCGGAAATAGGCCCGGGAGAGTTTCATCGGCTCGATACTGGGATCCAGATTGCGCAGGGACATCTCCAAAACGGTGAAGGTGCGCTGCGCCCGCAAGAAATCCCAGCTAACCGGAATCTTCGCTTTACCGAGAATTCTCAGTTGCTGGCTTGTAGCATCGGAATAAATGCGCTCCTCATAAGGCAATCCCTTCACCGTCATCATGCGAAGCGAGCTCTGGGTAACGCGTGTCAGTTGGCGAATAATGCCCGCCATATTGGCGCGCGGCACTGGAGAAGACATATGTGTCAGCACCATCATGGCCTTTGAGATATCACCCTCAGCCACTTTCTGGTGGTACAGCCTCACCTGTTGCCGGGTCGAAAGATCCAAGGTTCCCACTGCCCCGAAGTCCAACAATGCGAACCGGCCTTTTCGCAGTAGCATGATGTTGCCCGGATGCAGGTCGCCATGAAAGAGATTGTCCTCGAATACTTGCCGTTGACAGCTAAGATAAATCTTCCGCGCCAGCCTCTTGGGGTTGATCTTGTTTTCGTTCTGCCACTGTATTGCACGCAGCGGGTCGTCGGACAAGACGCGCAGATAATCCGACATCAACACTCCGTCGATAAACGACATTACGAGGACTTCTCTTGTGCAATAGACATGAAAAACTCTCGGGACCTGAACCTTGCGTGGTCTTAGGTTGCGCCGCATATCGCGAATGAGAGTTGCCTCCACTCTGAAGTCCAATTCTTCGCTAATCATCTGTTCGAGTTCGCCGTACATATCCAGCAGATGAAGGTGATTCAAACTGCCAAACCTGCTCAGGAACGAAGCTACCACCCGAAGAAATGCAAGATCCCTGCCGAAGATCTTCTGGATATCCGGCCTTCTGACTTTGACTGCAACCTGTGTGCCGCGGTGCAAGCGGGCTCGATAAACCTGAGCAATGGATGCAGCGGCGATCGGCTCTTGCGAAAATTCGGAAAATACATCTTCCAGCCGGCGGCCCAAGCTGCCTTCAATCACCGCCCGCGCCTCCTCCCACGGAAAGGAATCGGCACTGTCAAAGAGCTTTCCTAACTCCTCGCAATAGACTGGAGGGATTGCATCATGGCGGCTCGCCAGCGTTTGAGAGATCTTTACCCAAAGCCCTCCTCTCTGTTCAATAAAGCGGCGAACAATTACGGCTTTCTGCTGTTCATCGATCCGGCGAAACTTGAGAAAAATAACCAGGCCGGCAAAGTGAAGCACTCGTCCAATCGACCGCAGCACACCCGTCTTGCGGGCTGGCCGCAATGCTCGGACGATCAATTTCTGCGCCTCATCCCTGCGCAATAAGGGAGTAGGAACCCATTTAACTTTCAATGTGTTGTCCCAGATAAGACGGTTGGTGGGGCGTTCTGCGAACGGGAAAAACAAGCCCAAAAGCGCCTGGATCGCGGCGGCTCTATGGACTCAAAAGTGCTCTCCCAACAGGCATACCGGAACGTTGGCGCGCTCTGCCGAGCTCACCTGCCATGAATGATTGCGCTTGCCTATTTTCTTAGAGCATTTTCCCGAATGGCATAGAGCAGCGCCGACCTCTTGGCCGCCTGTGGGGCGCGAACCTTCCGGTCCACGCTACGCTCTACACCAACAGAAAAAATGCTCTAAAGCTCGTCTGCGGCCTTATCGGCGGCTTTGGAGATATTCTTCGGCATATCGCGCAACCAGCCATCCTTCTTCTTGCTGTTGGATTTCCGGTGGGAGCTCGAAAGGCTTTTTGCCGACGCAAGGTTTGCGTCATTGAAGCGGCGCGTCATGCGCTCGAGCGGCTTCAGTTCCTTGGATTGCTTCTTCTTTTTCTTCTTGCCACTATGAACTACGACGACCTCGCCGTTGCTGCGCACGATCGAAACCTTTTGCACAGCTTTATCCAAACCTAGATTTGCCATTTGAAAATTCTCCTGTGTTCGACGTTGGGGATATGTTTTACACAGTGGGGGACTGAATCATAAAGGGATAGGAATTGAAACACAAAACCAAGGGAACCGGGAAACAATACCCATTCGATGGGCAAAAAGGTCACGCAATTGGGGAACTTTCGTACTAATTTGAGATTCTGACAGCGAACGACCTCCGCTGTCAAGTGCCTTTTTCATCTTTTTTCACGCATAATAAAATTTCCAGCTACGGCCTCAATCGAAAGCCAATTTCGACAAGAATCCGCCCTCGCACTGCCATCGCCCTGATGTGGCGGGATCTCCAAATGCAAAACCGTGCCATCCCGCCTGACTCGGATGAAGCGGACGCAAATCAAGATCACCCGTGCTCACTGGTAACCATGACCGGGACATTGAAGAGCCAACCAGGAGAGCCGGTTGTTTGATTCCTCCTGTAGCACGTCATCTCGCAGACCTTTAACGCCTTCCGCGAGCATGAAAATCGTGTTGATAATATCGCTGCTATTCTTTGTAGCGAGTGCGTGGCCGGATATGGCAGTAAGATACTTTTATGCAAGAAGGATGCTCATTTGAACTATCGGGAGGCGAGGCCCACATCTGGACTCTGCCGGCAAGAGCTCCGAGTGCTGTGACTGCAATGTTAGAGCGAGTACTCGCCCCGGAAGAAATAGCCCGCGCACAGCAATTTAGCTTCAGCCATCTGCGTGCGTCGTTTATTCTCGTGCGGGGCGCACTTCGAATTCTGCTGGGACGCTATCTTCATATTCATCCAAATAGTATCCGGTTTATCTACGGCTCGAAGGGGAAACCCTATCTGGAACCTATATTCCCTTTTCATTTCAACATGACGCATTCCGGCAATTTGGCCGCAATTGCAATCACATCTGATTGTCCGGTCGGCATGGACCTGGAAAGAATACGCCCACTATCCGAGATCCAGCAAATTGCCTCACATTTCTTTTGCGCGGAGGAAACTGCGGAGATGATGTCACTGCCGGATGAAGAGCGCGAAAGCGCATTCTTCCGCTGCTGGACGCGCAAGGAGGCGTATATTAAAGCGATCGGTGAAGGACTGTATACGCCACTCGATAGTTTTCGCGTTACCCTGCAACCCAACACGTCAGCACGTTTGGTCCACATCGAAAAAGACACATCCGCGGCGGATGAGTGGACGCTGCATGATCTTTGTTTGGCCTCAGATTACGCGGCAGCCCTTGCATACCGAGGCCAGCCTCACTCGCTCTCGATATTCCCGATAGTTGATCCTGGCGCATTCTTCGGTATATCGTAGTTTGCAAACCGGTCCTTCAACTTCTCCGTGCATAAAGCAGAAATTCGCGGTTGCCTTCCATGCCAGTGATGGGCGAGGGAATCGTCCCGACGGTCTGCCAGCCCTGCGCGCGTATACCGTCAGCCACTTTGTCGATGGCCAGTTGATGCGCCTCAGGATCGCGCACGATCCCTCCCTTGCCGACGTGTTCTCGCCCAGCCTCAAACTGCGGCTTGACCAGAATGACGGCCTCGACGAGCGCCGGCGCGGCGACCAGAACCGGTCCCAGCAGCAACGTCGCGGAAATAAACGAAACATCCATCACCAGCAGCGTGAGCTCTTTGCCTCCGGGCTCTGACGCCAATGCTCCCGGCTCCAGTAGACGCGCGTTGGTTCGCTCCATCAGGCGGACGCGATGATCGTTGCGCAGCTTCATCGCAATCTGCCCGAAGCCGGTATCGACGGCCGTGACCTGGGCGGCGCCGTACTGCAACAAACAATCCGTAAACCCGCCCGTGGAAGCGCCCACGTCCAGGCATGCGCGGCCTTCCACGGCAATCGGCCAATGCTCAAGCGCCGCGGCCAGCTTCAGCCCTCCGCGGCTCACGTAGGGCGGATCATCGCCCAGCAAACGAATGGGAGCGTCAATAGATACTGCGGTGCCGGCCTTGTCCAACTTCTGCTCACGCACCAGAACCCGTCCTGACAGAATCATGGCGCGCGCCCGCTCCCGGCTGCCAGCCAGCCCCCGCTCCACCAGCAGCAGGTCCAGGCGCATCTTTGCTCCGCTGGAGATCTCCGCCCTCGTTCCCACCTTCATCGCCGCCAAACTCGCCCAATCTTCAAGCGTAAAAAACAGCCAAAGAAAAATCTCTTTGGCTGTCCACTTTCGATCTGTTTAAAAACTTTGCTATTACTGCGCCTGACAGGCAGCCAGCGAAGCCGTGGCCGCGGCGCCCGGTAGATTGCACGGTTCTCCATAACCAGGAATCCGGCTAACGGTGTTGATATTTCCAGTGGAGCCGTTCTGGCTGCTGACGCGCACATCCACCACGTTGCCCACCATCGGAATGATCGTGTCCACAATGTCCAGATCCGTGCGAAGAATGGTCAGAATGTTACTGTCCGGCGAGGCAACATAAACTTTGCCCTGCGTGGAATTTTGCGTTGAAACCACCGTGCGCGGATGGCCGGTGACGGAAAGCGTCTTTTCCAGCGTGTGAGAGCTCAGATTCACAATGCTCACCGTCTGATCCGTCTGATTGGCCGTATACGCGCGGCTGCCATCATAAAGAACCGTTACACTGGCCGGATTGTTGCCCACCGGAATCGTATACATGGTTCCAAAGGTCGAGCTGTCGTTGCCGTATTCGTCCTCGCTGGTATCGATTACGCTGATCGTTCCGCCGTCGTAGTTGGACACCACCAGCTGATTGGTAGCCACATTGAATTCTGCATATACCGGACCGGAACCTGCAGGCAGTTGCAGCGTGCCGTTCGGCGGGCAG
Organism: uncultured Occallatibacter sp.; assembly: GCA_964644105.1. Classification (GTDB taxonomy): domain Bacteria; phylum Acidobacteriota; class Terriglobia; order Terriglobales; family Acidobacteriaceae; genus Telmatobacter. Next base: position 3,077 of record CAZXVX010000122.1, on the reverse strand, counting down.
TTGATCTTTTGACCGTTCTGGTTGGTGGCCGGGCAGTTTTCATCCAGCGCGTCTTCCAACGTATTGATTACCGAGATGCTATCGCTGTCCCGGTTGAGCACAAAGAGCCGGGAACTATCCGAGTTTTCCAACGCATAAACCGGACACTGGCCCACTGTAATCGGAAGATCGGTCGAATAATTGCTACCTTCAACTCCGGTCACAATGCCGTTCGGGATTACGTTGGTAACCGAGGCACGCGCATTGCAGGCCACTGCACTTGGAACAGCTCCCTGGCTGATCGCAAAAAAGCGCCCGCCGCCGCTGCCGGTTCCCACCAGCGCCACAGGAGTGGGCGCCAAAGGGATGTTGTAGACCAATGTCGGAGGATTCCCAATCATCACATCCATGGCGCTGTCATTCATGGTCAGCGGATCGCTGTCCCACGGGCACTCCGCCGTGCTAGGATCCGTGCCGCACAAATCCGCAGCCCACAATCCTGCGGCTGGTGCGAAAAGATTCACCAGTTGCGCTGTAGCCGGTACGGTTGAAAACAATACCTGATTCTGCTGCAGAGTGCTGGCGACCGGGAATTGGCTGATCGTGCCGTCACTGTTGTAGGAAAAGCCGTCCGTTCCGCCAGAATTCAGGGTAAACGAGGTAGGACCGGGACCAATCGGCGCCGTGGCCATGACCGAATCGCCAGAGTAATCGATGATCGTGGCAGTACCCGCCACAGTGCTTGATGTGGACGAAACCACCGCCGCGTAGGAGGTGACCTGCGCGGGAGGGCCAGGGTTGCTGACCGGCGTGATGGTTGGACGATAGTTGTTGCCGCATCCGGCAATCAAAGCTGCAGCTCCAAACGCCACACCTGCCTCAATCAACCGCCAACGCGCCTGGTAAAAATTCATGCGAAAAAGCCTCATTCAGTTCTTTGCCTGCTTACCTTGCGATTGTAAATCAGCAGACCATGGGTTGGACGCGCCAATCGCCAAAGGGTATCCATTCGCGCCTTCGCGCCGGCAAGAGTCCCTCTCGCCGCCTTGGTTTACGATGAATGCGTGGCGCAAATCGAACTGAGTTGGCAATCCAAGCTGGTGTTGCTCCTGGTGCTGCCCATTGCGGGCGCGGATCTGGTCCTTCAGGCGCACGGGTGGGTGGAGTTTTACTGGCCGGTCGCTCTCTGGACGCTCGGCCTGAGCCTGATCTTCGGACTGGTGGTGCTGAAGCTGCGCGCCGCCACGCCCGAGGCGGCCCTTGCCGGAGCGGCCATCACCGCTTGTCTGCTTTTTTCCACGGCGGGTATCACCCCTAATGACGCATTCCCGTATTCCCCGTGGCACACAGCCTTGAGTCCCATGCTGGCGCTCGTCATTCTCACCGTTCTCTCCACCCGCCTGGGCCGCAAGCGCAAAGAGTATCTGGGAACCGCGGAGAGACGCCAAGGGCGCACAACGGCCCAGGTGGCGGCCAATCTCGGCGTGGCGTTGATTGCCTCCACAATGCCCATGCGGCTCTGGATGATGGATTCGCCCTGGTTCTCGCGCGGCATCACGCCCCCGCCGGTCTTCGCGCCGCTCCTGGCGGCGATGGCCGAGGCAGCCGCGGATACCGTCTCCTCGGAGATCGGCCAGGTTCTTGGCGGGCAACCGCGCTTGCTCACTACACTTCGCCGGGTCGAGCCGGGAACCGATGGCGGCGTCACGCTGATAGGCACACTGACCGGCGTAACCGCCGCGGGAATTGTGGCAGCCGTCGGAGCCTGCGCGCTGGGCGGCGGGGTGGAAGTCTTCTGCATCAGCCTGTCTGGCGGCCTCTTCGGCCTCTTCTTCGACAGCATGCTGGGCGCAACCCTTGAACGGCGCGGCTGGCTGAACAACGACGCGGTCAACTTCCTTTCGACCGCCAGCGCGGCTGCCTTTGCGCTGGGAGTTCTTGCTTTGATGCCTCATCCCGGAGTGCGATAGGGCACCCAATCAATCAATGCAAATGCAACCGCCAAGCCGTATAGCTGAGAATCTCGTGCGCCACGCGCTGAAACTCCGCCCATGAGCCGCTGGCCGCACCCTCCACCGGCACGCGGGGCCGCGGCGAAGTCAGCACATCCAGACCGTCCGCCGCGCAGATCTCATGAATGCGAAAGAGATGCGTTCCGTCGCTGACAATCACCAGCCGTCGCAGCCCGTTGGCGCGGGCAATCACTGCGATGCGCCGCGCCGATTCCTCTGTATTGCGGCTCTCGGTCTCGGCAATGATCGCGCTCTCCGGGATGCCCATCACCATCAGGTACTCGCGGCCCACCGCTCCCTCGTTGAACTGATCGCCGCCGTTCCCGCCCAGGGTAATCAGCAGCGGAGCGATGCCGTGTTCGTAGAGCAAGCGTGCGTGCTCCAGCCGGGCGCGATAGACCGGCGAGGGCCGCCCGTCGTACTCCGCCGCGCCAAAGACGCCGATCGCATCCGACGGCGCAGCCTGATCCTGGCCGGCATAGATCTTGATCTGCACATAGACCCAATAACTCCAGCCCAAAGCCCCCGCAAGCAACGCCAGCAGCAGCCACAGCGCGGCGCGCTGCATCCAGTTGCGAGATTTTAGGATGCTTTGGCGCTTCATGGGAACCTTTCAAATGCAGGGAACAGGGAACAGGGATCAGGGATCAGTTCGCTTCATATTTGTAGAAATTACTCAGGCGCGTCCGTTGATCATGAGATTTGAAAACTTCTGTGTGGTCGGGTCATAAAAAGCCCGCCAGAAACAAGCCCCTCCGTCGTAAACGAATTGGAGGTGATGACGCCAATCGATTGAATAATTTCCAACATCAAAGCATATCGCATTGACGAAAATCTGTTTCTTCCCTGATTGCACAATCGCCAGATATTGGCGGAAAAACTTTTCTGGATTCTCTATATGTCTGCCGGGACCGGGCGCATTCTCTCTCAAGCTGGAAATTTGCGGCAGGTTTCTTTCCAAACTATCAAGATCAGCCTGACTCGGCTGCCAACTCTGCACTGTAACCTTCGGATCTCCCAAATATAACTTAAAGGCATCTGTTTCACTCGCCGGAAGAAGAACTGAACCTGGCTTCAAAACCGGCG
>CAZXVX010000121.1:0-10403 GCA_964644105.1 uncultured Occallatibacter sp. | reverse complement strand
CGATTGCCGGCAAAGAGCAGCGCCATGGCGAAGTACTCTTCACCGTCGGGCGCGGACGTCTCCTCATTCGGCGTCCCATCTGTCTTGCACGACCATGAGAAGTAGCCATAGGACGGATGCTTGGGGTCACTGATGTACATATAGGTCATCGCCCAATTCCACAGCGCATCGAACTCGGCCTTTTTGTTCAACTGAACGGCGATCATCATTCCGTACGACATTCCTTCTGTGCGCACGTCATGGTTGTTCCAATCGGTCAGGTACATCAGCGGGCCGTTGGCGTTGGAGCCTGCGGCAAAGGCCACGGCTTGCGATTGCGGATCGCCGTGGAAGAGCTGCTGAAAGGCGGCGTCGATCTTGGCTTGAATCTCTTTCTGAGAATGGCCGTCTTCCAGAAAGAGATTTCGGTAGTGGCCCGTGGCAAAGGCTCCCGTGCCGTCCTGAGGCACGGCTTGAGCGCGCGCGCACTGGCTTGCGGCAAGGAGAGAAAGCAAAACCATTGGGAGCAGGATATTCCTGATTTGCCTGGAGATGTTCATAGAAATTTTCCTCTGCACTCTACTTCTGACTCGCCGCCGCATCCTTGGCGGCATTCTTTTCTGCATCCTTGCGAGCCTTGTATTCGGCGTTGGCCTGCGCGTCCAGGCCGTGAGTTGGATCTTTATGGAAAAACTTGCGCGAGATATCCGGCCAGAATTCATTAAAGATGGAACCGCCTGCGCCTTCAGCGATTTGAATCACAGTGCCTGTGGCTGCAAGCCCGAAGCCGGAGTTGCCGGCAGGGTAATAAAGGTTGGAAATCTCGCCGGCGGCGAAGTTGCCCAACAGGTTTCCATAATTCGGTGACCACTTGCCGTTATAGTCGTTTTTAGCCATGAAATTTGTGGCCATCGAGTAGAGGATGCGGTGTTTCTTGCTGCCGTAGCCTAGACGAAAGTAGCGCGGGTCCTGGCGAAAAAGGACTGGAACGACACCGGTACTGAGAATGTTGCTGTTGAAGGTGTCCAGATAGGCAATGCCGGAGCGCTCGAAGAAGCCCTTCGGTCCCCAGGGGAAGCCCACCAGGTCGTTATCTGCCTCGTGATAGCCTGCCGCAAGAAAGGCGGAAGCGAAGGCAAATGGATCAATGGAGGAGTGAAAGGAGAGATCGAACTTCTGTCCTGGTGAAAGGGGAACCGCATCGTGACGATAGGAGACGTTGAATGTCGGAATGATGCCTTCGACGCGCTGCTTCTCCTGTTCCTTGATCTGCTCTTCGGCTTTTTCGTGCTGGCTTTTTTCGGCGACAGGCGGTTGCGCAGGGGCTTGTGCGCTGGAACTTCCCGGGGCGGCTGGGGCCTGGGCGGGCGCGGGGTTCGGGGCCTGCTGGTCGTCAAGTTCTGCGGAAGCGGTTTCGACTTGCGGCTGGGGCTCATCCGGAAGCTGGACGGAGGTCGCGGCGCTGGTTGAAGCGAAGGTCTGTTGCGCTGATGCGCAGAGGGACGAGGCCAAAAGAGCCAGTCCCGCAAGAAACGTTGCAGAAAAGAAGCTAGAACGGAAGCGCATTCGCCCACCAATCAAAAAAATCAGCTCCCCATTAGCCGGTCGCTCTTCGAGCGCTCAGCAAGCGGGGGCTGTCTTTAGGGTAAATCACCACCGCCGAAGGCGCTATCCAAACCGGATTCAGGCTACTACGAAGGCGATGATTTCATCGTGCTTTTATATCACTCATAGGTTAGACGAAAAAAAGGCGCTAGTGGACCCATGGTGTGGAGTACGGCGTGGACCTGGAGGTCCACGCCACAGGCGACCGGGAGGTCGGCGCTATGTTTCTTTCAGCGATCGCCATTCGTACATTCATTGAATGGCCTGGCGGGACTTGATCTCCTGCAGAAGCAGATCCACCTTGTCCTCGCTTTCGAGGGCCTGGAAGCGGTCTTCCAGCGAGTCTGTGAGCATCACCTCGCCCGCGGCTGCGTTCTGAGCGGCCTTCAGATGGACGCGAGTCTTCATGCGACCGAGCGCATTCTGCTGATCGATGCCGACGACCTGGCGCGCTTCTGTAGCGCGGCCAATCACTTTGGCGCGGCGATGCTCAGCCACCAGCATCTCGCAATGGGCTCGAGTCTCGTTGAGCTTTTGATCCAGCTTGCGCAGCGCCTGGCGCAGATTGTCGGCCTCATGCTTCTGATCCTCGGCCTGCGCCGTGAAGCCTGTTACCAGCTCGTCGTGGCTCAATGCGCGCTCCAGGGCCGCGCGAGCCAAGTCGTCGTGGCCTTTTTGCACGGCGAGTTCAGCCTTGCGCCGCCATTCGGCAGCCTGCGCAATCTGTTCGGCGCGCTTTTTCTCCAGCAAGTGCTCGTCGGCGATAGCGATGGCCACCTGTGTCTTGACCTGCATCAACTGATTCTCCATGTCCAGGACAATCTGTTTCAACATCCGCTCCGGATCTTCGGCCTTCTCGATCAGGTCGTTCAGATTGGCGCGCAACAATGTGCTAACTCTCTCCAGCAATGCCATGACGTTCCTCCTTGTTTCAGCTGTTAGCTATTAGCTATCAGCTATCAGCCAAAGCTGTTCACATCTCTCATCTGTGGGTGCCCCACCCTTACCGCTTATTTAATTTTGCGGCTAGGGTGGGATTCCACTTACTTCACCACGGGTTTATCGTTCGATGGCGTTGCGGGCTTGGCGATCTGCTCTACCTCCTTGCCCATTTCATCGATCAATGGTTTCATCCGGTCCTGCATCCTATGCATCACCAGGGGCATATACTCCTGCATGATGACCGGAACCATGGCGATCATGTGCTGGCCTGCCGGCGAACTGTAAAAGGCTATCAATCCGTCTACGTCAGAGCGGCTCAGGTGACGTTGGTAGATCGCGCTCATGTCCTCGATCATCTCGTCGGCGTTGTATACGTCGAAGACCCGCGTCATGAATTTGTTCATCACCTTCGTGGTTTCTTGCTCCTGCTCATCGCTCATCGAAGCCATCTCTGGATGATCCTTCTTCATCTGCTCCATTTGCGCTTGCATCTGCTGCTGCATTAGCGCAGGCATCATCTTGGTAATGGAAGCCAACTGATCGCGGACATTCATCAGCTCAAAGAGTTTGTTCAACTGCTCTTTGGAGGGCTGCTGATCGGCGGGGATAGAGGCCGAGGCAGCATCTGGAGTGGCTGCGGGCTGTGCCACAGGAGTCTGCGCAAAGATCACGCAGGGCAACAGCATAATTCCGAAAAATGCGGTGCTACAAACTGCTTTCTTCATACATTCCTCGATTTCTTCAAGACTTTTTCAGAGACTAAAGCCCCTGTTCATTTGTTGATTCTCGGCATGACTTAAGTCTTGCCGCGTTATAAAGCAGCGATTTTCTCCATATCCAATTCTCCCCATCAGTTCCAGTTGGGTGAACTACCGCGCGTCTTCAATCCCGACGGGCCCTCTTCCAGTTGCGGAGCGCGGCGCGCCACCTCGGCCAGGAATCGCTCCTGCTCCGCGACTGCAATCATGAACCGTCCACCATGAGCTGCGGTGACCAGCAGACGATGCGTGGAAAATACCGGCGCGCTGAGAGTGCTGTTCACCGTGCTCAGCTCACGCAAATCAGAGTAAGGCAGCAGCGCCTTCTTCCATCCCCGGCGAATGAAAAGACCATCCTCGCGCAGTTCGTAATACTGCGGCAGCGTGCCCGCAAGCACGATGCAAAAGATGACCGGCCCAAAGAAGAGAGTCCAAACCGGCTGGCCATGCGCCATGAGATTGGAATAGAGCGCGAGAGGCAAGCCGAACAAGATCAGGCCGGCAGCTATCAGCACGCCCACAATCCACTTGTCGTATCGGGTTTCAAATCGCATAGATGCTCCTTGTCGAAAAAAATCCTGGTGCAAGTTACTTGACTTCCACCGTTTGCGTTGCGCTGCTGGATGCCAACACTCCCGCTTGCGAATTGTTTTGCGACACAGCCTGCGCTTGCGTGGTATGCAGAATCCACGTCGCAACCTTCTCCATTACCGCCGGACTCATCGTCTCCTCAATCCCTCCGTATTCCGCGGGCAAGCCAGTCTTAGCCGTTTGAAAGATGTGATTGATGCCTGCGATTTCCTCCACCGTTGCCTGCCGGTTGGCGGCAAGCGCGGTGCGGGTTACGGGCAAGTTCTGCGCGGCTGGAACCTGAACGTCCTTGTCGCCAATCAGCGCCAGAACCGGGCACTTGAGCTTGCGTAGCGCCGGAGCAGGATCGTAGGTCAACATAAACCGATACCATGGCGACATCAGCGCCGCGACTTGCTGCTGCATGGCCGGGCTGAGCGAGGATGCGCCGATTTGCCGACGCAGCAATTCACTCACCTTGTCGGTATCAGCGCCGCTTGCGATCAGTTCCAGCAACTCGCGCTGCATATCCGCCTTGTGGTCTGCCGCCGCTTGATCCGCGCCAGAGGCCAAGACTAAACTGCGCACCTGTTCTGTTACCAGCTTGCAGCCGTCAACGGCCGGTCCGGCCAGCAGCACAACAAAGTCAACGCCCGGATTGCGCGATGCAACCATCGGCGCAATCATGCCGCCTTCGCTGTGGCCGATCAATCCGATGTGCGCCACTTGAAGCTCAGGCCGGGTCTTGAGATAGGCGAAGCCGCCCTCGGCGTCATCGGCAAAATCCGCGCTGGTGGCACTGACATATTCGCCGCTGGACTTGCCCAGGCCGCGCTTGTCGTAGCGAAGCACGGCAACTCCCCGGCGCGTCAGTTGGTCCGCCAGAACCATAAATACACGATGCCCAAAGACCACTTCGTCGCGCTCATTCGGACCTGATCCGGAGATCAGCACGACAGCCGGAAACGGCCCCTTGCCAGCCGGAATCGTCAGCGTTCCGGCCAGTGTCACACCCGCTGCTTTGCTGGCAAAGTTCACCTCTTCTTCGCGGTACGGATATGGTTTCACTGGAGTCTGAGGACGCCGCGTGGAATCATTTAATGAAGACAGCTCGCGTACCCGCGCAAGCGTCAGCGGAATCGAGCCTCCACGCTGGGTGAAGGTTCCCGTCAACTCATCAACATTCGCTCCTGTTCTGCAAGAGATTGTCGAATCGTTGGCCGCCACTTTCACCGTAACCTCGTTGCCGATGAGTGTGGCTGAGGTTGCGGGAATGTCAAATTTACCTTGGTCGGGGCTGTCGAGCGTGGCCGTCAGCCCATTGGAATTGGTAACCAGATGCAGCACAATCCGCATTTTCATGCTGCCAAAATCGAGCGTGCCCCGCCATGCGCCATCCAGCTTTCCGCTTCCCGCAGGCTGTGCCATCGCCGCCCATGGAAGCAGAGCCAATCCCATTCCAAGTACGGCTGCAATTTTGGATGTTCTGTTCATACTCTCGCCATCTTTCTTGAATGGAGGCCAAATCTCGTTGAAAGTTGAAGGTTTCCCAGGTCCCAAAAACGGGACCTGGGGCACTCCGACTCTACTTCTCCTGCGATTTATCTTCCGGTTTCTTTCCGATACCGGTCACATTGGCCATCAACTGCTTGATGTCCATTCCGCTGAGGGCCTCGAAGAGCGCCGGAACCTGCGCCGCGATACGGGTCATGTCGCCAGTGATCTTGTGCGCGCCGGCGGCGTCGTCACCACCGGTGGAGACGATGGTGATCTTGTCGACCTTGCTGAGCGGCTCGGCCATGGCGCGGACTACGTCGGCCATATTGGTGAGCAGCTTGTCCACCACAGCGGCCTGGTTCCACTGCTGATAAGCCTCGGCTTTCACATTCATGGCCTTGGCTTCCGCGGTTCCCTTCTGGAAGATGATGCTGGCCTCGGCCTCGCCCTGGGCACGGATGGCGGAGGCGCGGCCCTCGGCTTCGGCGGCCAGGCGATTTTTCTCGGCAGCTGCCATATTCTCGATGCGCTGCTTTTCGATCTCGGAGGCTTTGAGCACCGTGGCGATGAGCTGCTTTTCGTTGCGCAGAATCTCGGCCTCCTGCACCTTGATCTGGCCTTCGCGCTCGACCTGTTGCACCTTCACCTGCTCGGCGGTCACCTGCTGCAGCATCACGTTGGTCTGCAATTCGTAGGCCTTGTCGGCGATGGCTTGCTGACGGCGGCTCTGCTCGCTATACTCGGCCTTTTTGATGTCCAGATCGCGCTGCGCTTCGGCCTGGCGCGTGGCGGAGGCGGTCTCGGCGATGACCCTCTCCTGGTCGGCCTTGGCCTTGTTCACCGAGGAGTCGCGCAACGCATTGGCGCGCAGAATGGCAGTGTCGCGTTCAGCTTCGGCGGTAGCAACGTCGGCGTCGCGGCGGATGCGCGCCACATCCGGGCGGCCCATGTTCGAGATGTACTCGTTCTTGTCTCGGACTTCCTTGATGGTGAAGGAGATCACTTCCAGCCCCATTTTGCTCAGCTCTTCCGCACAGGTACCGCGCATGCGGTCGCCCACCATCTCCGGCTCTTTGACGATCTGCTCGACGGTCAACTGGCCGATGATGCCGCGCAGATGGCCTTCCATCACCAGGCGGATCAGTCCCTCGCGCTCACGAGGCTCCTTGGTGAGGAACTGCTCGGCCGCAGTCAGAATCGAGGCTTGATCGCTGCGTACCTTGATCTGCGCCACGGCCTCGACGGTCACCGCGACTCCCTGTTTGGTGTAGAGATCCTGTTGAGGCGCCACATCAAAGCTCATCAGCTCCAGGCTCAACTGGCGGCAGCTTTCTACCATGGGAAAGATCACTGTGCCGTGGCCTTTGATAATGCGCGGTCCACGAAAGCCGTAAACAATTAGCGCCTCGTTGGGACCGGCCTTGCGATACAACGAGGTAATGACTCCGAGGATGAAGATCAGCGCCAGTACGCCGAGCCCCACAAACAAAACAATTGTTCCGTTGACACCATTCAAGAGATCATTCATTGCGATCCCGGCCCTTTCATCCGGGAGGTGAGTGGTTGATGGTTGGACAGCTTTCAGTCCTCAGCCCTCAGCTTTCAATTTTCAGCATTTAAAGCTGATAGCTGAGAGCTGACGGCCTTTATTGCTTCGATCCGTTGCGGCCGTTCTTGGGAAACAACTTGGCCAGCAAACCCAACAGGAAGATTCCCGCCAGGATGGCCATGTCAATAATCAGCACGCCGTTGTTGGTCATAAAAAACTCCTTGGTGCAATGTAGCGCCGATCTCCAGACCGGCTGTCGTGCGGGCGTCCTCGCCCGCGCATCTCCAGGCGCAATGACAGATTCATACGGCCCTGGCGCTAATTCCCGTCCTGCGAAAAATCTTCCCAGCGGCGAACGTAGGCGATTCCTTTTTCGTAACGATCAACAAAAACCTCTTCCTGTTTTTGAATCTCCACACCGTCCTCAGAGCGCGCCGGAGCAGAGTAGCGCGCGCCTAGTTGCTGGTAGACAATCTCTCCAATGCCGTCCGCTCGAATCGTTGCCGACACCCTGCCCACCACGCCGACCAGATCAGTTTCGTCCGCAGTCAATTCGTGCTCATGCGGCATGATCACCTTGGCCAGGAAAAAGAAGATGATTGCGCCTCCAGCCACTCCGCAAACCCCGGCAAGGCCCAGTACCGCGCCAGCCACAAAGCCGCCATGACGTGTCAGCAAATAGCCGGCCGCGCCAAACCAACAGAGAAAGATCATCAGCGAGAAGGTATTCCACCAAGGAACGCTCGGCGTTCCATGGCCCACATCTTGCGCTCCCTGGCTGGAGGCGTGACTTGCTCCGGCACTGGAGTGCGTCGCTGCTCCGCCGTGGGGCAGATGAGCTGCGTGCGGCGCATGAGGCACGTGAACGTGTCCCAGGTGCCCAAAGTGCCCCATGCAGCCCAGCAGCGAAAACGCGCTCATGAACAGCCCGATAAGAAAGCAAACAAAATAGAAGGTCTCCCAGTGCATCGCTACGCCTCGTCTTTCCTGCCGCGTATTTTTGTTGCGCGGGCCGCCACCTGTTCCCTGTTCCCTGTTCCCTGTTCCCTGATCTTCGGCCGCAGCACTTCGGTCAGTCGCGGCATCAGTCCTGGTGTCTCCAGAATGGCTTCCAGCAGCAGCAGACACTCCCGCGAATGCTCATGCTTGGCCAGAGTCAGCAGCGCCTGCATCAGCTCTGGATCGCGGCGGAAGCGCTCGGCGCCGGCCACCAGCCACAGATCCAGCTTGTCCTCGTTCGGGCGCAGATCGCTTTGCAACTCCGGCGAATAGCCCTCTGGATCGTCCACCAGATAACCGGGATGCACCTTGAAGAAGCCGGCCAGAATCTGCCGCGTGGTGTTGGTCAGGTGCGGCCGCGCGCCGCTTTCAATCTGCGAAAGATAGCTCTGGCTCAACTTGGAGCTGGTCTCCGCCTCGATGGCCCGAATCATCTCCTGCTGGCTCATCGCCCGGTCCAGGCCGCGCAAGCTGCCCTCGACCTCGCGCAGATATCGAATTTTCTCGCCAAGTTTCATAGATGCCGGTAATCAGGGATCAGTGGTCAGAAACCAGGAACCCAAGCCGGATGCTCTTTCATGTCTCTTTTGCGTTAGAGTTGATCTCTGTTTCACCGCTCTATCGCAATATGTAATAACTATATCGCAATCAGCGATATTTGGCAAGAGAAATCGTAAAAAAATTTTTTCTCTTTTGTTTTGTTAGGGTTATCCTTGATGTAGTACGAGATTTGGGTTTTACACCCATTGCAGAGGAGGACATTTTGGTGTCCCATACCCATCCAATTGTTCATTTCGAGATTCTTGGGCGCGATCAAAAGCTGCTGGAGGAGTTCTACCAGAGCATCTTCCATTGGGAGATTGACCCTGTTGAGGACTGGTACTCTGTCGTGAATTCCGGTGCAGGAATTCATGGCGGCATAGGCGCCAGGAAGCAGTACGGTGGCCATGTTACTTTTTATGTTGCCGTGGAGGATGGTGTGGCTTCACTGCAAAGAATTGAAAGCAAGGGAGGTAAGACGGCTTTCGGGCACATCCGATTCCTGACGGCGGCCTCATCGCCGGCTTTCTTGATCCCGAGGGCCACCTGATCGGATTGGTGCAGGGAGCTCCGGGGATAAGCGCGCCTGGGCTCTGAAAAAGGAAGCGGGCGGCTGCCCCATGAGTAGGCAGTCGCCCGGAAGTGATGCATAGGAGGCTCGGTCTGTAGACAAGCTCTTTGTCTTATTTAGAGTATCGGCAGGCTGGCGTAATGTCATGAGCCTATTTATTGAGCTTGATCTCCATCAATAGGTGGAGATCGGAGGCGGTATCCGTGGGATACTCTGCAGTTGATCCTGCAAAACCCACATCAACCAATTATTGTGGAGATGCGCGGCCTTCGCGCCAAGGAAGGCAGATTGAAGATTCTTCCGCAGCGGTCTATGAGATTCAATGACTCCAGTTCGAAGGATGCGGAGGAACAAGCCGGAGTACGCTCGTTGCTTGCACGTAGGTCAGTTTGTGTTATGCGACGCACTCTGCTGATTGCCCTCTGCCTGCTGGGCTGCACGCTCTCTGCTGCGGCGCTGGAACCGACCAAGCCGCTGGCCAGCTACGGGCGCCAGTCCTGGGGCATGGAGAACGGCCTGCCGCAAAATACCGTGCAGGCGCTGGCGCAGACGCGCGACGGCTACATCTGGCTGGGAACCGAGGTTGGCCTGGTTCGCTTTGACGGCAACAGCTTCGCGGTCTTCGACAAGAACTCGACGCCCGCGCTGCCGGGAGCCGATGTGCGCTGTTTGCTGGAGACGAAAGACGGAGCGCTGTGGATCGGGACGAGCGAAGGGCTGGCGCGGTGGAAGGACGGAGAAATCCTTGCCTTTGGAGAGAAAGAAGGCCTTCCAGCAAATTCAATCTCAGGACTCATCGAGACCAAGAATCACATAATCTGGGCTTGGGCCGGTAACGGAGTTGCGCGGTTTATGGACGGTCGGTTTCAGGAGGCCGTCAATAGCAGTGGTCATTCATTCGGCATCATCAATTCAATTGCAACGGATCATGAAGGCGATATTTGGATTGGGACTTCTGTTGGTGTTTTTAGTTGGGATGAGACTAAAAAATGGATGCCATTAGGGGATTGGACTACATCTGCTGGTAGGGATCTGGTTTCCAGCACTCCAGATTGGACAATGCAATTCGCAGGCGTCCATGGCATTAACCAACAGCGAGAGTCTGGATGGCACGGATTTAATTTTCAACCTCCCATTCCTGCAGAGGACATCAGATATTTGACGCCAATTAACGGTGCACTAGCCATAGCGAATTCGATGACTGTTTCTATAAACGGTGGGAATTACGAAAAAGCTCACTTTAGCACTGGTAATGAACTTCCCGGCAGCCGCATTCAAACGCTCTTTGCTGATCGTGAAGGTAGTCTTTGGATCGGAACCAACGGCGGACTGGCGCGTTGGGTTGCCGGAAATAAAGTTCAATTGCTGCCGGTAACCGATCCGCTGGCCACTG
>CAZXVX010000120.1:0-10409 GCA_964644105.1 uncultured Occallatibacter sp. | reverse complement strand
CCGGGGCATCCTTGCCGAAGACCGGGTTGATGACGCTGGCGGCAAAGAGGCCTGTGAGGATGGCTCCCAGGGTTCCGCCGGCTCCATGCACGCCAAAGGCGTCCAGCGAGTCGTCGTAGCCGAAGAGGCCCTTCACAACAAAGACCATGAAGAAGCAGAAGAAGCCGGCGATGAGGCCGATGGCCAGAGCCGACATGGGCTGCACAAAGCCGGAGGCCGGGGTGATGGCGACCAGACCGGCTACCGCTCCGGAGATGGCGCCCAAAGCGGTGGGCTTGCCGTTGTGGATCCACTCGGCGATCGACCAGCCGATGGCGGCTGCGGCGGCGGCAAAGTGAGTGTTTACGAAGGCGCTGGTGGCCAAGCCGCTGGCGGCCAGAGCCGAACCGGCGTTAAAGCCGAACCAGCCTACCCACAGCAGGCAGGCGCCGATGAAGCTGAGCACCATCGAGTGAGGCTGCATCTTGGTGGTCGGGTAGCCGATGCGCTTGCCCAGATAGAGGCAGCAGACCAGAGCCGAGACGCCGCTGGTAACGTGGACGACGGTGCCGCCGGCAAAATCAAGCGAGGGGAAGCGCCCGCCCGCGTTGTTGAGCAGGCCACCGACGCCCCAGACCATGTGGGCCATCGGGCAATAGACAACCAGCGACCAGAGCGAAAGGAAGATAGCCATGGCGCTGAACTTCATGCGCTCGGCAAAGGCTCCCGTGATCAGCGCCGGAGTGATGATGGCGAACATCAACTGGTAGATCATCAGCGTCTGTTCGGGAATCGTGGTGGCGTAATCCAGGTTGGGATTGAGGCCGACCCCCTTCAGGAAGAGGTGTTCAAAGCCGCCGATGAACCAGTTGCCGTGACCGAAGGCCAGCGAGTAGCCGACCAGAGCCCACAGGATGGTTACGATGCCCATCATGGCGAAGCTCTGCATCATGGTGCCGAGGATGTTCTTTTTGCGGACCAGACCGCCATAGAAAAGCGCCAGGCCGGGGCCGGTCATCAGCAGAACCAGCGCGGAAGAGGTCAGCATCCAGGCATTGTCGCCGGAGAACTGAGCATTAATGGCAGCGGCCTGAGCCCTGGAACTGGCTGCCTGGGCCTCGACAACGGCCTTCTGCAGGGCTTCAATCTGCGCCTGTGTGGCAGGCAATTGCGGAGCCGGCGAAGTTTGAGGGGCGATCGCCACAGCCATCGTCGGCAGGGCAAGAAGAACAACGAGAAGGAGCAATTTGAGGGCGCGACAAGACATGAGTTTCCACTCCCGGTAAGATGCAGAGGGCCGAGGCCATGCGATAAAGATTGCGGCCAGAAGGTTCCCAGCTCTCTCCATGGAGATCAGAGACTCCCGGTTCCGCAAAATGTTCTATTGAAGGTGAGACGGACGAGGCTCACGCCAGCCCTGTGTAGGGAAAAAAAGCGCAACTCCTCAATGATTCTCTCTTGGAGTCTATGGTCATCTGTATAAGGAACGCATGAAGATTTTTCAAATAATGCGAGATCAAGCCGCTGAATCCGAAAAAACCTCTGGAAAAATTATCCATTTCAGAGTAAATGAATGCATGACTGAGAAGACCGGCTTTGTAAAAAGATGCGCACCACCGGGGTTGCCAGATGCTTACTCCGATTCACAAACCAATTACAATGAATTTATGAGAGTAACGGTCGGAGTCTCCGGCGGAATTGCCGCGTACAAGGCAGCCGAATTGGTTCGCGCGCTGCAACGCCAGGCCATCGAAGTCCATGTCGTGATGACCGAGGCGGCCTGCAAGTTTGTGCAGCCGCTCACCTTTGCCGCGCTCACCGGCCACAAAGTCATCACCAGCCTGTGGGATGAGGCTGGAACCGCTGACGGCGCCTACGACTCCTCCATCGAGCACATCAGCGAGGCGCAGTGGGCAGATGCCGTGGTCATCGCTCCCGCCACGGCCAACATTCTGGGCAAGTACGCTCACGGCATCGCCGACGATTTCCTCACCACCATGCTCTTGGCTACCACAGCTCCGGTCTTGGTGGCCCCGGCGATGAATACCAATATGTGGGAGCATCCGGCCACGCAAGCGAATCTGGAAATCCTTCGCCAGCGCGGCGTGCGGGTCGTCGAGCCGGGAACGGGCGAGTTGGCCTGCGGCATGGTGGGCGCGGGGCGCATGGCTGAGCCGGCGGTCATCGCCGAAGCCGTCCTCTGCGCCATGGGACGCTGTAACGATCTGGCCGGCGAAGTGGTTCTGGTCACCGCCGGAGGCACGCGCGAGGCCCTTGACCCGGTTCGCTTTATCGGCAATCGCTCCAGCGGCAAGATGGGCTACGCGCTGGCCGAAGCCGCCCAGAGCCGCGGCGCAAAAGTCCTTCTGATCAGCGGGCCCTCGGTGCTGCACCCACCCGTACACTGCGAAGTCGTCCGTGTGACCACGGCCAGTGAAATGCGCGAGGCCGTCCTCCTGCGAATGAATGAAGCCACACTGATCATTAAAGCCGCCGCCGTGGCCGATTATCGCCCGGTCATCGTCTCCGAGCAGAAACTCAAGCGTACCGGTCCGCTAACACTGGAACTCGCGCCGACCGAAGACATTCTGGCCGAGGTCGTCCGCCGCCGCCGTCCCGGTCAACTTATCATAGGTTTCGCCGCAGAGACGGAAAACCGCGTGGAAAACGGCCGCGCAAAGCTTTTGCGAAAGGGCGCGGACGCCATTGTTCTGAACGACGTTAGCGGCCAAGGAACTGGCTTTGACGTGGACACCAACGCAGCCACCTTTCTCACGCCTTTAACCTCCATCGAATTACCGCAGATGCCCAAGCGCAAATTGGCCGACCGCATCCTCGACGAGGTACTCACGCTGCGCCGCCCCAACTCAATGATGCTGGAACTGGATGAACAGCCCGGCGTAAAATCCCGCCAAGACCGCGTGTTGCGCGAGAGCATTCCGGCATCCGCAGGCCGCCGCCAACTGATTGTGGAGTAACATTGCTGTAAGACAATGGCCTGTGGAGCCGAAAAGTGCCGCTCGATCTTGATCCAACAACCCGTGCAGCGCTTCTGACCCACCTCCGCTTCTGCCGTGATCTGGGCCTTACCGAGTTCTACCGCCGTCCCGTGGACTCCACGCTTCTGCCGCAACTTCTCGCCGAGCCACAAGAATCCACCAATCCATCTCAAAATCAGGGTGCCCCCGGTCTCGCTTCTGAGACCGGGGAATCTAACGACCCAAAACAACCTTTAGGTGCGCAACCCACTCGCTCACCTTTGGGTGATAGGTTGGGAAGCGAAGATCCAGCCTCGGCGCTGCAACTGATTCGCGACGAGATCGGCGAGTGTACTCGCTGCCCGCTTCACCAGGGCCGCCACAAAATCGTCTTTGGCGATGGCGATCCAGCCGCCCGGCTGATGTTTGTCGGTGAAGGCCCTGGCGCGGACGAGGACGCACAGGGGTTGCCCTTCGTTGGCAAGGCGGGCCAGCTTTTGAACAACATGGTCGCTGCGATGGGGCTGAAGCGTGAAGAGGTTTACATTGCCAACGTGGTCAAGTGCCGCCCGCCGGGCAACCGTGTGCCTGAACAGATCGAGGGCGACACTTGCGCGCCGTTTCTCTTCCGCCAGATCGCTGCGGTGTGCCCGCAGGTGCTGGTGGCGCTCGGTGCAACGGCCGCCACGTGGCTGCTGGGAGCACGCCAGCCGCTGGCCGGTCTGCGCGGACGTGTGCATTCGGTTCGCGGCACACAGCTTATTGTGACCTATCACCCGGCTTTTCTGCTCCGCGACCCGCGCCAGAAAAAGGAAGCCTGGGCCGACCTGCAGATGGCGATGAGGTTACTAGGACTGAAATCACCCTCGAAGGGCTGAGGTAAATTCGTCTCAACCTCTTATTTGGGGTCGACCTGCACGCCGTCTCCCGGCGGTTCGCTGATCACTCCGTCATACATCGAGGCAGCCAGCAGCCGCTCACCCGCGGAACGCACATGCGCGATGCGAAAGCCGGTTTGCGCCCACTTCCATTCCAGCGTCTTGGGATCGATCGCATAGATCTGGTCGCTCTCGCGGGAACTGACAAGCACCTTATCAAGCTTTCGGTCAAAGTATAATTCGTCCACATCGTTCAACGGAAAGCGATGAACCCACATCCAGGTTTTGCCCAGGTCGCGCGAGAAGTACACACCCTCGCGCCCGCCGAGCCAGAGAGTTCCGTCGGAGGAGAAAACCACGCAATGAATCCGTGTCAGCACCGCCGGAATGCCGATCAACTGCCAGTTCTTTCCGGCGTCGATGGAGAGAACCACCGCCTCCTGCTGCGCCGCCGTCAGCAGCGCTCCGTGCGCGGCAACTGAACGAAACTCGAAGGAGTTCATCACAGGGCCGCCCTGCCAACTGACGCCCTGATTTTGGCTGGTAAAGAGTCCCGAGGCGGTCGAAGCCAGCCAAACCGTGCCGGATAAATCAAGCGCATAAACGCGTCCGGAGATCTCAGGGGCCGGCTCAGCCAGCTTTTCCGCAGAAGACAGTTTCCGATGAATTGCCTTGGCTGATCGGCGGGGCAAGACCGCTTGGGAAGCTTCCGCAATCTGCTTCGTAGCGGGTACGCCATTCAATTCCACATTCTGGATCTTGCTGCGCGAGCTCCATGAATATCCGGAATCGTCGCTCGCCAATGCAAAGATGCCGTGGTTGGTTCCCGCCAAGATGGTTCCGTCAGGGGATTCGGCCAGAGCGAAAAGATCGCGTCCATCCAGCCCATTGCTGATCTGTTGCCAGCGCGCGCCACCGTCGCTAGAGAGAAAGGCGCCGCCAAAGGTTTTGTCGTTCACCACTCCGGCCAAAACCCTCCGCGGGTTGCTATCGTCCACCAGCAGAGCCTCTACCCGCCGCGACGAGAAGCCGTCATTGGACGGTGCAAAAGTAACTCCTCCATCCAGGCTGAGTAGAACGCCGCCACGGTCAGTGGCCAACAGCACGCGATTCGAATTACGTGGATCGATGAAGATATCGTTCACGATCACTTCCGGTCCGGTCATTCGCTGAAAGCTATTGCCGCCGTCCGCGGATTTGAAGAGCCCTTCGGTGGTTCCCGCATAGACGATGTTGAATTGCAGAGGATCCATCTTCAACGCACGCGTTCGCCGCGCGGAGGAGGGAATTCCACGGATGATTTGAAACAATCCACCCGCATCTAAACTCTTGTAGATTCCACTGCATGCGCTGGCAAAAACGGTCTGCGGACTTGCCGGGTCGATCACAATCGAAAAGACGTCCGAGTCGTCGATTATGCCGTCCTTGATGTTCTGCCAATTCTTGCCGCCATCGATGGTCTTCCAGGGAAGATGCCAGGTGCCAGCATAGACGATATCGCTATCCAGCGGATCGACGGCCAGTGATTCCACCTCATGAATCTCTTTGCTGCCTGGCGGACTGATCTGCAACCAGTGGGAACCGCCATCGGAGCTTCGATAGACTCCGTCCAGCGTGCCGGCAAAAAGAATATCGGGATTCGAGGGCGACTGCGCTAAGGCGCGGATCGACTGGCCCTTTAATGCCTCCACTTCGCTCCAGCTCTTGCCAGCATTGTGGCTGACCCAAAGCCCGCCGTCCTCGTGGTCCAGTCTCCAGGCCGCAACAAAGATAGTTGCTGGATTCAACGGGTCCACAACGATATGATCCAGGATCAGGTCGTCGAAGGTGTCCAGTTTCGTCAAACGATTCCAGCTCTCCCCGCCATTCCGGGATTCGTAGAGCCAGCTATTGGTCGAACCGAGATAGAGATGTTGCGGCTCACCCGGCACAGCCGCCAAGGCGCGCGCATCACCGCCCGCCGGTCCCATGCTATTCCAGAGTGCGTGCGCCGATGTACCAGGAAGGATAAACCCGCAAAAAAACGACAGCAGGATAATCGCGAATCGTACGCGCCGGACGGAATGCTCCGGAAAAAATTGCAGCAAGTTCATGCGCGATGCAAACTCCAAAAGATCAAAATAAGGAGAAAAGCCAAAAAACAAAAGAGGTTGACCGGCCTACCGGTCAACCTCCAAAGATTGCGTGAGGATTAACACAACCTAGTGGATGTCCGGCCCCTTCTTTGAATTGTACAGGGACCGGATCATCAGTTTTACCGCCGCAACAGAATGCTGTCTTTACTTGGCAGTCATGGCGGCAGACTTCTTTCCAGAAGCCATCTTCTTCTTATGAGCGACGGGCAGGGGCTTGCGTACCTGGGCCTTGACAGCGCTCTCGTCCACGGGGGTGACACTGACCGAGAATGTAGCGCCTGCGGGAACCAGGTACTCTTCCACGCTCTGGCCATCGGTTGTGTCCGTTGCCACGCTGATGCGAGAAGCGTCAATCCCCTTCTCCTTCACCAGATAGTCCTTGGTGTTGACGGCACGCTGAGCGGCAACATCCTCAACCTTGAGGTGCTTGTTGTGCATCGCCAGCTTCTCTTCCTTTGCTTGCTTTGCCTTCTCCTTGGCATTCGATTCGCCCACCAGAACAGCCTTGGCATCCGAATTGTTTTGCAATTCAAGAGCTAAACTATCCAGGCTCGCCTTGGCTTCATTGTTGACGCGGGTCGGGCGCTCCTTATCCTGAGCAAAGCTGATTGCGCCAAGATCCTTGACGGTTGGAACCGGCGGCACATAGGGCGCCGTGATCGTCAAGCCATGGGTGCCAGTGGCGGAGATGACAACAGTTGCGCTTTGACCCTTGTCATCCGTAACTGTGCAGGTAAATGATACCGGTCCGGTGGGTGCGCCTACGGACGAGTAAGTCGCGGTATTGCCGTTCGGCGTAATTGTACCGACCGATGCCGTGTAGCTATAGGTCAGCGGGCGATTCTGCGGGCTGACCCCAACGGCTGTCAAAGTTGCGCTCTCGCCTGGCTTGATGACCGAAGGGCCAACAGTGCAAGTCAGTGTCGGAGGTTCAAACTGCTTCACTGTGAAACTGGCCGATGCATTGGCAGTCTCCCAGGGCTTCATGCCTTCCTTGCCGGCCTTGCCTTCCTTGACCAATGCCTGAACAGTGTATGTGCCGGGCGCGAGATCCGCAGTGGCGATTGAGGCGGACGTTCCATTGCTGGTAAGTCCCTTGCCAGACCAGGAATAAACCGCATTCAACTTGGGATTGAGAGCGCCCGCCGTTGCGGTCGCGGTGACTGTTTCTCCAGGAAAGACCGAAGCGGGGCTGACCGAAACTGCCAGAGTGACTGGGGTTGGCGGAGGAAATGCGCCTTCATGGATGACAAAGCCACCACTCAAACGGATCGCATTGATGTTTACGCTGCCGCCATCTGAGTACCCGTTGTAGGTGGCGAAATTGGGATTCATGTATTCGTAATCGGCCTGGACCAAACGAAACGCCAGTCTGTGGTTGAAATAATGCGTCTCGTAATCCAAGCCGCCACCAAGAGTTAAATCAAGGCCCAGAGTGTTGGGGTTGTGGAATGGACCCGAAACCTCCGCACCGCCCACAAGCACATGGGCAAACGGTGTAAATTTGATGCCCGGGCGGCGCACAATCACGCCCAAAGCCCCTGTAGTGAATCCGTCGTTATCACCAGTGCTGACGATAGCCCTATCGCCGGGGGCGTACGGGCCACCGCTATACTCATGGATGCCCAATTCTGCCTGGATACCAACGAAGGGATTCAGGAACCGTGTAACGCTGAAAACTCCTCCAACAACCTGTTCATCATAGGAAAAAGTAGCAGGATCCCTTCCGCATTTACCGCACAAGGCGGGTGCGACTGTCACTTTTCCACTTGGAGAAAGGTAGCTGTAACCTGCAAAAATGTCCCATTTTGAAGCGGGAGCATCACTCACTGCGGCCTTCGCAGCTGGTTTGGCCGTATCCTGGGCGCCGAGGGCAAGGGGAATGGATATAACAGACGCCAAGGCAATAAACCGGCTCACAGACTTCAATACACGAGAGATCATGCGTTTTTCCTCCGCAATCAATTGGAATTACAAATGAACGCAACCACTTGTTGCACCAGCACCAGCCAGAGCGTGCTTAGTAATTAACAAGCAGGAACCGTATGCAATTCATACAGTATTATTAAACGTATCATATAAGGGTTTAGCTCGGAGAAGATTTTTTTCAAGGGGTTACCGTTTAGGCTCCCTCTACCGACATGGGATTCATTGCGAAAGTGTTACTCCAGTAACCCGTCACCTGTCTAAAATTTTTCGGTCCGCCAAGTTTACTCAAGATTCAATGTCTTCACCAAGCTGCGTGGTTCGCGCTGAATCTTTTCTTGCAGAAGTGTAAGCGCGTATAAAAGCTGCTCAGGACGTGGCGGACAGCCCGGAACGTATATATCCACTGGGACCACTTGATTGACACCCTGGACAATAGCATAATTGTTGAACACCCCGCCGGAAGTGGCGCAGGCCCCCATCGAGATCACCCACTTCGGCTCCGGCATCTGATCATAGAGACGCCGTAGAACCGGCGCCATCTTCTGCGAAACCCGTCCGGCCACCACCATCAGGTCGCTTTGCCGCGGTGAAGGCCGAAAGACCTCAGCGCCGAAGCGTGCAATGTCGTAGCGCGATGCGCCGGTTGACATCATCTCGATTGCGCAGCAGGCTAACCCGAAGGTCATTGGCCAGACCGAGTTCTTCCGTATCCAGTTCACCGCATAATCCAGCGAGGTCAGCAGAATGCCCTCCGGCTCCTCGAAGCCGTAGTTCACCTCTTGCAGCTTGGCGCGATTCCGCCCGCTGCTCTCCATTGTCCCGAATAGATACCGGTCCCGCTCCGCCGCAACTGCCATACGACTACTATACCCCTGACCGGCTAAAGAAGGTCAAAAACCTCAAAGACCTCTTGGTTTACGGCGTGGGGATGTATTTGACGCGGTAAAGCGGGGAGGTAAGAAAGATACCAACACTCTGGGATATCGACTTTAACGCAAGAAACTCCAGCGTGCCGTCGGGATTAAATACAAGCGAGCCATCCAAGATGAACGTATATTTCGGACCCGGCTGGCCGTCCAGGACTATAGACCAATTGTTCGCTGAATACTCACTCTTTGTCACCTTTTCAGCCTCTGTCATTGCAGCATAGGCCATATGCTTGCCATCAGGGCTGAATACCGGAGGCCCCACTTCGTTGAATCTTGGACCTGCCTGACCATCTGCAATCACCGCAAAAGACGATTTTTCATGCTTGTCCGGTATGGCCGGCACGGACAGATAGGCCACACGCTTGCCATCCGGACTGAAACTCGCAGTGGAACCTAGGGTGAGATAGGCGCAAATATCATTCGGTCTCGGTGTGCATACTCCTAAACCATTGAATTTTTTAATGTATTGACTAAACATGGCCCCGGCAACACCAATTTCCGCCGTTCCTGTGAGGTGTCCACCTCCCTCCCCGAACTCCCAGTCTTCGACAATCTCAAGCCACTGATCGGAATTGCTCTTTTTGGCCGTATACGCAATGTGTTTGCCATCGGAACTGATTTTCAGGCCTGCGACTTCCTCATATCCCGTACCAGCATGGCCGTCAACCACCACGGACCAAAACTTGTCGCGCCTGGCTTCATAGGCTAGGTGTTTGCTGTCGGCGCTGAATTGCAGGTTTCGAATCTCGTCATATGCCGGGTCAGCATTACCGTCGACAACAGCCGTCATTTTACCCTTGGAACCTACATAGGCCAAACGCTTGCTGTCTGGGCTGTAGAGGATGGTATTGATTTCGTTATACCCCAAATGGAGGAAATTCGATTGTGCCTCCTGGGTGGTATTGCCATCGGCAACCACCGTCCACCAGGTGCCCTTGACGGCTCCATAAGCCCCGTATGCCCAATGTTTTCCGTCTGGGCTAATGGTTGCCTGGGAGATTACCTTATACAAATTCCCGTCTGTATGGCCATCAATCATGACAGCCCGCCCAACACCATAGGCGACGTGCTTGCCATCTGAACTAATCGAGAATGAATTCGGGCGACCGTTCACGACGAGATTTTGTGTCTGGCCATCCACAATGAGAGATCTTCCATCGATGGCGATATACCCCACATGACGACCATCGCTGCTGAGAGCATAATTGCGGGGATAAAGCGGGTACGCATCCCACGGCCCCAGACGTGTCTCCTCGATCTTGTATCCCGGAAGCGCAGCCGTCGTCTGAGCCGGCGCGCCCGTCGTTTGGGCTAATCCCGACACTACCAGACCGTTTATGACCACTGACCAGAGAGCAATCCTCTTGGTGGCTTTCAATAGAAATAAAACTGATCTTGTTTTCATAGCCCACGATCATAGCGCGTCCAGGAGATGGTTTGGTGAATTATTTCGTGGAAAACTCAATTTTTTTGTTCCACCTTTATCCCAAAAACAATAAAGAATCCATGAAGAACTTGCCGATTGCCATAAAGATTCTGTAAGATTTCTCCCAATACATCTTGCAGCAGGTGCTTGTCACT
>CAZXVX010000119.1:0-10897 GCA_964644105.1 uncultured Occallatibacter sp. | reverse complement strand
GGTTGACTTCGGCAAGGTCGATGACACCGATCTGAGCAGTGCGGTCAACATTTATATGGAGAGCGCGGGCAATGAGGCAGTCACCCTTGGAACTCCAGCCATCACTCCTTTGAGCGTGACGGACTTCACACTGGCAGCGGCCGCCTCGAATGGATGCGCGGACGGTTCTGTCGGACCAGCGGGAGAAACTTGCGCACTGTTGGCGCAGTTTGATCCCTCCGCCACGGATACAGGACTGATTCAAACCAGCACCACAGTCACAACGTCTGCTGGCGTCGTTACGGTCAATTTGGCAGGAACTGCAATACCGAACCTGGTGAAGCAGAACGTCACCTTCACCTCGCCAACCTTGTTGACCTACACCTACGGTGCTGCTCCCCTCACGCTGGTTACCACTGCCGGCGCTTCGGGCAACCCGGTGGTTCTCACCATTGACGCAACATCAACCCCAGGCGCGGGTTCCCTCGCTGGCAATATCCTTACGATCGTCGGACCGGGAACGATCATCATCGACGCGAACCAGGCGGGAAATCAATTCTACGCCGCGGGACAGGCGCAATTGACTCTCACGGTTGCTCCAATCGGCATACCTCCAACCATTGCCGCTTCGGTAACCAATGGCAGCTCGGTCTACATCTCGAACAACATCCCGATCACGCTCACTTCAGACATGGGCAACGCGGTCATTTACTACACCCTGACCAGCGGTTCAACCGGCACAACACCAACCATGGCTTCAACGCTTTACGCTGCTCCCGGCATCACGTTGCCGTCGACTGCGGGGACCTACACTCTTGAGGCCATTGCCACGGCATGGGGCTACGTCAACAGCGCGCCGATCACGGTCACGTTCACCGTTGGCACAAATCCGCCCGCCTTCTCACTGGCGGCTGGCACCCCGGCAGTCAGCCTTTCCGACAGCCAACCCGCTGTGCAGGATACGATTACGGTGACATCGACCTACGGCTTCAACTCGGCTGTTACGTTTACCTGCCAGATTCCGGAAGGCATCGTATCGTGCGCCTTCACTCCTGACACAGTTACGCCCAAAGCCAACGGCACCGCAACCACTGCGCTGACCATCAACACTGTTTCAGGGACTGCCTCCCTGCGCCACAACAACTCCAACCCGCTCCTGCCTGCCGGCGCCACACTGGCCACAATCCTTTGCTTCTTCGGCTTCAGGAAACGTCGCAACCTGCAAATGTTGCTTTTGCTTGCGGTCAGCTTTGTAGCCCTTGGAATTTGCACCGGCTGCAACAAGACCTACAGTGGCCCCATTAACCCGCCCAGCCAGGTTACAGTGATTGTGACCGGCACCTCCGGAACAATGCAAATGACCGCGGATATCCAGGTTACGCTCCAGCAATAAACCGATTCACATCGGTTGCAACCAAAACGGCCTCTCCCCTGGGAGAGGCCGTTTTGCGTGGAGCACAAATAGATTGCACTGAAACCTTCAGCTCTTTCCACGCTTTTCCTGCAAAGTTGCGCAAGTGTCCGAGCCTTCCCTGATAAACTGGTTTGATAAATTTCAAAGATGGAAGCAAGGTAGAGAGATGAAAACACAATTTGCGCGCAGAATGGGAGCTTTGCGCCCCTCCACCATTCGCGAGATTCTCAAGGTGACCGAGCAAGCTGACATCATCTCTTTTGCCGGCGGGCTGCCCGCGCCGGAGCTGTTTCCGGTAGCCGAGGTCTCAGCCGCCGCCGAGCGGGTGCTCAGTGAGGGTGGGCCGGGGGCGTTGCAATATGGCCCCAGCGAGGGTTTTGCGCCGCTCCGGGAGTGCTGCGCCGAGGAGTCTCGCCGTCGCGGAATTCGATGCGTAGCGGACGATATTCTGATTACCACCGGCTCGCAACAGCCGCTGGACCTGGTGAGCAAGATTTTTCTCGACGCGGGCGATTGCGTACTGACGGAAAGCCCGACTTACATGGCCGCGCTGCAGGCCTTTCAATGCTACGAGGTGCGCTTTGCTTCCGTCCCCACCGATGAAAACGGCCTGATCCCAGAGGCACTGCCGGAGTTGATTGAGCGCGAGCGGCCAAAGTTCCTCTACACGATTCCCAGTTTCCAGAACCCCTCCGGCGTCACGCTGACCGCCGAACGCCGCCAGATGCTCTATGAGATTGCCGCCCGTTATGGGCTGATCGTGTTGGAGGACGATCCCTACGGTGCGCTGCGCTACGCGGGTGAGCACATTCCGCCGGTCAAGTCGCTCGATACGGAGGGGCTGGTCATTTATCTGAGCACCGTCTCGAAGACCATCGCACCAGGCCTCAGAATCGGCTGGGTGGTGGCCTCGGAGGAGATTCGGCACAAGCTGACGATTGTCAAGCAGGCGGCTGACCTGCATACTTCCAGCCTGGATCAGCGGATTGCCCACCGCTATCTGAGCGACTTCGACAGCCAGGCGCACGTCGAGCGCATCCGCCGCGCTTACGGAGAACGCTTTGCCATCATGGATGCAGCGCTGCGGGAGACGATGCCGCCGGGATTCACCTGGACCCATCCACAAGGGGGGATGTTCCTGTGGGTCACCTGCCCGGAAGGCGTGGATACCTGCGAACTGATGCTAGAGGCGCTCAAGCGCAAAGTGCTGTTTGTGCCAGGGCGGGATTTCTTCGCCGACGCCAGCGGCCAGCGCTTCATGCGGCTGAACTTCTCCAACGCAACTCCAGAGCAGATCAAGGTGGGCGTTGGTCGTTTGGCAGAGGTATGCCGAGAGGCGATATGAGTGTCCGCCGTGATACGCTGCTTAGCGACGCGGTCCTTCACAACAACTTGGTAGGCCGGATCTAGTTTTCATGCTCCGCCGGTCGGTTGACACTGTTTCAGAGAGGAGTTTTATGAATTACATTCACATGGCCCCCATTCTGATTTTGACGGCGCTCTCCACCTTTGCCCAAGCTCCGGCGGATTCGACATCGTCGAAGCCGGCACAGCCCGTGGCCGTCAAGAGTTTTGATCCCGCATCGATCGACAAAAGTGTAGATCCCTGCACGGATTTCTATCAGTACGCTTGCGGTAATTGGTTGAAGAGCAATCCTATTCCAGCGGATCAAACGCGGTGGATGCGCTCCTTTGTGATGGTTGACGAGCGCAACCGTTATCTGCTTTGGCAAGAGCTGGATGCCGCGGCAGCGCATCCCAACAGTGCGCTGGAAAAGCAGTACGGTGATTACTACGCCGCCTGCATAAACACCGATTTAATCGAAGAGAAGGGGCTGGAGCCGCTCAAGCCGGTCTTCAAGAAGATCGCCTCACTGAAGGATGCACGCAAGCTGGCCTCGCTGGTGGGAGAATTGGAGGCTGAGGGCAGCGCGGTTTCGATCTTCAGCTTCGATGTGGAGCAGGACGACAAGGATTCCAGCAAGCAGATCGCCGCCATCGGCCAAAGCGGCCTCTCGCTGCCCGACCGCGATTACTATATCGTGGACAATGCGCGCTTCCTGGAGATTCGCAAACAGTACATTGCGCACGTAACCAAGATGTTCACGCTGGCCGGCGACACGCCGGAGAAGGCGGCCCAGGAAGCGGCGGCGGTGCTGGAGATTGAAACCGCACTGGCCAAGGCCTCGACCAGCCGCACCGACTTGCGCGATCCCGCCAATCGGTATCACATTTTTTCGGTTGCCGATCTTCAAAAGCTGACCCCGGAGTTTGATTTCCCTCTATATTTCAAGGACATAAAGGTCCGCCCCTTCGATACGCTGAATGTATCCACGCCAGATTTTTTCAAGGGAGTGGAGGCGCTGATCACCAAGGAATCGATCGAGTCCTGGAAGTCATACTTTCGCTGGCACACATTGCACAGCGCGGCGGCCAACCTGCCCAAGAGCTTCTTTGACGAGAACTTTGCGTTTTATGGCAAGATCCTCAGCGGTCAAAAGGAGCCGACGCCGCGCTGGAAGCGCTGCACCGGCATGACCGACCGCGCGTTGGGCGAAGCGGTGGGTCAGGATTGGGTGAAGAAAAACTTTCCACCGGCAGCCAAGGCCAGCATGGACCAATTGGTGGCGGCCTTGGAGAAGAGCCTGGGCGACGACATCCAGGCCCTGCCCTGGATGACCGACGCCACCAAAAAGGCAGCGGAAGAGAAACTGGCCCTGATTCGCAACAAGATCGGCTATCCAGAAAAGTAGCGCAGCTATGAGGCACTCAAAGTGAAGCGTGGCGACCTGCTCGGCAACCTGCGCCGCAGCAACGTTTTTGAAAATAATTGGAACCTCGATCACCTGGGCAAACCTGTGGATGAGAAAGAGTGGGGTATGACGCCGCCCACAGTAAACGCCTACTATGATCCATCCTTCAACGACATCAACTTTCCCGCGGGGATACTGCAGCCTCCTTTCTTTGACTTCAGCATCGATCCAGCGGTGAATTTTGGCGGCATCGGGGTTGTGATTGGCCACGAGATGACGCACGGCTTTGACGACGAGGGTTCGAAGTATGACGGCCATGGCAACCTGCGCGAGTGGCAGGCGGCTGAGGACCGCAAAGCTTTCACCGCGCGAACGGAATGCCTGGCCAGCGAATATAGCGGCTTTGATGCGGCCCCGCCCAAGGGTGACCAGCCGGCGGTCAAGCTGAACGGCAAACTCACGCTGGGCGAGAATACGGCCGACAACGGCGGTTTGCGTCTGGCTTATATGGCTTTGCTGGATACGTTGGCGGCGCAGGGCAAGAGCATCAGCGATCAGATCGACGGCTATACCGAGGCGCAGCGCTACTTCCTCGGCTTTGCACAGGTATGGTGCGAAAATCAGACCGAACAGGCGGCGCGGCTGCGGGTGCTGACGGACCCGCATTCTCCAGGCCGCTGGCGCGTGAACGGCACTGTGCAGAACTTTGACCAGTTCGGCAAGGCCTTTGGCTGCAAAGTGGGCCAGCCAATGTTTCCGGAGCACTCCTGCCGAGTCTGGTAGCGTTAAGGTAGCGGCATGATTCGACTACGTATTCAGGGCTGCTATTTTGCTGTGTCAATCCGTCCGTGGTTTTTTGACTGCCTGTTGACCTTTCCGTGGTCAGGGGCGTCCAAACCTCAGCTACGGCCAGAATCGGGCGGGTGCGCATGGGTGGAAGCGATTTTTCATCGGGCGCCCGTGCAAGAGAATGGAAAAAATGGGCTGTTTTGCCCTCTTTCCGGTCAATACTAGGCACAACCCACCTTGGGCTTTTACAATGCAACAGGGACCAATCCCAACCCAGCTCTGCTGTGGAACTAGCAAACTTGGCGGCGCACGCCTGACCAGGATGAAGGAATCGCATGAAGTTCACGAAATTCGGCAAGGCCCTGCTGCTGAGCGCCCTCTCCGCTGGTGTCATCCTCAGCGTCACGTCTTGCATTCAGAGTTATTCGGTTGGCTACTTGTATGTGACAGGGACAGTGACGTCCGAGACCAACGGCAACGGCATCATCAGCGGCTTCAAGATCAATCACGATTCAGGTGGCCTGACTCCCATCAACGGCCTGCCTGTCTCCTCCGGCGGGGCCAACCCGGTGCGCGCCGTACTGGTGAATGGAAGCCACTACCTTTACGTGTTAAACCGGGGTGTGAATAAGGAAGGGAACGGCGACTGCACCACGGACGATCCCTGCTTGAATCCGAATATCACGCAATTCCTGGTGGGGGCCAATGGCGTTCTCACCGCGCAAGAGACCTTCTCTACGCAAGGGGTCAACCCCTTCCGGATGCTTCCCGATTCCGGTGGAAATTATCTTTACGTTCTTGACCACGATTCTCCTGACCCCACTTCCGTCGGCGGGAATCCCGTTGCTGCCAAGAACAACCCTTACTGCGCGGCCGCCCTTACCGGCGCGACCACCTGCGGCGACATTACCGCCTTTCAGATCAATCAGACAACGGGGCGTTTGAGCCTGGTTGTGAATGATCAGGTCACTGCGACCCAGGGCGGAGGAACCTCTCCCTTGACTTACTTCCCGGTCCCGGTCAACCCCATCGACTTTTCCTGGGGCGGAGGCCTGCTGACGCTCAGCGGCACCCCGGCGACAGGCGATTCGGTCTTTCCGTATGTGTATAGCCAAGTCAATGGTCAGTTGACGGTCAATCAGAACAACGTTCAACCGCTTACCAATGCCCAGAACGCCAATGGGCTAGTGGACCAAGCCACGGGCATCGTAGACGCCGGCGGTGAAATCTATGTGTTGGACAATGAGCCTCTCTATGTGAACGGTGTAAAGGTCTCTGCCAGCCAGATTCTGCCCTTTTCCACGGGTACGGGTGGAGCTCTGCTGCCGGCAGTTAGCGGCCCAATCCCGGATGACGCTTCGCAATCCAATCCTGTGTGGGTCGTATCGGAGGCCAAGGCCAAGTGGATCTATGTGGCCAACCAGGGCAACCTCACCACGCCTACTCTACCATTGAGCGGCATTACCGGGTACGTCATCAACAGCCCATTCCAGCCGACAGAAATGGCTGGCACGCCAGTCACATTCGGTTCTGGCGGTGGCCCTCAATGCCTGGTCGAGGATCCATCCAATCAGTTCTTCTACACCGCGAATTTCAACGATTCAACCGTCACCGGCCTGGACCTGAACCAGCAGTCGGGCAACCTGACGCCGCTGAACCAATCCACCAAGGCACCCACGCAGTACTCGCTGAGCGGTCCGGCGACCTGGTGCCTGGTAGATGCACGTATCGACGACTAAGCCGCAGCGTCTGTTCGTAGCTCTCTGGAGCGGACGGTTTCCGCTCCAGAGTTGAATGTACGAGACAGCTCGACGGCCTTCAAGAACGCAGCCGACGACCGGGGACAATGAAACGATGGATTGTTCCGGTTTTCGATTCCAAATCTG
The DNA here is from genome assembly GCA_964644105.1 of uncultured Occallatibacter sp. Lineage (GTDB taxonomy): Bacteria > Acidobacteriota > Terriglobia > Terriglobales > Acidobacteriaceae > Telmatobacter. Next base: position 4,076 of record CAZXVX010000119.1, on the reverse strand, counting down.
ATTGATTGCGCGACCCGGTTTCCGGCGCGCTGACGAAAGATGCGCATGAAGTTCAACAAAACGAGCCAACTGCTGCTGGTTTCCGCGGCCAGTCTTCTGGCGGCGGGAGCTCTGGCTGCCTGCGGCACCGCCACGGTGGACTTTGTCTACGTGGCCAGTTCCCAGGCCGTGGCAAATAACAATAACTACGGCGAGATCAACGTCTTCGAGATCAACCAGACCTCCGGATTTATGCGCCAGATTCCCACCTCGCCCTTCCCCTCGGCCGGACGCAAACCGGTCGCCGAGGCTGTTTCACTGGACTATACAAATTTGTACGTGGCCAACCAGGACGACAATACAATCGTGCAGTTCCTGATCGGCAGCGATGGCAAGCTCTATCCGCAGAACACTGTGAATACGCCCGGCATCTTTCCGCTGGCCGAGGCCGTCAGCAGCTCCTATCTGTTTGTCGCTGACACCTACCAGCCGCTCTCCTGCACCACGGCCGTGCCCTGCTCCGGGTCGGTGGGCGTCTTTCCCATTCTGACCGCTGCGCAGGCCCAGGCGCTTACGCCTCCGCAGATTGCCGATACACTGGGATCGCCAGTCTCCAATCCGGCCAATGGTGCAAATTACTGGCCGTTGACACTGGCCGGCAAGAAAGCCTCAGACATTCTTCTGCCGACGGGGATCAATGTTTCCGCCTCGGGCGCAAACTTGTACGTCTCCGCGTATGACACGACCGCCAACACAGGCTATGTTTTTGCCTTTTCGGTGGGTTCCGGCGGAGTTCTTTCTGCCGTAAACGGCTCTCCCTACCCTGCTGGAGTCCATCCCTCGGCCATTGCCAGCGATTCAACCGGCAGCTTTGTCTACGTGACGGATTTCTCCAATGGAGATGTTCTTGGCTTCTCTGCTTCCGCTGGAGTTCTCACCTCGTTAGGCAACTCGTATGTGGCCGGGAATCAGCCGTCGGCCATCGCCGTCGACCCCAAGTATCCTTATGCCTTTGTCGCCAACGCGCAAGATGGCACGGTGAATGCATATTCGGTCGGGGCCAACGGGGCTCTTACCAACCTTGGAACCTATACTGCGGGCGTAGATCCGGTGGCAATCGGAATTGATCCAGGAACCAGCCACTTTGTCTTCACCGCCAACTTTCTCGGCAACCAAGCCGTCGGCACTGTCTCCAATTTCGAGCTGAACACATCCAATGGCACGCTGACCAACGCACAGCACTCGCCATTCAACTCCAATGCTCTGCCAACCGCGGTGGCGGCGGTTCCGCATACGCCGCAGGCGCGGTAATTTCGCGCGTGGCTTGACTCCAGCAACACCCCGTACCGGGTTTAACTAATACCCACGGGGCAACTCAACCGGATTTCCATGGGCTCGGATTTCGAGAGCCCACGACGAAGGAAGCGCATGAAGTTCAGCAAATTGAGCCAGCTTTTTCTGGTCTCTGGCCTCGGCCTCTCGGTGGCCGTTCTCATCTCTGCTTGTGACGTAATCACCGTTGATTATGTGTACGTGGCCAGCTCTGCCGGGGCCGGAACCTCCGGCGCCGGAAAGATCGATATTTTCGCGGCCGACGCCTCTTCCGGTGCTTTGCGCCCCATCGACACCGCTGTCTCCTCAGGCGGGGTTAACCCGGTCTCGATCCTCGTGGATACGGCTTACGCGAATCTGTACGCCGCCAATCAGGGAAGCGACTCGGTCACACACTTTGCCATCGGCCTCGACGGCGGGCTCACTCTGGAGAAGGATTCTGCTTCGGTTAGCACCGCGCCTGTGGCCATCGCAGTGAATTCTGCGGATACCTATCTTTATGTCGTCTCTGGATCCTCATCGTCCACACTCACGGCCTTCCCGCTTACCTCGGGGACGATTGGCAGCGCTCTCGCACCGGTTAATATGTCTCTTCCTGGCTATTCGGGAGACACGATCATCCCCACCGGGATTACTGTTCTGGAGAATAACTCCGCCGTCTTCGTTTCGGCCTACGACCAATCGGCGTACAATCCTGGCGGGACGACATCCAGCACCGCCAACCCAGGCTGGGTCTTCGGCTTCACGGTTGGCTCGAATGGCGTGCTGGCGCCGGTCTCCGGCAGCCCATGGAAGGCCGGCATCAAGCCCAGCGCCATTGTCTCTGATCCCACAAACCATTATGTCTACATCACGGACTACACCTCCAACCAGTTGATCGCCTACACGATTCTGGATGGCAGTACACTGGCCTTCCTGCCCAACGGCCCCTTCAAAACCGGCAACGAGCCCTCGGCAATCACCATCGATCCGCGTGGCAGATTCTTGTACCTGACCAATCAGTTGGACAACTCGGTTACGGCCTACACCATCGATCTGGCCTCCGGCACACCGACGACAGTGGTCAACTCCACCGGTGCCTCGACAAACTCCACCGAAGCCGAACCGATCGCCTTGATTGTCGATCCAGCGCTTGGCCGGTATGTATATACCGCGAATTATCTAGGCTCCTCGGTGACCGGTTTCGTTCTGGATCCGACCGCCGGTTCACTGAAGCCCATTCAGGCTTCGCCTTACCCGACGGATTCGAAGCCAACCTCGATTACTGCGATCCCCCACGGAAACCATGCCACCCAGGTGGTCGATAACTAGCAGCCGCCCGAAGTGCAAGACCGCAAAGAGCCCAGCCCACGTGGCTGGGCTTTTTGCCGTCTGGATGCATCCTCTATAGCTAAACCACGAAAGGCGTACCTGGGACAACGGCTCTCAAGTGTTGTTTCCTCAAGAAAACAACACTTTGAAAAGGCCGGTTCGGGCATGATTTTTTATCTATGCACTCCAAACAATGGTTCAGCGTGCGGAAAAGGCGCCCATCCACTTGCGGAGTTGGAGCTGCGCGGGCTTTTCGACCAGATGGAGCGCCGCGACGGCCAGCGCAATCAACAACACGTAGCTGAGCCAGGGATCAAAACGAGCAAGGCCAAGCCGGTCCAGCAGATGCGATTGGTGGATCAGTAGCCACAGATTGAAGTGCAGTAGATAGAGGCAGTAGCTGGCTTCGCCCACAAAGACGAGCGGGCGCCATCCCAGTGCGGTGGCCAGAGGATTCTGCCCCGCCAGACCCAGGATGATGCAACCGAAGAGCGGCATCAGCAGTCCGTCGTGCATGATGGCATAGGGTAAGAGCGGCCCCAGCGTCAACAGGCCGTAGATGCTGACAAAACCGCCCAGGCCGAGCCAAAGCCGCAGATGTCCCTGGCGTGGAATAATCTCGTCCAGTTCGGCCAGCAGGACGCCAAAGATGAAACTGGCAAAATGAGCATAGGGCGTGTACTTGAGCGCCCAGAGCCAGGGTCCGTAACTCCAGCGATCGGGTCGGGCAAGGCCGTCGGGGTGGTAAGCCATATAGAGCGCGCCAGGAAGCAGCCCCAGCATCCAGACCCCGGCCATTCTCCAAAGATGCGGCGCCACGCGATCCGGGCGCTTGCAGCGAGCCAGCCAGGGAAAGACGGCATAGAAAAAGCCCTCGGCGGACATCGTCCAGGCCGGGGTATTCATAAAAGTGGCGATGGCCGGAATCCAGCCTTGCAGCAGAAGCGGCGTCAGTACAACGCCCGCCCAGAACATTCGGTGGGTGTGGCTTCCGTACTCGCTGTGAAGCGTTCCCAGACTCAGTAGCAGGCTGAGCAGGTAGATCGGATAGATGCGCGTAAAGCGCGCCACCCAGAATCGTTTGCGGTCCAGCGTGCCGGCTCGCGCGCGGGCATTGTAGTTATACCCCAGAACGAATCCAGAGAGCAGAATGAAGTAGCTGACCGAGACATAACCGGCGTTGACCACGGGAGCCAGAAAGCCAAAGTTCCGCGGATCCGAGAAATGAAAAAAGATGATGTTGATAGCCGCAAAACACCTCAACCCCGTCAGGGCGTTCAGACGTTGTGGCTTGTCACAGTTGACAGTGGACAGTCGACAGTGATCAGTTGCTGCTGAATCGGGTTTTTTACTGTTCACTGTTCACTGTCCACTGTTGACTGTCTACTGACCACTGTTGACTGTCTACTGTCCACTGTTGACTGTCTACTGTCCACTGTTGACTGTCTACTGAC
>CAZXVX010000118.1:0-10949 GCA_964644105.1 uncultured Occallatibacter sp. | reverse complement strand
GTGATGGGATGCTCGACCTGCACGCGGGTGTTCATCTCGATGAAGTGAAGCTGGCGATTCTCGTCCATCAGGAACTCAATCGTCCCGGCGTTCTGATAGCCGATATCCATCAGGCAGCGGCAGATCGTCTTGCTCAGCTCCTCGCGCATGGCGGGCGTCACCTGCAGGCTGGGCGCTTCTTCGATGAGTTTCTGATGGCGGCGTTGGATCGAGCACTCGCGCTCGAAGAGGGTGCGCACGTTGCCGTGTTCGTCGGCCAGCACCTGGAACTCAATGTGGCGCGGATTCTCGACGAACTTCTCCATATAGAGCTCGCCATTGCCAAAGGCGTTGGCCGCCTCGGTGGTTGCCGCGTGATAGAGGTTCGGCAGTTCTTCGCCGCTGCGCACGATTCTCATGCCGCGCCCGCCGCCGCCGGCCTTGGCCTTCAGAATCACCGGAAAGCCGATCTCGCAAGCGATCTGCTGCGCCTCGTCCACCGTGGCGACGACGCCGTCCGAGCCGGGCAGAATCGGCACGCCCGCCTTTTTCATCGCCATGCGCGCCTTGTCTTTTTCGCCCATCAGCCGCGTGACTTCCGGCGGAGGGCCGATGAATTTAATATTGCAAGCGCGGCAGACTTCGGCGAAGTTGGCGTTCTCGCTGAGCAATCCGTAGCCGGGATGAATCGCATCCACATCGGCAATCTCAGCCGCGCTGATCACCGCCGGAACATTCAGATAGCTCTCAGCCAGGCGCGGTGGGCCAATGCAGATAGCCTCGTCGGCAAAGCGCACATGCAGCGCGTCGCGGTCGGCCTCGCTATAAATGGCGACGGTGCGAATGCCCAGCTCCCGGCAGGCGTTGATCACGCGCAGGGCAATTTCACCGCGATTGGCAATCAGGACTTTACGAAACATTGAATTCCTTTTGAGCGGAGTTAGCGAGCTATGTCTGTGAAGTTATCGAGCTACGTAACCTCTGATTAAATCTTGCTTTGAAAGGGCACGACTTTAGTCGTGCCGTAAACGACCCAAAATGATCTGGGCTTTAGCCCCTGGGGGATGCTTTTCGGCAATCAAACTCTCATGACTGGTTGTTCAACATCGAAGTTCATGGATATTCAATTTGTTGAATGTCGTAATCGACAACTAATTCGCCAAGCGTTCTTTCCTTTTTAATGACGGATGAAGCTTTTGAAAGCGATATCAAGATTTGATTGGAATCTTTGGGCTGAACAGTCAGTCCATTAACACCTGTTGTGCCAGGGTCGTAGGCGAAGATCAGCTTTCTCCGTGCGAACAACCTTCCCAGACGCGAGTTCTTCGCTTGGCTGGAAATAGCAAAGAGTCGAACCTCCTCATCCTTCGCCAAAGTGTCACAACTGGAGTCTTCCACCTCGAAATCCCAACCCGCTACATTTTCGAAATTCGCTTGCGTTTCAGTATTACAGACCGCATACGTAAAAGGATTCGAGCTGTAGCCTTTCAATTTTGTGAAGCCGATCCAAATTGAAATGGATAGAGACGAACAGGCAACTAGCGTGACACTCAGAATCTTGACGGCAAATATCATTCTGTGAGTCATGCACGATTCATCCTTTCCCTCAGGGGCTAAAGCCCAAATCATATTGCAGCATTTGCGGCACGACTAAAGTCGTGCCCTTTCAAAACATTGATCCATGAGAATTTCAAAACATTGATCCGTGTAAAGGTTCCTAACTGATGCGCACGGCAAACAGCGGCTGGCCGTACTCAATCGGCTGGCCGTTCGAGACCAGGCACTTGACCACTTCGCCGGCGGCGTCGGATTCGATCTCGTTCATCAGCTTCATCGCTTCGACAATGCCGATCACTTGCCCCTTGGCTACGCGGTCGCCAACCGAGACGAACGGCGCGGAGCCCGGCGAAGGCGAACCAAAGAATGTGCCCACCATCGGCGACTTGACCATGTGCAAGCCGGCTTCCGCTTCACCAGGTGTTTGGACCGGAGCCGCCGGTTGAGTAGCCGCGGCAGCGGCGCGCGCCACAGGAGCCGGTGCGGAACCGAGCAGCCGCCCCAGATCACCCAGGCTGGTGGAAGCGCCTTCGGCTGGAGAGAACTTGAGGCGAATCTTCAGGTCGCCCCGGTCGAGGTCGAACTCGGCAACCTGGTTTGCTTGCAGGAATTCAATCAGTTGTTTCAAATCCGCAATGTCTTCTGGTTTCATTCGTTCCTCAAAAGCTAAAGCCCACGCTTTTTTTACTCAGTTAGCGGCCCAACTAAACAGGCTGCGGAAAAACTCACGAGCGAGTCTGTTTTGTATCAGGGCACGACTTCAGTCGTGCCGCAAGACACTGATAATAAAGAACGGGCTTTAGCCCCTGCGGGATATTTTCTGGATTTTCACCCAAATTCAGCCCTTTTTCCGCAGCCTCTAAAGTCGTGCCCTTGTTGCAAAACACTCCGCGCCGTAGGCGCAAAGGTTATTAGCCCCGCGCTTCAGCGTGGGGTAAGCTCCCACACCATTCAATCGGAGTCCCGTAGGGACGGCGCAACTTCTGCGTCCTTGCGAGATTCAATGAACTCATCCATTTGCAACCTCAGCGAAGAGTAATTTCTTGTTCGCATCTCTCACAGCTCGATCAGCGCCTTGGTCGCGGGGGTGAGCACCTGGCCTCCGCTGCGCGTAACGGCCACCATATCCTCGATGCGAATGCCAAACTCTCCGGCCAGATAAACCCCCGGCTCAATCGTAATCACCATTCCAGCCAGCAGCCGCGCACTTTCTTTGTCACCTATGCGTGGGGATTCGTGAATTTCCAACCCGACGCCGTGGCCGGTGGAGTGGGAAAAAGCCTCCGCCAACCCAGCCTTGCGCAGCACGCCGCGCGCCGCCTCGTCCACCTCCGCGCAGCTTGCTCCCGCGGTAACCGCGGCAACCCCAGCCTCCTGCGCCTCCAGCACCGCGTCATAGGCGGCTCGCTCCTTGGCTGTGGGCGCGCCCAAATGCACGGTGCGGGTCATATCCGAGCAATAACCCTTATGAATGATACCAAAATCCATCACCACAAAGCCCCGGCGCGGAAGCCGGGCACTGGTGGCGCGGCCATGGGGCATCGCCGAACGCGCCCCGGCGGCGACGATGGTCTCAAAGGACATTCCCTCCGCACCCAGCAGCCGCGCCTGATGCTCCAACTCGGCGGCCACCTCCAGCTCCCGCATCCCCGGCTGAATGAAGCCCAGTATGTGATCGAAGAGCCGGCAGCCGACGAGTGCCGCTTCCTTCATCACCGCCAGTTCGTCCTCATCTTTCACCATGCGCAGCGGCTCAACCAGCGGGCTGGCAATCTCGGTAAGAAAGCCCCGCCGCAGCCGCGCGGGCAAAGCAGCCTTGAAGCGAGCCAGATTGGCGACGGTCGTCTTGGCCGGATCGAAGCCGGCAAACTCCACGCCGGATTGCGCGGCCAGCCACTGGACGGCGGCCACCGAGGGGGAGCTATGCACAATCTCGACCTCGGCGGCGGAAACCTCCGCGGCAGCCTGCGCCACATAACGCCCATCGGTAAACAGCCGCGCGGCGCGGCGGGTAACGGCCAGTGCGGCGCTCGAGCCAGTAAATCCAGAGAGATAGCGCAGGTCAGGCAGATGCGTAACCAGCAGGCCATGAAGCCCGGCTTTGGTCAAACGGCGGCGCAAAAGGCCGATGCGGCTGAGGTGGTCCACAAGATAAGGATAGCAGGGGGCAGAGATCAGGTACGAGGGAACAGGGATTAGGGATCAGGGAACCAGGAACAGTCGCCTGGGCGGGCAATCGGCTGATAAATAAAAGCCGCCAGTTCAACGCTGGCGGCCTTTCTATTCTCGTAAAAAGCTTTGGCAAAGGTCAATTTGCCCCGAAGGTTCCGGGCGTCGAGGAGTAATAGCCGGTAAGGCTGGCGCTGCCCAGAATCTGCCCATTCACGCCCGCCCGAATCAGCGCATGATACAGCGTCTCTCCGTTGGCCGGGAAGTTCGCTGACTCGGGCAGATTCAGCCTGCCGCTCAAGGCATACACCGTGAAAACATATTGGTGCGCATACGGCGTGTAGCCGGCCGGCGGGCATGGGCCGTCGTATTGGTTGCCCAAGCCGAAATCATTTCCAATCTGCGTTCCATAGGTGCTTCCCGCCACGCCCGCGTTGGCTGGCAACCCCGTCGCGCTGCCCTTGATGTTATAGATTCCCCAATGGGTAAAGGCTGCGGTCACGTCATAAAGAACCACCACGTACGACTCCGTGCCCCAGGGCGCTCCGGTCCAGGTGAGCTGCGGCGATTGATCTCCACCGGCGGCGCCATTCGCCGTGCAAGTGTTTACGCCATTCGACTGGTTGTTGAGAACCGCCGAGAGAGGAATGACGCCGCCATTGACGAAGTCCGTGCTGTGCAACTGGAAGTTGGATGGGAAATCCGGCAGGAACTGTGCCTGAGCGCTTGCCGTGCACAGACCGAAGAGCAAGCCGGCAAGGGTGAACAAACCAATACGCTTCAACATGGGGGGTGTTTCCGCCTTTCGTGATTGATTCTGGGCCGGATTCCGGCCAACCCTTGTATAGCAGCCGCAAAACTTGGCTGTCAATCGGCATTCGATAAAAATACTCCGAATTGCACGAAGCTCTCCGCCTGGCAGCCCGATCGCATCTTCCGCCCCATTCGCTACCATAAACTCATGCCGCAATTTCCTCCAGGACAAACCCTGCTGATCGACGCCGACGACACTCTTTGGGAGAACAACGTCTACTTCGAGCGCGCCATTGCCGCCTTTATCAGCTTTCTTGACCACCGCGAGCATTCGCCCGCCCAGGTGCGCGCCGCGCTCAATGAGGTGGAGCGCGAGACGATCCTCACCCACGGCTACGGGCTGCCCAGCTTTACCCGTTCGCTGCTGCTGTGCTTTGAGCGGCTCAGCCCCGCGCCCATGACCGATCACACGCGCGAGCGCATCCTGGGCTTTTGCCGCGCCATCGCCGAGCAGGAGATCGAACTGCTGCCGGGAGTGGCCGATGCACTGGCCGAATTGAGCGCGCGCCATCGGCTGATCCTGATGACCAAAGGAAACCATGCCGAGCAGGCCGACAAGCTGAGCCGCTCCGGCGTGGCGGGTTATTTTTCCGCCGTCGAAATTGTCGCCGAAAAAGACCCCGCAACCTATCGCGATGTCATCCGGCGTCATGAGGCCACGCGCGCCGGCTCCGCGCCGCACAGTTATTGGATGATCGGCAACAGCCCCAAGAGCGACATCAATCCCGCGCTCGCCGCCGGGCTGAACGCCGTCCATCTCTTCCACAAAGACACCTGGGTGCTGGAGCACGCCGCGCTGGACCCCGCGCCTGCAGGGCAGCAGTTAATCGAGCTGGATTCGTTTGCCAAGCTGTGTGCTATCTTCTAAGTTCAGCCCTCGCCAGCACCCAGCGCCTGCCGCCCGCAACGGCAAGACCGAGAAAGCCCAACCCCGTCAACACCAGCGTAGAAGGCTCAGGAGCCAGATCAATAATGCCAAAGCGCTGATAAGCCGAATCGTCGGGCACCCAAGTCGGATATTGGTTGGCATCGGCCACTGTCCATGCCCCGCTCGTGACGGCAGCGGCCGCTTGGGCTTCATACGTCAACGAATCCGGGTCGGAAGGAAACGAAGCGAGGCTGTTGGTGGAAGAAGGGTTCATCAGCTCCCAGATGGCAAACGAGAGCGCTCCCCGCGTGGCCAAGGGCGCGTTGAGCCCGCCATCTTCCACCAGTTCATTGATCAGGTAGGTGGATTCCATCACCTCGTTGTACGCATCGCCCGTGAAATAACTGAGCGGCTCAACCGTGCCGGAGAGCGCCGACCCCACCGGTGTATCGCTGGCATAGTCGAAACAGATCGCAAGCACCGATTCGTTGCTGTAGCCGCCGCCATTCAAGGTGGTGATGTAGGGGCTGATGGGCACATTGTCTGTGGTCGCTCCTTCGGTATCTGTATAGGAATAAAAGGCATAGTCCGGCGCGGCAAAGTTGCCGTCCAAGGTAAGAACCACCGGATCGGCGCAGGCTGGAAGCGAGAACGCCAGGCAGAGCGCGCCGATTGAGAATTTTGTGATGAAGCTTAGATTTGCCATTACTAACCACCCATAGAAGTATAATCGAACATTTTTCAGGGAAAGATGAGAGTTTTTTATGGCGCTATCCAGCCTTTGCGGTTTTCTGTTCCAAATCGGCACACACCTCTTCCGTCGTCCACGCATTGCCGGGATAGAAGCGCACAACCTTGCCGTCGGGGCCGATCAGCGTGGTAGAGAGCGTGTGGGTGATGGTTGAGTCCTCTTCACTGGTCATTCCCAAGTCAAAGAACTTGGCCATTTCAAGCAGTTCGTTGCTGTCCGGTGCAGCAAACTCCCAATGCGCAAAGGCATCTTTTGCATCGCTACCCAGATATCCCGCGCCATAGGCCCTCAGTCGAGCCGGCGTGTCGTGCTCGGGATCAAAGCTGATGCTGAGCAGATGCGTGCGGGCGTAGACGGCGGGGCTTGCGGCCAGCAGCTTTTCCAGCGCGGCAAAGTTGCGCGTCATGCGCGGGCAAAAATCAGGCGAGGGGCAGCGCGTGTAAATGAAGGTGACCACCAGCGACTTGCCGCGAAACTGGCTCAGATGAATGGCGCGTCCGTCCTGGTTGCGCAGCTTGAAGTCGGGCACACGGTCACCCGGCGCGGGCACGTGATAGGAGACGGGCGGCTTGGTGTCCGGCCTCGCCTGCGCCACAACGACAATGTGATCCACCAGATAATCCACATTCGGATCGGGTGAAACCAGCACGTCGGCGGTGATCGTGTCGCCCGGATGCAGCTCGCCAAGAATGCTTGGGTCTTTGAGTTTGTAAGGCATGGTCATCGCATCCATGAAGCCGGGAATGGCTTCGTGGTTGAGCGTGACTTCGCCCTGGGCGGCGTCGGTGGAGACGACCTTGCCGCGCAGATGGTAGACCTTCACATTGTCGTTCGAGGCGGCTGCCGGCTTTTGACCGCCGTGACAGGCGGTCAGCACGAGGAGAGCGAGCAATGGGAGAGCAAGCAATCGACGCATCATAAGCTCAGTTTACTTCAAAAGTGGTCGGGGGACAGGGGTCAGGGATCAGAAGAACGCTGGTTGGGATTCGTGGTTTCCCATCCGCCGCATGAATCTGTAGCGCCGACCTCCTGGTCGGCTGTCGCGTGGACCTCCCGGTCCACGCTTGTTTCTTTTCGGGTTGCTGGAATCCAATCTTAAACGCAAAAACAAAGGCGCGGACGAGGACGTCCGCGCTCCAGCCGGTCTGGAGACCGGCGCTACAACTTGCAGTTTGCTGTTAATGCCGCGCTTCACCGCGTTCAATGCGCATCATGGGAGAGTGGCCGGCGGCCTGCGCGCCGCGCACCACGTGCGGCGTAATCAGGATCAACAGCGTTGCGTAGTTCTTCTGTGTGTCGTTGCCGGTCAGGTTGTTCAAGCCGGGGATTTCGCTCAGTCCGGGAACGCCGCTGAGGGCGCGGCTTTCGTTCTCGTCCACTTCGCTCACCACTTCCACCGTCTCGCCCTCTTTGATGGTGACCACGCCGGAGAAGGATTGGTTGCTCAGGATCGGATTGCCGTTGATCGAGGAGCCGGCCAGGGCGTCGATCTTCATATCGATCTTGAGCGCCACCTCGCCGCCGCGCAGCACGCGCGGATTCGCCTTGAGGGTCAGTCCCAGGTCTTCGTACTGCACCTGGGGAAAGTTCGGAACGCCTGTTCCGACGCCATAGGAGGCGGCCAGCGAGGCGAGGCTGCTGGAATTTCCCGCGCCGGTCAGGCCGGCAATGTTGGGCAGGCCTGTTCCAAGGCTCGAGTAAGAGGCGGTCTGGATGGGGTATTTGGTGCCGGATTTCAGCGAGGCATCTTCGCCGTCGCCCACCCGCAGGCGAATCTCGTCCAGCTCGCGCGACTCCGAGGAGTTCAGATTAAAGTTGGCCGAGAGCGAGCCGGGTGCCAGCGCCGAGGATGTGAGTCCGCCGCCGAAGAGAGCCACGCCGTTGGTCAGCATCGAGGCGCCGGAGACCTGTCCGGAGGCGAGCAATATGCCAATGATGGCCAGCGGATCATTGGCCGAGGCCAAACCGGAGGAGATGATCTGCTGCACCAAAGCCTGATTGGCGTTCAGAATGGACTGCTCCTCGGAGTAAACATTGAAGGCCGAGGCATTCTGCGGCGGCTGCAAACCTGTGTTGCGCGTGGAGTTGTGCGCCAGTTGAATCATCTTCACGTCCAGCACCACCTGGCTGCGCCCGCCCAGCAAGCCGCTTAGCGTGGCGTTGAAGGCCTCCAGCGTAGAGTGAGGCGCGCGGACAGTGATGGTTTCCGAGTCAGGCTGGACCGAGGCCATCTGCGCATCAAAAAGCTGCTTGGCCAGATTGCTCACGTCGGTCAAATCTTCCTTGTTCAGGCCGGTGAGATAGACGGTTTCGTACTCCTGGCGCGTGTATTGGGTACGATTCTCCCTCGTGTCGCGCACCACCAAAGCGCGATGGGCGTCCAGCGGCACATAAAAACTTTGGGTGAGCATGCCCAGAATCTTCGCCGCGCGCGCAAAGGAAACATCGTCCAGATCCAGGCGGGTGCTGGCCCCGCGCACGCTTTCGTCCACGGTGGCCTGAATCCCGAAGGCTTTAAAGACCTGCTGAATAATCTGGCGCTGGTCGCTGCGCAGGTGGAAGCTGTGGACTCCGGCCATGGGCTCGAGTTGCACTGCTTCGCCCTCCGTGTCGACCCGCGCTTCGTAGAGCGGCCGGGTCTGGCCTAGCAGCGCGTCGTCGCCCAGTTCAAAGAGGTGCGCCTGGAGCTGGCTGTTCTCCGGGTCCAACACCAGGGCATGAGCCAGCGCCGCGCGCGCCGATGCCTCGTCCATCCGCGACCGAGCCTTGGCCGCGGCCTGAATCAGCGCGGTCACCGCATGGCTGCGCGCCACGCTGGCCGCTAGCAAATACTCGCGATTCTCCGGGTCCAGTTGGGCGGCCAGCTCATAGCCTTGCAACGCCTCTTCAAAGGCCGCCTTCTCGTAGAGCTTGCTGGAGGCCAGAAAGAGCTTGGCCGCGCGCCGGCGGTCGGAGGTGCGCACCGGCCTGGGCTGCGCCGCTTCGTTGGCTGGCTTTGCGCTGGGAGTTGGGATTGGCGGCAACGCTTGTTGCAACTGAGCTGACTGTGCCAATTGAGAAAGAGATTGAGCGAGCATCCCATCTGAAGCGATTGTCAAGCATAAGACCGCTGCCGCCACTGCGAACAAATGAAGCCATATTGGACGAAACCGCATTCGATGAAGCCGCATTGCTTTGAAAAGGCACGACTTCAGTCGTGCCGCTCCAGAGCTAAATAGAATCTTGGGCTTTAGCCCCTGAGGGATATACTTCGGGATTCTATGTAATTTTGAGAGAAACCATTCCCCAGGGGCTAAAGCCCAACATTTTTTTGCATGGTTCGCGGCACGACTGAAGTCGTGCCCTTTCAAAACATGGCTCTGCGCAAGCCCTTTCAAGACAAGACCTTGCGCCAACCACAACCCGTTGCGTCCTCTCATGCCTCACCCGCCGCAAGCGCCAGCAGATCGGCCAGCGTCGCAGCGCAAGCCTCCGGGCGAAGTTCGAGCAGCGTATCAAAGCTGTAGTTGCCGGTGGCTACGGCAATCACCGCCAAGCCATTCGCGTGCGCCGCCTCAATGTCGCGCGGTGTGTCGCCCACCACGCAGACTTGCGCATCGGCTCCGGCCAGTTCGCGAGCCTTGCGCGCGGCGTTGCCGATCAATGCGGCGCGCACGGAAAAATGATCGCTGAAGCCGCCAAAGCGAAACCACTCCCGCAGCCCTGCCTTCTCGATCTTGATCCAGCCGATCGCCTCCAGGTTGCCGGTGGCCACACCCAGCAGCGCCCCGCGCGCGGCCAAATGCTCAAGCACCGCTTGCACGCCCGGCATCAACACGATGCGCAATTGATCCCGCTGCTCGGCCACACGCTGGCACATCGCCGCCTGGATGGCTTCCAACTGCGGCTCCAGCGCTTCGGCAGTGATTCCCGCGTGTCGAAAGGCTTCGCGCAAAATGCCCGTGTCTGTGTTGCCATGGACCAAAACGCCCTCCAGTGAGAGCTCGATCCCCGTCACCTGCCGTGCGCTGGGAACAAAGGAGTTCATATGGAAGCGGTCTGGTTCGCGCAGCAGCGTGCCGTCAATATCAAACAGATAGGCGGCTTGCGCGTCCCAGGCAAAGCCGGGTTCGACGTACACCTGTGGCGCGGCGGTCGGAGGGGCGGAGTCCATATCTTCTATTGTAAGGACGGCCGCCGCCCGGATTCCGCTTGACCGCGCCCGTCAGAGCTGCCACCAATCCAGCGTCTTCATGCGCGGATAGTAGAGTCCGGCAAAGAGCTCCGGCTCATCGCCCACCTGATTGCGCAACAACTGAGCGTAGCTTTCCATCTGCGGCGCAAAGAGCGAGCGCAGCGCGGCCAGGTCAATCTCGCCGCCGTGAGCGGTCTTGTAGTCAATAATCCACCAGCAATCTTCTCCCTCGCTCAGCGGCTCGGGACCAGCCCGGAAGACGCGATCCACCCGCACCGCGCGCACGGAACCGGCGACGACACCCGCCCATGCGGTCTCGCTCGCGGCGGATCTGTGCGGCGAAAGAATCCATGCGCCGGTGGGATCGTTCGAGGCCGCAAGCGCAAGCTGAAGCGCTTCGGCGCTGATGCGCGCAGCCTGTGCCGGATCAACGCCCACCGCGCGCACCTGGGCCATGATGCGCGGCTCGAAGCTTTGAATGGCCAAGCGGGCCGCCTCCCAATCAAGCTTGGCGCGCAGACGGGCCAGCTCCTCCAGCAGCGCGTGGACCGCCGTGCCCAAAGCGCGAGAGAGCAAGCCGCCCTCGTGGCGGGGATAAAGGCTTCTCTCCCCGGTCTCAAAATCGAGACCGGGGGCAC
>CAZXVX010000117.1:0-11004 GCA_964644105.1 uncultured Occallatibacter sp. | reverse complement strand
TTGTGTAACCCTCGCGCGTGTTCGGCATCGAAAAGATGGCGTGCTGCAGGATTCCAGTGTCATCAGTCATCTTTAACAGATGACCGGTGTTCAACAATGGCAAATTGTTAATCATTTCTATTCCGGGATCAACTGCTTGAGCTGCTCTGGGATGCAAAGAGCGCTCGCAGCGCGCCCGCTGAAAGCTCGCCATGTAGGCGCGCGCTGTTTTGGCCCAAGTAGTTCCGCGCGAGTAAAGATAGGCACGCTTGCGCATGGCATGACGCTCTGCATCGTTCTCCAGCAATGCAAGAACCGCTTCGGCAATCGCGCCGGGATCTTGGAATGGAACGATTATTCCTCGCTTCTCCGCAAGCAACTCCTTGGCATGCCAATAAGGAGTGGATACAATCGCTTTTCCTGCTCCAAGAGCGATCGCGAGCGTTCCGGAAACCACCTGCGCCTCATGCCTGTAAGGCGTGATGTAAATATCTGCCGCGCCCACATGCTCGATGAGTTCTTCGGCATTCACAAAGCGATTGTTCAGAATCAAGTGATCCGAAACGCCAAGTTCTTTCGCCAGCGCCTGCAATTCTTCCCGATAACGCTCGCCTTCGCGCCGGCGAATATGCGGATGGGTCACGCCGGAAACGATATATACGACATTCGGCTGTCGCGCCAGAATCGCAGGCAATGCCTGAATCACATTCTCTATACCCTTGTTCGGAGAGAGCAACCCAAACGTAAGCAAAACAGACTTGCCTTCCGTGCCGAATTGATCTTTGAAGTAATTTGGGTCCATGAAGGGAAGATCAGGAACGCCGTGGGGAATGACATCGATCTTTTCGGCGGGAACCGCGTAGACCTCGCGCAGCAGTTGGGCCGCCAGTTCGCTCATGACGATCATGCGATCAGAAAGCCGAGCGATCTCTTCTAGTACAACCCTCTGATTGAAGTCCGGTTCGCGAAGAACCGTATGCAGAGTGGTGACGATGGGCATCTTGAGTTTGCGCAACAGAGTGAGGATGTGGCCGCCCGCATCTCCGCCGTAGATCCCGTATTCATGCTGCAGGCAGACTAGATCGTTGCCGTTAAAGTTCAGAAAATCCGCGGCGCGCTCATAGGAGGAAATATCTTCTTGAGTAATTTCCAGACGAACTCGCTTGGGATAATCGTAATTCGAATCGGGGTCGTTGACAGGAATCGCAAACAGCCGATCCTCTCCATACTCAGCAGCAAGCGCCGAACATAAATCTGTTGTAAAGGTTGCTATTCCGCACTCGCGGGGGAGATAATTCCCGATAAACGCGATGCGGGTCGGAAGAGGCAGATTGCATTCCTTCGCGGTGGCGCGAAGGAATGCGTCCTGATCGGAATCTCTTCCGGACTGCTCGATATTCATCAACTTGGAAAATGGCACGCTATCCTCTTTCCTCTTCAAATCCGGCCGAGAACAAGAAGGATGAGAAGAATCAATAGAATCAGCCCCAATCCACCGCTCGGATAGTATCCCCAGTTCCTGCTATGCGGCCAACGCGGTAAAACGCCCAACAGCGCCAAAATCAAAATCACGATCAAGATAGTTCCAAGCATTTGACACCTCGCTTTCCTTGTCCGAAAAAAAGCACCACGGCCCCTTTCGAGACCGCGGCGTCACAACATGGTTAACGCAGGCTTCCCGTCGTCACCGTCGCCGGGCTGCCAATTGCATCACCAGAGACGACCAGTTCCACGCGGCGATTTTCCTGCCTGCCTGCCGAGTTGTCGTTCGAAGCCACGGGCGATGTGTTTCCAAAGCCCTTGGCGCTCACGGAGTCTGTCGTCACGCCTTGCTGAACAAGATAGCTGCGAACAGAGTCTGCGCGGTTTTCGGATAACGTCTGGTTCATTGCGTCTCCGCCGACATTATCGGTGTAACCGCCGACCTCAATGTTGAGGCCAGGATAGGCGATCAGAATTCCAGCAACCTTGGCGAGCTTTTCCCGAGCGCCTGACTTCAATGAATACTTACCAGAGTCGAACAGCACATCGGACATACTCACAATCAGTCCGCGCGCACTGTCGCGCGTGGCAAGAATCAGATTGAGCTGTTCTGAAAGCCGGGCGCGCATTGCGGCTTTGTCGGAAACCGCTTGTTGCTGCCCAATCTGCGCAGTCTGTGCATCGGTGCGGGCTTGCGCGGCATCGGCTTGAGCCGCCGCCACTGCTACCGTGGAGGCCGCTTGATTTGTCGTCATGTCGGCTTGAGCCTTGGCTGCGTCGGCCTGCGCGCTTGCCGTCGCTGCTTGTGCGCTTGCCGTGTCGGCCTGCGCCTTATCCTTCAAGCGAGTCGCATCATCGGCTTGAGCCTGCGATCTTGCCTGGGCATCAATGGAAGCCTGGCGATCGGCCGCGATACGTTCATCATCAATTTTTTTGACCGCAATCTCGCGAGCCTCCTCAGCGGTTTGCACCGTCTCGCGGGAAACAGCAATCAAAGACTTTTTGTCGATATCCTTACTGGTCGCATCCGCATCGGCGTTGTTCATCAATTGAACCGCGCGCTGATAACTTTCGCTCGCATAGCTCCCAGCTCCTTCCGATTGAGCGATTCGCAGCGCATTTCGTGCTTCGTAAAATTCCAGCGGAAGACTGGCATTCAGAACAACCGGATCGAATTTGTAGCCGGTGGGAATGTATCCACCACGCTCCATCAACTCATACTTGGCGTTGACGGCCTCGGTTGTTCCTTTAGTGTCAGGGCGAATCACGTTCTCAAGAACGACCACATTACTTGGCTGACGAACAGCATAATATGGTTCGGCGGTGACGATCAAAGCAAAGGACTGAAAATTGGTGGTGGCGGTCAGCTTGCTCCGATTGTTGTCTCCCACCAACACCTCTCCAAGATTTTCGGCTTTGCCCTCCGGGGAAATCGCCCACAAAACATAGGTAAGATACTCGTTGCCGAAGGTTGTGGGGTTTTGCAGGTTGCCGAATTCCGCCTCAACTTCCATCGTGCCGCGCTTGCTGCGCACCTTCGCTTTACCGTCCGCCGCAGGCAACAACGCCGTGCCGGCGAAATCCACACTGGATGCTCCGCCCTGATGCTGATAATTGACCGCCTGAACCGAGCGGGTAATCACGACCACGCGATATGTGGAGGATGAATTCGCGGAATCCATGACTACTGTCATTGGCGGATTAGCCTGAGCTATTGCGCTCAAACTGAGGACACTTCCCATTGCAAACAACAAAATGCGTTTCAAGGTTTCTCCTGCCGGCGGTCTTCAGCCGAGTTGCGTTAGACTTGCGTTTTGTTGGCAAGCGCCATCTTCAAGGCCACTGCGAGCAGATTTATCAGCGCCCGACGCGAAACTGATACAGGGAGTCGAAGAGGCCGAATACCTTGAGAAGCCACAGGACAATGACGATGACGACGACTCCATTCAGGATGCCTTTGATCTGACCCTGCATGGGGATATAGCGATTCATCAGATATAGCAACAGTCCAACCACGCAAAGTGTAATGACAACCGGCACAAGCGGCATATCATGGCCAATGCGGAACTGCGCAAGATTGTCAAAGAGGCCGACAACCCTCATGAGCCATAAAACCACGGCGATGACCACAACGCCGTTCAGGATGCTTTTGATCTGACCCTGCATGGGAATGTAACGGTTGACCAGAAACAGCAAAAGACCGACTACTGCGAGAGCGATCACAACAGTGATGAGAGGCATTGTATTTCTCCATCCTTCGCCATCATTCTTTCAAGGCGGCAATGCGATTGCTGAGCTACACTGCTCAAGCCAGGCAGTGCGCCGGCACCTTTGCGCGGGACAAGGCTAGTGTCTATTGCATTTGCCCGCGCGGGATCCACGCCAGGTCGCCGCTCAGGACGTAAATCGCAATTGCCGCCGACAATAAGATTGCGCCAATCCAGAAGCGCCAATCACGATGCATGCGCCTCCAGTATGGGCCGGGGTCCGGCGCGCCGCTTTCGCTGCTGTTTCCTTCATGGTTGTGCTTGCTTCCCGTCATATTTCTCCATTTCCGCGAGTTAGTCGCAGCTTTTCAAATATCTTCGTGAATTCATGCGTTAAGGTTGATGAGTTATTGCCGGTGTGGCTTGAGCCGTTCTGTTCGGATCAACTGCCGATGAGACGACAAGCGCGGGAAGTGCATCGGCAGGAATCTCGGTTCCAGTTGGAAAGATGAGAATCTGAATCGAACCCCAATCCGCGTCCTGGCTTGCGCCTGGCTGCTTGCCCAAGCCCAGCGTCTTGAGTTGGCCGTCGTCAAATCCATAATTCTCAACCAGGTATTCGCGCACCACCATCGCTCTCGCCTCAGTGAGAACTTGATCTTTTTTGGTGTCACCTTCCATCCCGGTCGAAGCCACAATGACCGCGAAGCCGAATTGATTCTCTGCGAGAAACTCTCCGCTAGCGTTGAGGAACTTCTTGTCCTTCAATTCTGCTGAATCGTGAGCGTCGAAAAGTTGTTTAGCGGTATAGGTAAAAACCCTGAGTGGAGCACTTTGCGGAAGTGCACTTATTCTATTTGCCGCCAGTTCGCTTGAGTTCTCGTATCCGCGCTTCTTGAAATATCCGCTCAGGAAAAAATTGTGTTTAAGCGCCTCCATGTTTTCCTGGAAGTCCGTTACTCCGGCCTGCGCCTGAAGCATCGTTGCATGCAGCGTGGTTGTCGTTTCCTCCAGATTGCGATAGAGCTGCTTGTCGTTCACCAAAGCTCCCACGGTTCCCTGGCCCGAATCGATTTTGGCGCTTATGGAGTTCAAATGCGCGGTAGCCAATGTCGCATTGTTGATGGCCATCTGGCTGCTGTCCAGAATGCCACTCGTCTTTTTAAACAGGTCCGACATTTCGAGCGGCGGTTCACTCTGAATGATTTCGCCGTCAGTGACATTGGCTTGCTCCGCGGAGCCGAATGAGATTGACACGAACTGGTTGCCCAGCACTCCTTCGGTTTCAATCGAGGCCACTGAATCCTGCTTGATGATTTCGTGCGTCGACTTATCCAGGTCCATGAGCACAGTAACCTGTTCGCCAGGCTTGTGAGGCAACGTGATGCTTTCCACTGTGCCGCTGTGAACGCCGCCCACTTGCACGTCGGCTCCTGCGGCCAAGCCAGCCACGTTGTCAAATTGCGCCTTTAGTTGGTATGTTGAGCGGAACAGATATTCCTTGCTCCCAATCACAAAGACACCGGCGGCAAGAATTGCCAGTGTTACAACGGTGAATGCTCCAAGCCGCGCCACTCTCGACATAGTTCCTCCTACGATTGCTTCAGAAATTCTCTAACAAACTCGATGTCACTTTCCTGAAGGTCTTCAAACGTGCCTTCTATCACGACATTGCCTTTGTCCAGAAGCGCCAGGCGATTGGCAATTGTCTTGGCGCTGTGCAGATCGTGAGTGACCACGATGGATGCCATCTGGCGTTCATGCTGGAGCTTGAGAATCAGGTCGTCAATTTCACTTGAGCTGATAGGGTCGAGGCCAGCTGTTGGTTCGTCGAGAAGCAGAATCTCCGGCTCCAGCGCAAGCGCGCGCGCAAGGCCCACGCGCTTCTGCATTCCACCGGAGATGTCGGACGGCATTTTTTCGGAACTGCCTTCCATGCCCACTTCCGCGAGTAACTGTTTGACCCGGTCGCGACGTTCGGATTTCGACATTTCTTTTCTGTGATGCGCAAGAGGAAACTCCACATTTCCGGCTACGGTCAGCGAATCGTACAGCGCGGCATGTTGAAAGAGGAAGCCCATTTTTTTTCTGATTTCTCCCATTCGATCGAGAGGCAGGCCGGCGATATTTCGACCACCGATGCAGATCGATCCGGAGTCCGGAGTATCGAGGCCGATGATGAGGTGCAGCAGCACGCTTTTTCCTGTTCCGCTTCGACCAAGCACGGCCATGGTTTCACCGCGTTTCACGCTTAGATTGATTCCATCAAGAACCTTGTGGATACCGAAGGTCTTGTGCACATCCTCAACAACGACAACCGGCGCACGGCCGTCTTGCTCTAGTTTTGTTTGTTGCATCGCAATGTCAAAGGTGGCAGCCATAAACGATCCTCGATGATTCAGTCAAGAGTTAAGGAAAGACAACCAGAATGAATTTCACCAGCACGACATCGGCCAGGATCACAAAAAGAGATGCAATGACTACTGAGTTGGTGGCCGCGCGGCCCACGCCCTCTGCGCCTCCACGTGTGCGCATACCTTGAAAGCACGCAATCGTTCCGATAATCAGTCCATAGACCGCGGTCTTGAAGGTTTGCGGCAAGAATGCACTGAAGGTTGCGCCGTGAAATCCGCTTTCGATGAACTGGTGAAACGAGAGCGGCTCAACCAATGTCTGCGCGAACCAGCCCGTCAACAAGCCGGATGCATCGGCGGCGAGAGTTAGCAGCGGCAGCATCAAGATGCAAGCGAGAATTCGCGTTGCGGCCAATAACCTGTAAGGGTTGATAGCCGATGCTTCAATAGCGTCAATCTGTTCGCTGACTTTCATTGACGCCAGTTCCGCACCCATGCCTGCACCCACGCGGCCACTCACTATCAACCCGGTCATGATTGGGCCCATCACTTGAATCACGGAGTAAACAAGAGTCGCGGGAAACATCGATTTCGCGCCGAATCGAGTCAGACTGTATCGAGCTTCCATCGAGATCACAACGCCAATCGCCGCGCCCGCCAATGCGATCAGCGGGAATGATTTTGAACCTACTTCGTCGAGTTGCCGGATCAGCTCCCGCCATTCATAGGGCGGCGTTACCGCAGCGCAGAGAACCTTCCAGCAAAAGATACTTAGACTGCCAAACCACTCGAAGAATTCGCTGACCAGCTTCATCGCGAGATCTATGAAAGAAGGCGTAGTTTCGGCGCGCCGCACGGAAGTTGGCGAATGGAAGCCCGCAATGATTTCGCGATCGCTCATTTGTTAGGTCCTTCAATAGGTGATCCGTGCGCATTGTTCAGATGCATGAATGAGAGCAGGGAGTGGGGTCCGCTATAGATAAACTCCAGGGAAATATTTTCACCGGCGTAGGCAAGCAGGCTATAGTTGCCGAGGCGGAATGCGTCCTTCGCGCCGTAGCGATTGGGAAACCATGCATAGACCGCGGTCATTGAACCCGCATAGGGCGCGGCCAGCGCAGGAAAAGAAAAGACGCGATGGCCGTCATCGCCGCGTCGCGCTGTAAAAGTCGAAATCAAAGCGTGGCTCATGCGCGGGAAGAAGCCGGTACATTCGCAGCGGTAATACAAGGTATCTTCTTTGAAGGCTTCCGCCAGCCCATAGCGTACTGTCGTTCCAATGGCTGCAATTCCAAAATCGGAGCCAAGGCGCTTAGAATAGCCCATCAGGCCTTGATTCCACTCAGGAGGAGAATCTCCAAATTGATTAATTCCTGCCGTGATGGCCGCGCCTGCAATAGGATACGGACCGAAGCCGTCGAAGATATAATTGCGGGCCATGATTTTTTGAGTCGGGCGCAGATAGGTCAAGTCCTGTTGCGGAGCAGGTGCGCTTGCCAATGCGGAAGAGGTGTCTTCCGAAGAGAGGACGGATTGCGGATCGGCTGTCAAACTCAAACACGCCAAGGCAGCGGCCGCGAACAGCAAGAAAGCCACTCGGCTAAGCTTCAGATCGAACGGATCATCCATCGATTGATGCGCCAGTTTGTTTGTTACCTCTGTGTAACAGGCGAGTATGGTCTCCGAACTTCGTCTCCAAATGGATGTCGTCAAGATCCCTCCTTCGACCGGCTTTGGCTTTTATACACACAATGCTCCGCCAGAAATAGACGTTGGCGTTCATTGTTCCCATTGAGATTCTGGCAGAGGTGAGCCGCTGAAGAATGGTCATTCTAGCTCGCCACGAAAAGATTGAACGGAATGCCGCTCTATTGCTTGTGAGCATGAATAACAAATCGCTCTGGAGCAGCACCGATATAGTAAAAGGGATAGCAGGTAACGAGAGTCAGTCCGGATTCAGCCGAAACAGAGACGATGCCGCCATCTCGAGGAGTGGTGATCTGAATCCAATCCACCTTGTACCGGGAGATACCGGCGGTGGTATGGAGAAGAATTTCGTCACCGCTGTGAACATCTTTCAGGTTGCGAAAGAATGTATCCCGGTGGCCGGCGATTCCGATATTTCCTGGTTCGCCGGGCAGCGCCGTCCCATCGATGTGCCCCACTCCCAATCGCAAAGTCTTTGAGTCCGTTCCCTGCAGAACGATGACCGTCATTCCAATTCTCGGAATCTCCATGCGGCCCAGAAGATCTCCTTCTTTGATTGCCTTCTTGGACGGAATCACCGTTAATAGTCCTGCCGCGTGAATTTGATTATCCAGCGTGCGGCTTGCGGCATTCTGAAATAGCCTTGCATCAAGCAATGTGAGCGCAACATAAGCAATCGCAAGCGCGCCGGAGAGTACAAGAATGCGCCGCGTCCAGCGGACAAACCGCTGACCGCTCAGTGCGAAGGTCTCTGGTTCATTGATGAGCATCATCACCAGCCGATCCTGAAGCGGAAACGGGAAGCGCCAAGGGCATGGAATATCCGCTTCGCGTGCGAACCGATAAGTGCCTGCCTTTTGGTGAACGGGCCTTTACCTCGATACTCCGGTAGCCTTCATCCTGCCTGGAATTTGCGGGAACATAGGCCAGCGTATACTGATTGCGAATATCGCGGGCAATTCCGTTGCAGATGGACGCGATCTCTTTGGATGATTCTGGAAAGAATGACTCGCCTCCGGTTTCTTTCGCAAACCGTTTTAGCACGCCTGGGTTCTGGTCGCCATCCTGTTCATCGAAGATGCCAATCGTATAAATGATTGCATCGGAAGTTTTGGCCATGGCGATAACTTGAGCAAGGCTGTGCTTGCTTGCGTTATCGCCGCCATCGCTGACCACGATAAGAACCTTCTTGTCGCAACTGCCTTGCTTGAGATGATTGATGGCTGATGCAATGGCATCGTACAACGCGGTCTCGCCAATCGTATGGATTGCGGCAAGAGCACTCTGCAACTGATCGCGTCGATCTGTAAACGCAAGATCCGCCGGCAGACCATAAGTGACTTGCTCATTGAAGTTGACTACAAACATCTCATCCTGCGGGTTGCTTGACCGAGCAAAAGACAATGCCGCGCCAATTACGTCCGCGCGCTTCGGCCCCATGCTTGCGCTGTTGTCAATCACCAATCCGACCGAAACCGGAATATCCTCATGGCTGAAGTGCTTGATCGATTGAAGAACATGATCCTCATAAACTTGAAAATCGTCCTGGATGAGGCCGGAAACAAGCGCATTGTGCTGGTCAACGACAGTGGCGCTCAAGACAACCAGATTTGCATTGACCCGGAGCGTATAGGCGCCCGATTCATTTTCTGCGGAGGGAATACTCTGAGAGAATGCCATTCCGATGAAGGAAAAGAAAATCACAAAAGCCAGCAGAGTTAGAACTGGCGCCGCCAAAACAAAGCGCGAACTGCGATTGATTTCTGGAGCCGCTTGATTCGTCATCTTGCTCATCCCTGCCAGGTTCTTCATGCTCTTTGATAACCGATCGGTGGTAGAACTTTTTGAAACAATCGAGGCGATACTCTCCCGCACCGCCTCATTCATCCGCTTCTCCCGGCCAACAGAATGGCCGGGAAGCCACTCGATGCGGTGCGTGGTTAACTGGACTTCTTGGCAAACATTGGAAGCAAGAATCCAGAGCCGAGCAGCATCAAGCCGGCTAATCCGATGAAGCCAAGATCGCTGGCTGTCTTCGGTAGGGAAGCAACTTCCGCGGGTGCTGCCGCGGCAACAGGAGCGGGAGGAGCTTCAACAACCTGGGCTGTCTCGACCGTCTCTCCTTTTGGAGTTATCGCCTCGACCGGCGCTGCCGTCAATACTTCAACGGGCGCGGCGGTGATCACAGCAGGAGTTGACAGCACGACCTCATTGGTTTCCGCAGCCAGTTGGATGGCTTTGGGCCTTGCATAGACGAATTGCTCGCCCCACTCACGGCCCGGATAGAACCATGCCTTCAGTGCTTCAGGCTGACCGGCGGGACGCTCGCTGAAGGTCATGACCGTCTTGCTGGTTGACTTCAAACGATAGTTGGGCATGGCGATGATGAGGGTGTAGACGTGGGTTTCATCCTGGTTTGAGATTTGAACGATGTGGTTGTTCATACCTTCGTTGATGACCTTGAAAACATAGGTTCCCGCGGGCAATACCTGTGCTCCGGAGCCACCAACTTCGACGGGCGCGCTGAATGTGACGAGCGACTTTCGGTCGAAATCGTCGGCCTTGGCTTTCGGCGTGGCGATTACGCAGAGCGCGATAAGGCACAATCCCGTTCCCAATCCTTTGAGCAGTGTCATGTTTTCTCCAATTCATTCTCCGACTCACTGGCACGGCGGTTGGTATGCGGCCTCTTTATGTTGTCGGGTTCACAAGAGTCCGCACGCCGGAGATTCCGGCTGCCATCTGTTCCGTGGCGTGTACTGAATGCCAGTATTTCCCGCATGGGAATCAAACGCTGACCAATATTGACCGGTGGAGATGAATGGAGCGCTGCGGAAATCGAATGCTCCATATTGCTCAGACTCAACTGCATGCCCGCGGATAAGGTCGAAAACGTAAGGGTAGCTGGATGCCGGTTCAAGCAAAGCTTTTGGCGTTGATCTACGATCGGAACCCTTATGGTGACGGTGCAATCGGATCGATCTTTACGGCAGCAGCGCATCCCACGCAACACAGGCAACTTCAGACACCTTAAAGGGGGTCATTCATGCAAAAACTCAAGACTCTGCTCGGCACTACCGCTTTGGTTATGGGGCTGGCACTTGCGCCGGCCACTCACGCGCAAATTGTCGTAGACATCGGCGTTCAACCGGTCTGTTCCTACGGCTACTACGACTACGCGCCTTACGCTTGCGCGCCTTATGGATTTTACGGTCCTGGCTATTTCTACAACGGCATCTTCCTGGGCATGGGCCCTTGGGCCGGCTGGGGTTATG
>CAZXVX010000116.1:0-11062 GCA_964644105.1 uncultured Occallatibacter sp. | reverse complement strand
TACGGCTGCTTTCGCCTTTCATGCCGTTTATCACCGAAGAGATTTGGCACGCGCTTTATGACGGCAACCCACCGGCGAAATCAATTGCTTTGACGAGTTATCCGCAAGCCAATGAAAGTACCGAGGATGAAGTTGCACTAAAGGATATGGCGCTTCTGCAGAGCCTCATCGTAGAAGTTCGTGGATTGCGTAAAGAGATCGGTGTGGAAGAGAAAGCCGTCTCGCCTATTGAGTTGCGCGTTGGCTCTGTACTTAAGGATGCAGTATTGGGAAGCAAATCAATCGTTGAACGGCTTGCCAAAGTTAGTGAAGTGCGCTTTGTCGAGGAGATTACTTCAGGCCTAGCCAAGCACTCAACGCCTAGCTTTGACGTGGCTGTAGTCTACGAGCGCACCATTGACGTACCAGCCGAGCGCGAGCGTCTAAACAAAGAGATTGCCAAGTATGAGAAAGGTCTAATCTCCGCTGAGCGGCAGTTAGGCAATGAAAGTTTCCTGGCTAAAGCTCCGGAGAAAGTGGTCGAAGGTTTGAAGAGACAAGAGGCGGAGACACGGCTGTTGCTGGAAAAGGCGCGCGCCGCGCTGGAGAAACTCAAGGGAGAGGAGTAACTTATGTCCTGTGAATGTGGTCAGTGCCGTCAACATTTTCGGACGCTTGGAATTGCCTATGGTGTGCCCTCGGAATCCGAGATTGAAGCGGCCTATAACGAGTCAGTCAAGCAATGGCATCCTGACCTCTATGAGAACTACGCCAGCTTGCGCGCCGAGGCCGAGGAGCGCTTCAAGCAGATTCAGGTTGCTTTCCGGGAGCTGAAGGAACACAATTTGCCAGGATTTAATCCGGCGGCCAAGGCCTCTACTGTTCAATATGAGCAAACAGCTTCTTATAATCCGTCCGCTCCATCGGCTCAGGTGGATCAACCAGCCGCCGCCGCGCCGGAGATATCATTTGACGGCGCGCCCGGTTGCCTGACGGCCGCGGAATTCACTGCGGACGTGAAAGAGTTGATCGCCGGCCATCTGGGAAAGCAAGAGAGAGCCCTGGCGATTATTGACCTGGGCGGCAGCCGCGCGCGCTTTGCCACCTTCTCCCAATTTCTGCTCATCGGCGGCCGCGGCATTATTATGCGCAATACGCGGGGCCTTATCTCGCTGCTCTGGTACAAAGATATGGGAGAGCTGCGCTGGGTGGAGGGACAAGGCGGGAGCAAATCCGGCTCGTGGCACAAGATTATCGGCAGCCTCTCCGGCACACCGGCTGGTTGCCAACTGGCTATCTATCGCAGCGATGGCGTGCTCTTTCTTTCCCTCACCGACCAGGTGGAGGACAACGTGAAAAGAACTTTGTACAATTTTTTCTTGAGCAAAAAGGCGCAAGCCTGATCCTGGCCGCGCAGAGGAAGCATGGACTGGAAGAATAGCCAAATTGACGCATTGCTGGAGCAGGCGCTGGCGGAGGATAAAGCCGCCGGCGACACTACGACCAATCTCACCATCGATGCCGGCCTGCGCGCCAGCGCTTCGATTATCGCGCGGCAGGAGATGGTGGTCTGCGGGCTGGGCGCGGTGCCACGCTTTCTGGATATTTTTGCCCGTCTGGACCGGCGCGCCCCGGCGCAGACCCGCTTCGAGGTTGTCAGTCATCCTGAAATATTCGATGGAGTTAAAGTCCGTGAGGACCAGGTGCTGGCTGTCATCCGCCACAATGCACGCGTACTGTTGAGTTGCGAGCGGGTGATACTGAATCTGATGCAGCATTTGAGCGGCATCGCCACACTGACGCGGCAATTTGTGGACGCGATTGACGGCACGGGGACGCGCATTCTGGATACGCGCAAGACGGTTCCCGGCATGCGCACACTGGAAAAATACGCCGTTCTCTGCGGAGGTGGGACCAATCACCGGCTCGATCTTGCCAGCGGCATCCTCATTAAAAACAATCACATCTCGCTGGGCGGCGGTTTGCCGACGGTGCTGTCGCGGGCGCTTGAATTTCGTCCGAAAGGCCAACGGGTGCAGGTGGAAGCGCGCTCGGCGCAAGAGTTGGAAGAGGCGCTAACTTTTGGTGCGGAGGCCATTCTTCTTGACAACATGGCGCCGGAGCAGGTGCGGCAATCGGTAAAGCGCATTCGCCAGTTCACTACGGAAAAAGGCGGCAACACGATTCCCATCGAGGCTTCCGGAGGCATGAATCTCAACACCATCCGTGCCTACGCGGAAACCGGCGTGGACTTTATCAGCGTCGGCGCGCTGACCCACTCGGCCAAGGCCGCGGATATTTCCATGCGTATCGCCGCGGAGACGGATTAGTGCGCGGAGCCGGTGTAGATATGTATGACCTTGCAGCGCTGAATATCGCGCTCTCGGGCACTGTCTTTGCGGGTAAGCTGCATTTTTCTCCGATCACGGATTCGACCAACTCCGACGCGCAGGAGGCGGCACGCAGCGGGAGAGCGCACGGTTCGGTCTTCTTTGCGGATGAGCAACTGGCTGGCCGCGGGCGCGGCGATCACACATGGCACTCGGAGGCTGGCGTCGGTCTGTACGTCAGCGTGCTTCTGCGCCCGCCGGTTCCCCTTCAGCGATTGCCGCTGCTTCCATTGGCTGCAGGATTGGCTGCCGCTGAAGCTATTCATTCCGTCTCTGGCCTGATAGTCGACCTGCGCTGGCCCAACGATTTGCTGATTGGGCCGCGTAAGGTGGGCGGGATTCTGGTTGAGGCGAAGAGTGCGCGCGGTGCGGTGGATTATGCCGTGGTGGGTCTGGGCATTAACGTTCACCAACGCGGCTTTGATTCTGATTTGGCGGCATTTGCAACTTCGGTTGACCTGGAAACCCAGCAGAAAATTTCCCGTCAGGATTTGCTCATTGCCCTGCTAGAATCGCTGGAGCGAGAGGCGAATCGGCTTGCTGACCCGGCCGCGGGCATCACCATTCCGGCGCGCGTCGAACAGGCCTCGACGTGGATTCGCGGGCGAAGGGTTGAGGTCCATGGCCCACAGGCCTGCACGGGGTTGACCGCCGGGCTGGATGAACATGGCTTCTTGCGAGTGCAGACGGAAGCTGGTTTACTGATTGTGCAGACCGGAGGAATACGGTCGGCCGATTGAGGTTCGTGGCTTCCCACCCTATCCGTAAAACAAAAACGCGGCGAGGGTAGGGCACAGAGATTTTGTGGGAAGTATAGAAAAACAATGCTACTTGCGATCGATGTTGGCAATACGAATACGGTGCTGGGACTCTACCGGCTCGAAGGCGAGAAGCCTGAGCTGGTTGCGCACTGGCGCGTCACTACACATCGGTCGCAGACCGTGGACGAGTATGGCGTGCTCTTTGTCAATCTCTTTGAAATGAATGGGTTCTCAACCAATCAGGCACACTACATCATTATCTCTTCGGTCGTCCCTCCGGTGGAAGGCACGCTGCGCCAGGTCTGCCAGAGCTATTTTCATACCGAACCGCTCTTTGTGGAGCCGGGGATCAAGACCGGAATGCCGGTGCTGGTGGACAACCCGTCGGAACTGGGGGCGGATAGGCTGGTGAACGCCATAGCGGCGTTTGAACGCTACGGTGGGCCGTGCGTGATTGTGGACTTCGGCACGGCGACGACCTTTGATGTGGTTTCAGCCAAGGGCGAGTACCTGGGCGGAGCGATTGCGCCGGGGTTGGGCATTAGCGCCGATGCGCTCTTCTCCCGCGCCTCGCGCCTGGGCCGCGTGGACATCAAACGTCCCGCCAAAGTGATTGGCACAAACACCGTAACTCATATACAGAGCGGGCTTTACTTCGGATACATCGGCTTGGTGGACGGCATTCTGGAGCGCATCATGAATGAGCTGGGAGCGCCGGCGCGGGTGATTGCCACCGGCGGCTTGGCGAGGCAGATCTCCGAGGACTCGCGCTTCATCGCCGAGATCGACGATATGCTCACTCTGGACGGCCTGCTGATTCTCTTCGAGCGCAACCGCGCTCAGCGCCCCCGCATTCGACCTCATTGAAATGCGTTGCGCCGCGTAACCGAGCCAGAGTGCCTTGCATGGCGACTGGTTCGATTACGCGGCGCTGATGATTATCTGCTTTGTCTATCACTTACAACCAGAACCACCCTGCTGGCCGCCACCGCCCTGCTGGCCGCCGCCCTGCTGGCCGCCACAACCCGGTTGGCCACCACCACCTTGCGGGCCGCCCTGCTGCTCGGGTTCGGCGCTGACGGTGTATTCCCAAAGGTCATTGAGAATCTCCTCTCCGTCATTGCTTGAGATGCCCAGACCGCCAAAGAGCCAGAAGTTGCCGTTCTGGTCGGTCCAGCTCACAGCGGACGAGTGGCCTCCGGGGATGTTTGTGGCGGCCGCCACGCCCAGAGTTCCGTAGTCGGGGGAATCGGATTCGGCTGACGAACTTCCATCCACCCATGTCCATTCGCCATTTGCTCCCTTCGAGGGATCAAACTTCCAGAGGTCGTTGAGTTCGCCTGAATTGTTGTTGGCATCATATCCGTAGCCGCCAAAGAGCCAAAGATTGCCATTCAGATCAGTCCAGCTTACTGGGTTGATACGGCCACCGGGGATGTTTGCGGCGGCTGGTTCGCCCTGCGTGCCATAGACGCCGGGCAGGCCAAAACTGGCGCCAAGCGAACTGCTCCCACCCATCCAGACCCATTCGCCAAGTTTCCCCTGCTTGGAATCGTTCTCGCAAGGATTGCCTTGTTGACCTTGCGCGGGGATGTACTCCCAGAGGTCGTTGAGCAGGCCTGAATTGCCGTCGGCGTCCACTCCGTAGCCACCAAATAGCCAGAAATTACCATTGCTGTCGGTCCAGCTCACCAAATCCGCACGGCCTCCGGGGATGTTTGTGGCGGCTGGCTCTCCCAATGTGCCGTAGATTCCAGGCTGGCCTCCATTGCTGCCGACTGTGTTGCTCCCACCCATCCAAGCCCATTCGCCATAGCGCCCCAGCCGGGGATTGAATTTCCAAAGTTCGTTGAGGGAGCCTTGGTTGCCGACGGAATCGATGCCGTCTCCGCCAAAGAGCCAGAGATTGCCATTCTTATCGGTCCAGGTCACGGCCTCCTCGCGCCATCCGGGGAAGTTTGTGGCGGCCGGCTCTCCCAATGTGCCAAAGACACTGGTCTGGCCACCATTGTTGCCTCCACCCATCCAGGCCCATTCTCCATTGCGGCCCAACGAAGAATCGAAGACCCAAAGATCATTGAGGTCCTCTGAATCTCCGCTCGCATCATAACCATAACCGCCAAAGAGCCATAATCTGCCGTTCGCGTCGGTCCAGGTCATGCTGAACCCTCGTGCTCCGGGGTTGTTAGTTTCGGCAAATTCTCCCAATGTGCCGTAGACGCCCGATTGGCCGTTTAAAGTGCTTCCGCCCATCCAGGTCCATTCTCCGTTTTTGCCAAGCGAGGGATTGAACTTCCAAAGGTCGCCCAGCAAACCGAATTGGCCGTTTGAATCGTAGCCCTGGCCGCCATAGAGCCAGAGGGTGCCTTTTTGGTTGGTCAAACATTGGTTGTTGCTGCCGCCGCTCCAGCTTTGTGCGTAATAACGGGTTCCTGGGACGTTTGTGGCCGCAGGTTCGCCCAGTGTTCCGTATACGCTGGGGTTGTAGCCCTGCGAACCAATTGTGTTGCTTCCACCCCGCCAGATCCAATCGGCTGAGTTGGAGTTGTTTTGGTCACAGGCTACGGCCGGCGCCGAGCAAATGACCAAGAGAAGAAGCGTGCAAAGCAGTGCAAGTGTGTGGACGCGGAATTTAAGCATGGTGGCTAAATCCTCTCTAGTGTGGAGAGTGGGGGACCATTCTCCTGTTTGATTGACAACAAGGCTCATCGCCATTGCCGATGGCGATGGACCGGCAGACAAAGAAATCCTGATGCCCAATACTGAATAGCCTCTAAGATTCTTACTTAGTGATTTAATTTCTGGATTGTACCATAATGCGACACTAGGGAGAAAAAATAATTGAACCGATCAATATCCGGATTTGGTTGTGCTCATCTGCTTATTTGCGGCACGTCAAGATCTCTACCGTATCCTTGGATATAGAAGCATCAATTGGAGACTCCCCGGCATCGTGCTGAACTACTTCAACTACTTCACCGAGATCGAGGACCGCTTCCAGCAGCGGCGCGGGGCACTGTTGCTGCTCTCGACGCTGGATTGGGCGCTGATCGAGACGTGGCGCGAGGCGGGGATCCCGCTGGAAGCGGCGCTGCGTGGGATCGACGCTGCCTTCGACAAGTACGAAGCCAGGCAGAAGCGCGCCCGGATGCGGAAGATCAACGGCTTGGCCTGGTGCGCGCAGGCGGTGATGGAGGCTGCCGAGGAATTGCGCGAGGCCGCCGCCGGCTCCGCTGCCATAAACGACGCAACTCCGCGCGAATCTGGTTTTGAGCAGGAGCGCGTGGCTGCTCACCTGGAAGCTGCCGCCGCCGCGCTGGATGCAGCGACAGTCGCGCCGGAGGCCTGCGCCGCAACCGCCGCTCGATTGCGTGAACTGTGCACTGAGCACGGCGAAGGCAGTGCAACGCCTGATTTGGAAGCGCTGGAGCTCGTCCTCACTGTCCTGGAAGAGAAGCTCTTTGCCGCGCTGACAGCCGCGGCTCCAGAGGCGTTGCTGGTGGGGCTCAAAGAGCACGCGGTCCGCGAACTGGCGCCGTATCGCGCCCGCATGGGAGCCGTGCAACTGCGCCAAGTTGAGCGCCAGTTTATACAGAAGCAACTGCTGGTGCATTACAATCTGCCGAGACTTAGCCTGTTTTACATGAGCCAACAATGACGCAAAGAAAACAAATCACAGCGCAGCGCCGCGCCAAACAGGCCGCTAAAAAGCTCTCAGCAGGGAGAAAAGGTACCGCGAAACAGCCCTCCGGAGCTAAAGCCCCTGCGGATGTTGCTGGCAAAACACGAGGTTTGAAACCTCCGTCCCTCTCCGAGTCGCATCTTGTCCGGGTTGAGAAGCCCCTCTACGGCGGCGCATTTCTGGCGCGGCTGGAGGGCAAGGCCGTATTTGTTCCGCTCACTTTGCCCGGCGAGCAGGCGCGGGTTCACGTCACCCAGCGCAAAACGGCTTACGATACAGCTGAAGCCGAAGAGATCCTCAGCGCTGCGCCTGAACGGATTGCGCCCGCTTGCCCACACTTTGGCGCCTGTGGCGGCTGCCACTACCAGCACGCGGATTCCTCGAGCCAACTCGCCTTCAAGCAGTCGATTTTGCGCGAAACTCTCCTGCGCGGCGGCGTGGACGCGCCCGCTGAAATCGCCGTACTCTCAGGTGAACAATGGGGTTACAGAAACCGTATCCGGCTGGCTTTGGATGCGGCAGGCAATTCTGGCTACCGCGGCCGCCGCTCGCACGCGGTCGTTCCTCTCAGGGAATGTCCGATTGCCGCGCCGCTGCTGGTGGAGGCTGCGCTGGCGTTCGCCGAGGTTGCGCGCCGATTTGCGCCCGTGTTGCACCCCACCGAGCTTTCGCTCTTCTGCAATCCAGACGAGAGCGCGCTGCTGGCGACGGTCTTCACGGACAACCTTCCTAGAGTTCGCTTTGACGAAATTGCGCAAGCTTTCCGCGAGTGCATTTCAGCGCTCATTGGCGCGGAGTTGGCGGTTGGAGGCAGCCCCAAACTTCAGCCGCAGACCATCGCGCAGTGGGGCGCAAGTTCGCTCGACTACCGCGCCGCTGGCTTTGATTATCGCGTGGATCACGGCGCTTTTTTTCAGGTGAACCGCTGGCTCGTGGATGCTCTGGTTGAGAATGTTATAGCCGATCACAGAGGCAAGCTGGCATGGGATTTGTTTGCTGGCGTCGGCCTCTTTGCCCGGCAGCTTGCGGCGCGGTTTGAATGCGTCGTCGCTGTTGAGTCGGCTCCGGCTTCTACAGAGGCGCTAACCGCCAACTTGAAAGGCACAACCGGCCTTCCGGTAAGTGGCGAGACTTATCATTTTCTGCGCAATCAGGTAACCCACAGAGCAAACGGCGCGCCTGCTCCCGACCTGATAATCCTGGACCCGCCGCGCACCGGCCTGGGTGCGGAGACCTGCGCGCTGCTGGCCCAGATCGCCGCGCCTGCTCTCGTTTGCGTCTCCTGCGACCCCGCTACACTGGCCCGCGATCTGCGTACGCTCGTCGCTTCCGGCTATAAAATCCAGTCCATCACCCTCGCCGATCTCTTTCCGCAGACCTTTCATCTGGAAACAGTGGTCCAGTTGCGCCGCGCCTGATAGGCTTGAGGGCCAGAAGAGTTTTTCTGCGTTTACGCGCAATGCAAACGGACTCCTCCATCTTCGAGCAGATCGACTCAAGTCCAGCTCCGGGCTTGCAGACTGCGCAACCCTCTGTTCCTCTGTTTTTCGCCGCCGTGCTCTTTGCTGTTGGCATCGCCGCCGCGCAGCCGCTTGCGCTTTATCTGCGTCCCAGCTTGATGCTGGTGACGCTTGTTCCGCTGGCCGTGCTCTGCGTCTTGGCGGCCTTCCGCGCCCAGAGAATCGCAGGTCTGCCGCTGGCCGTGTTGTGGCTGCTGCTGGGAACCTGGTGTGCGCAGATGGAACCGCGTCCTGCTCCCGCGCCCGCGCTGGCCCAGCTCTCCGACGGCCTGCTGCGCACCGTCGAAGGAACGGTTGTCGATGCCGGGCCGGTTCGCGGCGAAGCGGAGCAAGACCTGGATGCGCCCAACGCCAAAGAGAAGCCAGCGCAGAGAGTGGACCTGCGCGTCTCCAGCCTGGAAGTTGTCACCGACGCCGAGGACGCGCAAGAGCCGGTCACCGGCGGCGTGCGCCTGACCGTTCAATGGCCGCAAGACCAAGTCGGCCAGCCCTTCCGCTGCGGCGAGCGCATCCGCACCGAGGCCCGCCTGCTGCGGCCGGAGGTCTACCGCGATCCGGGCGTATGGAGCCGCCAGGAGTTCCTGCTCGATCAAGGCATTACCTCGACGGCAACGGTTAGCGTCGACCGCGTGGAGCGGCTGGGCCAAGCTGCTCCCTCGCTTCTCTGCCGGGTAAGCGGCTTGCAGCACGCGACGAGCAGCCGCCTATTGGCTCTGCCCGCCTCGATGCGTCGTTTGCCCGCCCCGCTGCGCCTCTCCGAGGACGACGCCATCATGCTGGCCGCGATGATCACCGGCGACCGCACCTATCTGACGCATTCCCTACGCGTCGGCTTTGAGCGCACCGGTTCCTTTCATATGCTGGTCGTCTCCGGCTTTCATCTGGCGATAGTCGCCGGCTGCCTCTTCTGGCTGGCGCGCCGGCTGCGACTGCCCCGCGTCCCGGCCACGCTGGCCACCATTCTGGCTTCTTTCGCCTACGCGCTCTTCACCGGCTTTGCCACGCCTGTTCAGCGGTCGCTCTGGATGGTCACCCTGTATTTGATTGGCCGTCTTTTCTATCGCGAACGAAACCCGATGAACACCATCGGCTTTGCCGCGCTTTGCCTGCTCGCCTACAGCCCGCGCAGCCTCCTCGACTCCAGCTTCCAGATGACGCTGCTGGCCGTGGTGGTCATCGGCGGCGTGGCCGCTCCGCTGCTGCAATGCACGGTGCATCCCTATCTGACAGCCACGCGCGACCTGCGCCAAATTGCCCTGGACAATAAATTACCCCCTCGTCAGGCCCAATTCCGCGTGGTGCTCCGCATCTTTGCCAGAGCGTTACAGAAGGCGATGGGCGGAAAACACGCAGATCATGAGAAAGCTGCCGCTCAAGGCACAGACGACCAACATATGCAGCTCGAACTCTTTCACGACACAGTTGGCATCGTCGCGCTGGTGTATTTTTCCGTACTCCGAGGCCACTTGGCTTCCTCCTTCGCGTGGCGCGTCTTTCCTGCATCGGTCCGCTGGCTGCTCCGCGTATACGAGTTGATTGTCGTCTCCCTCATCGTCGAACTGGCCATGGCCCTGCCGATGGCTCTCTACTTCCATCGCATCACCGTCTTTGCCCTGCCGGTGAATGTTTTTATCCTGCCGCTGTTGGCGGTTCTCGTACCGATGGCGCTGGTCACATTGCTCTTGGCCCTGATGGGTCCGGCCTACGCAGTACTTCCGGCGATGGTAGTAGCCTTCTTTCTTCACATCGGGATTTGGCTGGTTCGGCTCTTTGGCTCGCTGGCCTGGGGCGACTTCCGCATTCCCGCGCCGCTCACTTGGCAATCGCTTACTTTTTGCGCTTTGCTGGCAGCGGCTATCGTGCTGGCTCGCCTTGCGCTTTCTACGGAAGCGCACTGGCTGCGACGCGCTGCCTGGGCCGCGCTGCTGCTGGCCGCGTTGGCTGCCGTCTTGCCGCGCCCGGTCGATCACCCGCGCAATGCTTTGCTAATGGAGGCCATCGACGTGGGCCAGGGCGACTCCCTGCTGTTGATTACCCCCGACGGCAAGACCCTTCTTATCGATGGCGGCGGGCACGGCGGCGGCCCGCACCAGGCGCCGCAGGATTACGACATCGGCGAAGAGGTGGTCAGCGAGGTTCTCTGGTCGCGCGGCATTCGCCGATTGGATATTGTGGCGCTCACCCACGCCCACTCCGACCACATGGGCGGCCTGCCCGCCGTGCTGCGCAACTTCCATCCCGGCGAACTTTGGGTGGGCAACAATCCCCGCTTCGGCGCTTACAACGATCTGCTGAACGAAGCCGCCAGCCTCCATGTAAAAGTGCGCAGCCTGCGCGCCGGCGACGCGTTAGCCTTTGGTCCCACGCAGGTGAATGTTCTCGCGCCCTTCCACAACTATCAGCCTGGCCCGTTGCCCACCAACAATGATTCGCTGGTGATGCGCGTGGCCTATGGCGCGACCTCCGTCATGCTCGAAGGCGACGCCGAGGCCCCGATCGAAGAGGCGATGCTCGCCGAGCCGAATCTGGCCAGCACGTTGCTCAAGGTCGGCCATCACGGCAGCATCACCTCGACTCGCCCTGCTTTCCTGGCGCGCGTGCATCCACAGTGGGCTGTCATCTCCTGCGGCCTGCATAATCGGTACGGCCATCCCCGCCCCGAGGTTTTGGAAGAGCTGCAAGCCGCCCACATCCGCACCTTCTCCACCGACATCAACGGCGCAACCTGCT
>CAZXVX010000115.1:0-11133 GCA_964644105.1 uncultured Occallatibacter sp. | reverse complement strand
ACATCATGGACCTGCCCAAGAACGATATTGGCGTGGAGCTGGAGAATCGCACCTTTG
The DNA here is from genome assembly GCA_964644105.1 of uncultured Occallatibacter sp. GTDB lineage: Bacteria > Acidobacteriota > Terriglobia > Terriglobales > Acidobacteriaceae > Telmatobacter. Next base: position 11,076 of record CAZXVX010000115.1, on the reverse strand, counting down.
AGCCGACACTGATCGTCTCTCCGGGTAAAGAGAAGGTTGTGGCAGCGTTGAAGCGGGCTGCGGCCAAGGCGGATGAAATCTTTCTGGCGCCCGATCCTGACCGCGAGGGCGAGGCGATAGCGTACCATCTGGCGCTACAATTGGGCACTTCGGCCAAAGAGAGAAAGAAAATTCGCCGCGTCACCTTCAACGAGATCACCAAGAAGGCCGTGCAAGAGGCCTTCAAGCACGCCCGCGACCTGGACCAGAATCTGGTTGACTCGCAGCAGACGCGCCGCGTTTTAGATCGCCTGGTCGGCTACCAGATCTCTCCGCTGCTCTGGGAGAAGGTGCGCCGTGGATTATCGGCTGGCCGTGTGCAGACCGTCGCCGTGCGCCTGATCGTCGAACGGGAGCGTGAGATAGGGGCATTCGGGTCGGTCGAGTACTGGACACTGGACGCGTTGGTGCACCCGGAGATGGAGGTGGAAACCAAGCTCAAGGCGCGATTTGTCGGTATTGACGGCGAGCCTGCGCGCGTCGCGAATGGTGTGGACAAGGACGGCAAAGAGCAGTTCATCGCCAATTCCCTTCCCGACAAGCCTTCCATGGATGCCGTGCTTGCCGCGCTCGAAAAAGCCCAATGGACGCTGGTCTCCGTGCAATCCACGGAGAAGCAGAGGCGGCCACTCGCGCCGTTCATCACCAGCCAGTTGCAGCGCGACGCGGCCGGCAAATTGGGCTTCAACGTGCGCCGTACCATGGGCGTGGCGCAGCGACTCTATGAGGGCGTGGATGTGGGTCCAGAGGGAACCGTCGGCCTAATCACGTACATGAGAACTGACTCGCCGCGCGTAGCGCCGGAGGCGGTTGCCGGGGCGCGGGAGTGGATCGGCAAGCAACTCGGCGCAAAATACCTTCCCGCTTCTCCCAATCAATACAGGGGCAAAAAGGCGGCACAGGACGCACACGAAGCCATCCGCCCCACCGATGTGGCGCGGACGCCGGAGTCCATTGCCCGCTATCTGACTGAAGAGCAATTGAAGCTCTACCGGCTCATCTGGCAACGCTTTGTTGCGTCGCAGATGACGCCTGCGGTTTTTGATGTGACGACAGCCAAAATTGCCGCCGTCAGCAAAAAGACCGCCAAGACTTATGACTTCCGGCTGAGCGGATCGGTGGTGCGCTTTGATGGATTCCTCAAAGTTTATGAGGTCGCTGAGAAGGATGACGATGACGAGGAAGTGAACAAGCTCCCCAACCTGGACCGTGTGAAAACGCTTGAATTGGATGAGTTAAAAGACGAACAGCACTTTACCACGCCGCCTCCGCGCTACAATGAGGCCTCGCTGGTGAAGGTGCTGGAAGAGCGCGGCATTGGACGGCCTTCGACTTATGCGTCAATCATCAACACCATTCAGGACCGCGAGTATGTAACTAAGATTAGCGGACGTTTTTATCCAACCGAGATAGGAATGGTGGTCTGCGACTTACTCGTTAAGAATTTTCCCTATATCTTTGATGTGGCTTACACGGCCAAGCTGGAAGAAGAACTGGATGAGATCGAAGAAGGAAACGAGAAATGGACCGACCTTCTCAATGGCTTCTATAACTATTTTGTCGAGGAGTTGAAAGACGCAGGAACCTCGATGGAAGACATCAAGCGCATGGAGAAGAAGACGGACGAGAAATGCGATTTGTGCGGCTCGCCGCTGCTGTTGAAATGGGGTAAGTTCGGCAGCTTCTACGCTTGTTCGGCGTATAACAAGAAGGATAAGTCGAGCTGTACATTTACCAAGGAAAACACCGCGGGCAAACCGGATATGAATACCCCCGAGGGTCAGGAGGTCGGTGAGCAGGAAGAGTATTGCGATAACTGCGGGCGAGTGATGGTGCTCAGGCGCGGGCCTTTTGGAATGTTCATGTCCTGCCCTGGATTCAATGAAGATCCGCCCTGCAAAACCTTCCGCAAACTAAGTTCAAAGCAGCAGCAAAAAGTGGCCGCTCCGCAGCCGACGGGTGAAGCCTGTCCGCAGTGCGGCAAGCCATTGGTTCTGCGCCAGGGGAGTTATGGCGAATTTGTAAGTTGCTCCGGCTACCCCAAGTGCAAATACGTGAAGCAGAATATTATCGAGGGCTTGAAGTGCCCCAAGTGCGGCGTGGGCGATCTGGCCGAACGCAAGGCGAAGCGCGGCAATATCTTTTGGGGTTGCACAAACTATCCTAAGTGCGACTTCACTTCAAACTTGAAGCCGGTGGCAAAGAAGTGCCCGGAGTGCGGCAGCAGTTACTTGGTCGAGAAGACACTGCGTTCCGGCATCTATCTGGAATGTCCAAATAAGAAGAAAGCCGCCGAGGAAGAAGTTATTCCCAAGAAAAAGGCCTCCAAAGGCGCGGTCGTCGCGGAACCAAGCGGAACCTGCACTTACTCCAAGCGCATCGGCGACGCGCCGCCGCCACCCACGGTTGAGACGCATGGACCAGTCGTGGAGAAAGCTGCCGCAAAACCTGCCGCAAAGAAATTGGTCCGCTCCAAAGTCCTGGTCTAGGTCTAGGTCTATGAGCGTATGAAGACGTCGCTTCCGAGCCGCACTGCGGGTGCTTACATCAGCCGCAGTGCATCCACGTCCACAATCAGATTTCTGCGCGGAATCTGCGCGATGTCGGCGTGCGCGAGCATTCCGCGCAGGGTTGTGTTGAGGGCCTTGCGCGAAGCGGCTTTGAGAATCAGGTGAAAGCGATAAACGCCTTTGATGCGGGCAATGGGCGCGGTACAGGGGCCCAGCACGCGGATGCCTTCCGGCGCGGTCTTCTGGAACCATTTACCCAGTTCAGCTGACCAGGCTGCGGCTTCTTCCAGCTTGGGCGATTGGATGAGTACGTTGGCCAGCACGCCGAAAGGCGGGTAATGCATCCAACGGCGGTACTTCAGCTCGCGCTCGACGAAGGCGGCGTAGTCGTGCTTGCTAGCGGCAAGGATCGCGTAGTGGTCGGGGTAGTAAGTCTGGACGACGACGCGTCCAGGCAGTTCACCACGCCCGGCTCGACCGCTGACTTGCGTCATCAGTTGAAAGACGCGCTCCGCAGCCCTGAAATCGGGCATCGACAGCGAGTGATCGCAGCCGACTACGCCGACCAGCGTGACGCCGTGAATGTCGTGACCTTTGGCGATCATCTGTGTGCCGACGAGCAGATTAATCTCGCCGGAATGAAGGCGAGCAAGTAGGCGCTCCATGTCGAAGCGGCCACGCACTGTGTCGCGGTCCATGCGCCCTATGCGCGCCGTGGGAAAGATCTCGCCCAACCGCTCTTCCCCCTGCTGCGACCCCGCGCCCAGATAGTAAAGATGCTCGCTGTCGCACTGCGGGCAGCGAGCCGGAACCCGCCGCTGGAAGCCGCAGTAGTGACACTCCAGCCGCTGGCCCGTCTTCGCCACTTCCGCATCTTCTCCCTCCGGCTTGTGATGGGTGAGCGCAATGGCGCAGTTCTCACACTCCAGCTTGGCTCCGCAGGCGCGACACATCACCGCAAACGAATAGCCACGGCGGTTGAGCAGGATCAGCGCCTGCTCGCCGCGATCGAGCGCCGCCTTGGTCTGCTCAATCAGCGCGCGCGAAAATAGCTGCTCACGGCTGGTCTCCTTGAACTCTTGACGCATATCGATCAGTTCGACCGCCGGTAGCGGCCGGTTCATCACGCGATCGCGCATCTCGATGCGCTGATACTTGCCCGCCGCTGAGTTTTGCCAGCTCTCCAGCGAGGGCGTGGCCGAGCCCAATACCACCACCGCGCCTTCGATCTTGGCGCGCATCACGGCCACATCGCGGGCGTTGTAGCGCGGCGTCTCCTCCTGCTTGTAACTTTGGTCGTGCTCCTCGTCTACCAGAATCAGGCCGAGCTTTGGAATCGGCGCAAAGATGGCCGAGCGCGTTCCGACGACGATGGGCGCATCACCGCGCCGGATGCGCCGCCACTGCTCGCTGCGCTCTTCCGGGGTGAGCGCCGAGTGCAACAGCGCAACTTTGTCGCCAAAGGCTGCAAAGAGCAACCCCACGCTCTGCGGCGTCAGGCCGATCTCTGGAACCAGCAAAATCGACGACAAGTCCCGGTCCAGCGCCCGCTGCATCGCCGCTATGTAAACCGCGGTCTTTCCCGATCCAGTTACGCCATGAAGCAAAAACGGATGGAATCTCCCAAGAGCTGTCGCCAAGCTGGCCAGGGCGTCGATTTGCGGCTCATTCAGATGGAGCGGGGAGGGCTGGTTTTGCAACCCGCCCATGCGAAAAGCTGCCGCCCGCTCGTCGATGCGGACCAGACCGCGCCGGACCAGCGTTTGCAGCGTAGAAGACGGCAAATCCTTTCGCCGCAATTCGGCCAGCGGCAACTCGCCGTCGCAGGCGGCCAACTCGGCCAGAATCGTCTGCTGCTTGGTGGTCAGTGCGGGCAGGCGCGCTTCAGGAATCAGCACGGCAAAGCGCTCCGTACGGCGCGCATCACGCTCGGCGGCGGCCGTCTCGCGGGCGATCCATTTCTTGCGCAAGAGGCTAGCCAGTACCGGCAACGTGGCGGCTGTCGCCGTGCGCAGCGTGGAGACCTTCACCGGTTCGCCCGTGGCCAGACGCGCGAGCACACGCCGCTCCAGATCCTGCTCCTCGGCGGAGAGCTTGCTTTTACGCCTGGAACTATGGCTAGGAACCCTGGGTGGCCCAGGTCTCGATTTTGAGACCTGGGAATCCAAATCTCCCTGCTCGACAGAATCCGCCAACACATCGCGTCCTAAATCAGTGATACGGTAATAGACCGTCCGCCGCACCTCGGCCATCAGCGGCAGCATCCCGCGCAGCACTTCGCCGAGCGGCGCCAGGTAGTACTGCGCCATCCATTCGCCCAGCTTGAGCAGCGGTTCGCTCAGCAGCGGCTCTTCGTCCAGAACCGCTTCCAGGTAGCGAACCTCGAAGCTATCCGCTGGCTTGACGTTCACTCCAATGACCACTCCGATCAGCTTCTCATTGCGAAAGGGCGCAATCACCCGCGCTCCGCGCAGCGGCAGTTGGCCCACTGGCACGGCGTAGGTAAACGCACGGTCCAGCGGCACAGGCAGAGCGACTTCGCAGTATACGGGCATGAGGGGCAAGTTTCAGTTTAGGGGATGGAGCCGAGGCTTTGGGAGAGCAAGAAAGGATTCAGGCGCGACCATTGATTCTAAAATCAAAAAAGGAGGACTTATGGCCGACGGTCGCGAGGAGCGCGAAGAGCAGGAAAAGCGCCGTGAATTGGAGAAACAAAAGAATCAGGAGGACAGGATTGACCGCTACCGGCCGGACGAGTGGGAGCCGGAGCGGGTTGATTCGTAGGGTGAACTTGACTTCATTCTGGCCAGTGGCACAAAGAATGGTTCATGTGGTACTTGATTTTGGTGTAAGATGAGACCATCAGGAGGCAGTGGATGGCACAAGCTCACGCTGCAATCATGCAACAAGAATCGCCTCGGTGGAAGGCGAAGATTCGCTCCCGCTCAGGTTCTGCTGGAAATCTGGTTGCTCTGGCCTTCGAGGCGGATCAAGGCATCTCCAAGAACAAGGTTTCTCAGCTATTTCGACGCATCGCCGCTACCTCCCAGATAGCCCCCGGAAAGCTGCGCGCAGAGCTGATTCCCGATTCTAGTTGGAAGCGGGCGGGGCAGAGGCTTGGACCGCAAGCCAGCCAGACTGCGGCGCGGGTGATGCACGTTCTTTCCGTCGCCGAGCGGGTCTGGGGCAACGAGTCCGATGCCTCCGAGTGGCTGAATGGCCCACATGCGGAGCTGGGGGGCGCTACTCCTTTCTCACTGCTCAAGACCGAGGCTGGCGGCCGTGCGGTTGAGGCGCTATTGGGCGCTCTGGAATTTGGATTTCCGGTTTAGCAGGAGCGCTGAATGATCGTCTTCCGCATGCACGGAATCTCGCACGATGCATTGGATTCTTCGGGGTCATTTTTTCAGCCGGGGCGGTGGCATTCCGTTGGCACGCGTGTTGTTTACGCAGCGGAACACGCTAGTCTAGCGGTTCTAGAGACTCTGATTCATGCCGGCGGCAAGAAGATGCCTCCCAAAGCCATTACCCGCATTCATCTTCCCGATGATTTATTGATTGAATCCGCGCCCTGGATGGAGATGCCTGCTTCGCAGGCCTTCGGCGATGCGTGGGTGAGGGAGGGACGAACTGCCGTGCTCCGTGTACCCAGCATCGCAGTGAATAAGATGGAATCGAATTTCGTCTTAAATCCCAACCATACTGAGTTTCAGCTTATCCGGCACGAAACTTCCGAGCGGTTTATCTTTGATCCGCGATTCTTTTTGGCAGTGTAGGCAATAGCGCATGGATTCCCACCCATTCCGCAAATTCTCTCGAAGAGGCGCGGAATGGATGAGGGTCGGAAGATTTTTTTGCTAGAAGTTGAAAGCCATCTTACGGCTTGACGCGGACCTTTGGCTCGACGGAGAGACCGGGCCTTAGTTCGTGGTTCGGGTCTTCCGTGGCCAGGTCGGTAAAGTCGATGCGCACCGGGACGCGCTGGACGACTTTGACGTAGTTGCCTGTGGCGTTTTCCGGCGGGAAGAGCGAGAGAACAGAACCTGTTGCGCCGCCGATCTGCGTGACCTTGCCGTGATAGGTTTTGCCGGTTGCGTCCACCTCGATTTCAACCGGCTGACCTGCGGACATGGAGCGCAGTTGGGTCTCTTTGAAGTTGGCGGTCACCCAAAGTCCTTCGAGCGAGACCAGCATCGTCAGGTTTTGTCCCGGGGCAACGTTCTGATTGATCTCGACGCTCTTGCGGGTGATGATGCCGGCCGTGGGCGCGACGATTTTGGTGTAGCTGAGGTTGAGCTTGGCCTGGTCGAGCTTGGCTTGCGCCTCCAACACCTGAGCCTCGGCCGACTTGGCGCGGGCAGATTGCGCGGCCACCTGCTGGGGGCCGGTCTGGGCAAACTTCTGATTAGCCGCAGCCTGCGTTTCGCGCTCTTTGGCTTCGCTGACGCCATCTTCAGCGGCCCTTTCGGAGTGGCGTGCGCTGGAGAGTGCGGCCTTGGTAGATTCTTCGGCAGCTACAGCGGCGTCATACTGCTGTTTGCTGATGACGTCCTTCTCAACGAGCGGCTTGTAGCGTTCCAGATCAGCCTCAGCTTTGGTGTTGTTGGCCTTGGCCTGCGCCACCTGGGCGCGCGCAGCCTCTAGCTGCTGCTCTGCCTGCTCAACGGCGGCGTGGGCGCTGGTGACGCCGGCATCGGCTGATCGCAGCGTGCTACCGGTGTTGACGGTAGTGATGGGCACATTTACGTTGGCCGCCTCGGCATTCGCCTGGGCGCTGGCCAGAGCCGCCTCGGCATTCTCCACCGCAACCTTGTAGTCGCTCGGATCAAGCTCGGCAATCACGTCGCCCGCCTTGACCTGCTGATTCTCATCCACATAAACCTTTGCAACCTGGCCGGCAACTCGCGCGCTGACCTGGATCATGTGGCCGTTGACCTGCGCGTCGTCCGTGTCCTCTGTATAGGTGGAGCGCCAATAGAGGCCGGCTGCGACGAGCGCCAGAACCACCACCACCACGATGGCAATGCCCTTGCGGCGCGAATTCGGTGTCACGCTTTGCGTGTCTTCCTCCGGCTCGCCGGAAACGGGTGTTGGGAATGAATCCGCCACGTTTACTTACCTCCCAGATAATTCTTGTACTTCTCGCCCGCTCCCAGGGCACGGGCCAAGCTGAGCTTGGCGACATTGTGCCGGTAGAGGCTGGTTACGTATTGATCGTTGGCCTGAGCCACGGATTGCTGCGCCTGGCTGACTGCCAGATTGTCGCTGACGCCGCTCGAGTAACGCTGCTGTGCTTCGTTGAGCGCCTCATTGGCCAGTTCTACGCTGGATTTGGCAACCTCGACCATTTTCTGCGCCGAGGCTATATCCAGCAGCGCGTCGCGCACATCGGCTTCCACCTGCGCGCTCTTGTCACTCAACTTGGCTTGCGCGGTATCAAGCTGCGCCTGAGCCTGCTGAGCCTCGCCGCGCAGCGCGTACTCCTTGAAGAGCGGAACACTCAGCGTCCCGTTGGCGTCGCCAGTTCCGTGAGAGTGCGAGAGTGTGGCGCCGATGTCGCCGTAATCGCCGCTAAAGGCAAGAGTGGGCAGGCGGTTGGCTGTGGCTGCCTTGCGCTGCTCTTCAGCGGCCTTCCCCTGCTCCGCCATTGCCGCCAGGTCTTTCCGGTTGGCGTGGGCTTCGCGGATGGCCTGATCCACATCTACTTGGTCGAAGGCCGCGAAAGGCTCTTTATCGGCCAGCGTGAAGCTCTGCGCCAGGGGTAAACCAATCGTCCGCGCCAGGGCCAGTTTGTCTTTCTCCAGAGAGTTCCTCGCCACAATCAACTGCTGCTCGATCGATTGCGCATCGACGCGGGCGCGCATTTCATCCAGCAGCGGCGCGGTTCCGGCCTGGTGGTTAGCGGCCGCCTGATCGAGGGAGATTTTTGCCGTGGCACTCTGCGCCTCGACCCTCATGACACGAGTTTCATCCGCCAGCGCCAGCAGATAGGCATTGCCCACCACCAGCACCACCAGATCGCGCGCGTCCTCGGCGGAGAGTTCGGCGGCGTTAAAGTTGTGGCGCGCGGCCAGATAGTTGCGCAGCGAAGCCAAATCAATCAGTGACCAGGTCAGCGAGGCTCGCAAGTCGGTAAATCCAAAGGGGCCAAGCGTAGAGGGAAAGCCAGGAATTCGCAAACCCTCGGCGGCCAAATCCACCTGCATCACGGTTTCCTTGCCGGTTGCATCCACGCCAGGCAACAGGGCTTGCAACTCGCTGAGCCGTTCACCGCGCGCCGCAGCCGTCTGAGCGCTGCTCAGGATGACGCCCAAGTTGGCCTTCAGTCCCCGCTGGATGGCGTCGTCCAGGGTAAGCGCCACTGACTGCGTAGAAACTTCGTCATGGGAGACGCTGCCCTCGAAAGGCGAGGCGCTCTGTGCGGTCAACACGCAGGGATGCAGTCCAGCCAAGGCCAGCGCCAAGGCAGGGAGAGAATGGCGGATCGATCTGTTGCTCAACAAATGAAAAGACATCAGGGTCGTTTGGCTTTCAATGAAGGACTGTGACTTGAAAAAGACCTCAGTCTCTTTACGGACGTGCGAACGGCAAAGCAGGACTCGCTTCTATAGTGTATCGAATGAACCGGCGGGCGACTGGAGTCTTTTGTATCTGCATGACTTGATTGAAAGATCGGGACAACTCCCCGTATTCATTCCCTATTTTGTATGCCCGCCGTTAGCCTGAATTGCAGCACCGGCCGAGGGCCCGCACTTGAGCTGGGATCATGCGGGTTTAATTCAATTTGAATCATTCAGCACAGGCGAGCAAACCCCGCAAACAACTTCATCCCAGCAGCGAATCCACAAACGGGGCTGGTGAGAATTCCAACAGGTCGCTCATTTGCTCCCCGACGCCCACAAATAGCACTGGTAAATTCAGTTCCTGGGCAATGCCCACGGCGATGCCGCCCTTGGCGGTGCCATCCAGCTTCGTCAACACAATACCGGTAACTCCCGCCGATTGAGTGAATTGCCTGGCCTGGTTTAGCCCGTTCTGGCCGGTTGTAGCGTCCATCACAAGCAGCACTTCATGCGGTGCGCCAGGAATCAGCTTGGCCGCTGTGCGGCGCATCTTCTCCAACTCGTCCATCAAGCCGGTCTTGGTATGCAACCGGCCAGCCGTATCCACAATCAACTCGCTGATCTGGCGCGCCTTGGCTGCCGAAGCCGCGTCGTAGAGCACGGCTGCGGGATCGCCTCCGTGACGGGTCTTGATCATCTCCACGCCGGAGCGCGCAGCCCAAATTTCAAGCTGCTCAATGGCCGCGGCACGGAAGGTGTCAGCAGCGCACAGCAAAACGGAACGACCCTGGGCGCGATACCAAGCCGCCAACTTGCCGCTGGTGGTGGTTTTTCCTGTGCCGTTGACGCCCACCAGAAATGTGACGCGTGGGCTGTCATCGGGAATCGCCGACGCGATGCGGCTGGCCATGGGCGCTTCCAGAATGGCGCGCAACTGGGCCTTCAGCAGGCCGCGTAACTCTTCGCCGCTTTCGATGGCCTGTCGGCGCGCCCGGTCCCGCAGAGAATCCAAAATTGCAGCTGTCGTTTGCACCCCAAGGTCGCTGGTGAGCAGAGCCGATTCAAGATCTTCCAGAGTCGCTTCGTCCACCGAGCGGGTCAGAGCGATGATCGTCTCAATCTTGGCCGATAGCGTCTCGCGGGTGCGCGAAACGGCTTGCTTCATGCGGCCGAAGAGACTGGTCTCATGCGTTTGGCCAGCGCCAGGCGTAACCGCAGCTTCTTGCTCGTTTGGGGACTTCGCCGGTGCCTCTTTTTTCCCGCCAAAGAACTTCATCATCCAAGGGTTCCTGACTCAAGTTTAGAGCATTGGGCCAGGTTTGCGGATGAAAGGATGATGCGTGGACCGGGAGGTCCACGCCAAAGCCGGCCGGGAGGCCAGCGCTACAGTTTCGTGCCGCGTGCCGCTCAGAATCCCATGATGTTATAACCGCAATCGACGTACAGGATCTCGCCGGTAATGGCGCTGGAGAGATCGCTGGCTAGAAACAGCGCCGCGCCACCCACCTCCGCCTGGTCGATGTTCCGCTGCAGCGGGGCGCGCTCGGCGTGCGAGCGCATCATCTCGCTGAGGTCGCCGACGCCGCGCGCGGCTAGTGTCTTGACCGGACCGGCCGAGATGGCGTTGACGCGAATGTTGCGCGAGCCGAGATTGTAGGCGAGATAGCGAACCGTGGATTCGAGGCCGGCCTTGGCCACCGCCATTACGTTGTAATTGGGGACCACCTTTTCAGCCGCATAGTAGCTGAGCGTCATGATGCTGCCGCCCTCGGTCATCAGCCGTGCTGCGCCGCGCGAAACAGCGATGAGCGAATAGACGCTGATGTCGTTGGCGATGCGGAAGCCCTCGCGGCTGGTGTCGATGAACTCGCCGCGCAACTCCTCGGCGGGCGCATAGGCGATGGCGTGCACGAGAATGTCGAGCTTGCCGAATTTTTCCTTGAAGACGCCAAAGACGGCTTCGA
>CAZXVX010000114.1:0-11152 GCA_964644105.1 uncultured Occallatibacter sp. | reverse complement strand
CGAAGATTCCCTCCGCCTTGAGAAAATCGTCGATGCTCGAACCCATATTCTTTTTACTCATCGCTCCAACTCCCTTTGACGCTTGCGCGCCAATGCCAGACTGTTCACCTCACGCCTAGCTAATAGCGGCTTTGGCGGCGAAGCAGAGATCGTCGAAGATACGCGCCTCGAATACACTTCTGGCTCCGGCTGCGGCGATAATCTCATCCAACTTGCGCGAAATGCCGCGATAGGTTCGCACCATCTCTGGAACAGAAGGGCGCGCCGTACGGCTGCGAACAAACGCATTGCAAATCTCGCGCATGACACCTTCCACCGTGCCGTTGTGGATGTTCGGGTCGCTTCCGTCCAAATCGCTCAATGACTTCTGCACTCTTCGCGCCTGGGCTTCAAAGACAAACCAAGTATGCTGGCCGGGGTTGAGCTTGGCCCAACTCACGGTCAAACCAAGCTCAAATGGCATATTGAAGCGAGGTGTGCGGGGCGGATTTCGATCCAACTGAACTCTGGAGAGATCATGAATCGAGTACCGGCAACTCTGAATCAGCGCCAGGATTCGATCCAATCTGCGCTCGCCGCCTGGAATTCCAAGCGTGGCGCGCGGTTCGAGACCAAGCTGCGTCAAGCCAACAATGTAGGCAAGATAAAGACGGCGAAAACCTTCGTCGTAGGGGATGTTCACGAATACAGCATCTGGGCTAACTGGCGGCGGCACGTTTGCTCTTCTTGATGCGCCAAGAATCATTCGTTGCACTGCTATCGTTGCGATGGCGTCCATCAATGGACCCCGATGAATCTCTATGGCGCTCCACTAATCGACCAGTCGCACTGCTTCTGACAATCTCTATGAGACGCTGCTGGCGCGCCTTGCTCATCTTCAGCCTCTTGCCAACCTCTTCGAGGGTGGGGATTGGCGTCGTGATGGTTACAGAGCGGCCCATGCAAGTATCTTAGCCCAATTCGACTGCTTGATCCACGGTTATTTTCAAAAAATGTGGCCTATTGCAAGCTCAAATCCCACCCTGGCGACTATACCGGATGAATAGATCATCAGAGGTGTACAAGCGTGGACGAGGACGTCCGCGCGACAGCCGACCGGGAGGTCGGCGCTACCTTTGTTGGCGCTGGATTTTCAGTTATTTCTGCGAATCCTCGCCGATGCGCAGGACGGCCAGGAAGGCTTCTTGCGGGATGTCTACCTTGCCGATGCGCTTCATGCGCTTTTTGCCTTCCTTCTGTTTCTCCAGCAGCTTGCGCTTGCGGCTGATGTCGCCGCCGTAGCATTTGGCGATCACGTTCTTGCGCAGCGGGCTGACCGTCTCGCGGCTGATGACCTTGGCGCCAATCGCCGCCTGAATCGCCACCTCGAACTGCTGGCGCGGAATCAGCTCGCGCATCTTGCTGACCAGCGCGCGACCGCGCTCGTAGGCGCAGTCTTTGTGGACGATGATTGAAAGCGCATCGACAGGCTCGCCAGAGACCAGAATGTCCAGCTTGACCATCGGCGATTCCCACTCACCGGCCAGTTGATAATCCAGCGACGCGTAGCCGCGAGAGATCGACTTCAGCCGGTCGTAAAAATCCAGCACAATCTCATTCAGCGGCAGCTCGTAGGTGAGCAGCACGCGGCTACTGGTGACGTACTCGAAGTTAAGCTGCTTGCCGCGCTTTTCTTCTACCAGCTTGAAGATGCCGCCGACATATTCTTCGTTGGTGAGGATTTTGGCGGTGATCACCGGCTCGCGGATCGATTCTATATTCGTCGGATCGGGCCAGCGCGAGGGGTTGTCCACTTCCAGCACGCTGCCGTCGGTGAGCGTGATGTGGTAGCGCACGCCGGGGGCGGTGGTGATCAGGTCGATGTCGTACTCGCGCTCCAGCCGCTCCTGAATGATCTCCATGTGCAGCAGACCCAGAAAGCCACAGCGGAAGCCGAAGCCCAAGGCAGCCGAACTCTCCGGCTCAAAGAAGAACGACGAATCGTTGAGGCGCAGCTTTTCCAATGCGTCGCGCAAGAGCGTGTGCTCGTGCGAGTCGACCGTGTAGAGGCCGGCGAAGACCATCGGCTTGATGTCTTCAAAGCCGGGCAGTTGCGCGGCGGCGGGACGCAGGTCGTCGGTGACCGTGTCGCCGATTTTAGTGTCGCTGACGGTCTTGATGGTGGCCGCGAAGAAGCCCACCTCGCCGGCCAAAAGCTGGCCGATCTCGACGGGCTTAGGCATCAAGACGCCCATCGAATCTACTTCAAACGACTTCCCATTCGACATCAGCCGAATGCGCTGGCCCTTGCGCATGGTTCCTTGCATCACGCGCACCAGCACGATGACGCCGCGATAGGCATCGAACCAGGAATCAAAGATCAATGCTTGCAGCGGCGCGTCTGGATCGCCGGTGGGCGGCGGCAGGCGATGCACGATGGCTTCCAGCACCTCATCCACGCCCACGCCGGTCTTGGCGCTCACAGCAATCGCATCGGTCGCGTCCAGCCCCACGGCCTTTTCAATAGCTTCCTGGGTGCGCACAATGTCCGCCGAGGGCAGGTCGATCTTGTTGATGACGGGAATGATCTCCAGCCCGTGATTAATGGCTAGATAGGCGTTGGCCAGCGTCTGCGCCTCCACGCCCTGCGAGGCATCCACCACCAGCAGCGCGCCCTCGCAGGAGGCCAGTGAGCGCGAGACCTCGTAGCTGAAGTCCACATGGCCCGGCGTGTCGATCAGATTGAGCTGATAGGTATTGCCGTCGTGGGCCTTGTACATCATGCGCACGGCGTGGGCCTTGATGGTGATGCCGCGCTCGCGCTCGAGATCCATGTCGTCCAGGATTTGGGCCTGCATCTCGCGCCCGGTCACCGAGCCGGTATATTCCAGCAGACGGTCGCTCAGCGTCGACTTTCCGTGGTCGATGTGGGCGATAATGGCGAAGTTTCTTAAAAATCGTGCGTCCATGCGGCCTGTTGAGCGGGCAAAATGCGGGGTCGAACGCGCATTGCCTACAGGTCATAGCTTATCATCGGCTAAGGGCAAGGTTTCTTTGATGCAGATAAGTGGGATTCGGTTTCGATGGTTTGGCTGTGCCGCGCTGGCTTTTTTGCTGGCGGGTTGTAATCCCACCCCACCGGCGGGCGCCGCGAAAAGCGCACAGCCGCAGGCCACCGCGCCGGCCATCGCGCCCGCCGCCGCACCCGCGCCAACTCCGCCCGTAACCGCACCCGCGCCGCCCGTCCCCACCCCTGAGCAGCAGAAGACGCACACTCTGATTCAGCAGGTTGAAGCGGCCTATGCGCAAGGCCAGTCCGATTACAGCAAAGGCAGTTTGCCCGAAGCCAAGCAGGAGTTCGATCGCGCCGTGGACCTTATGCTGGCCAGCGGCATCGACATTAAAAACAATCCCGAATTGCAGGATGAATTCGACCGCGTTGTCGATGGAGTGAATGCGCTCGAGATGGAAGCCCTGAAGCAGGGCAACGGATTTGTGCCCAGCGAAGAAGAGACGCCGGCCGAAGTTGCCGAGGACGTCACCTTCGAGGTCGATCCCAACATTGTGGCCAAAGCCAAAGCAGATCTGGCCACCACCAACTCCGATCTGCCGTTGGTGGTAAACGACACGGTCGCCGGCGTTATCAACTTTTTCGCCAATACAAAAAAGGGTCACAACACGCTGCTCCATTCCTTTCAGCGCGCGGGCCGTTACAAGTCAATGATTCAGCGCGTAATGGCGGAAGAGGGCGTGCCGCAGGATTTGATCTACCTGGCCGTTGCAGAGTCGGGCTTCAATCCACGCGCCATCGGTCCCAGGACCAGGTCCGGCGGCAGGGCTGGCGGAATGTGGCAATTCATGCCGCGCGGCAACTATGGGCTGGTTCGCAATTCTTATGTAGATGAACGCTTCGACCCGGAAAAATCCACGCGCGCCTATGCCCGCTACATGAAGTTCATCTACAGCCAGTTGGGCGATTGGTATCTCTCGATGGCAGGCTACGATTGGGGCGCGGGAAATGTGCAGCGCGCCGTGGAGAAAACCGGATACGCCGACTTCTGGGAGCTCTACAAACGCAACAATCTTCCCAAGGAAACAAAAAATTATGTGCCGGAAATTCTCGCGGCCATCATCATTGCTAATCATCCGGCGCAGTATGGCTTTGACGATCTGACCCTCGATCCGCCAGTGCTCACGGATACAGTCACCATCAATTATTCAGTGAGCCTGCGCCTGGTCTCGGATCTTGTGGGCGCGCCCGTGGATGAATTGACCGCGTTGAATCCGAGTCTGCTGCGCTCGGTTACGCCACCCGACGCCGCATTCGATCTACACCTTCCCGGCGGCACAGCCGAGATCTTCGCGCAGCGTATCGCTTCGGTTCCAGAGTCCAAACGGAATGCGTGGCGATATCATCGCGTCGCCGCGGACGATACTTTGGCTTCGGTGGCGCGCACCTATCATGTGACGGAATCAGAGTTGGCCGCGGCAAATCAATTGCGCGTGACCGACAAAATCGACGCCATCGATGCATTGCTTGTGCCCACCCCGCCCGCCGCCGAACCGGTTCATGCGCGGCTTTATACCGTGCGCAGGGGCGATACGCTGGTCACCATTGCCGACCGCTTTGGCGTCTCGCTGAATGAGCTTCGCCGGTGGAATAAAATTCCCGGCATCAAGGTGCAACCAGGTCAGCGGCTGCGTGTGGCAGAGCCTGCGGCTGCGCCGCGCGCCGCAACGCATGCTCATCATCACGCGGGAGCGCAGGACAGAGAACATTCATCTCAGCTTGCGCCCGCAAAAAATGCAACAAAAAAATCTTCTTCGCCGAGCGCGCCAAAGAAGAATGTTGAAACTGCGGCAAAGCGCTCCGCACCCGCTGCCAGCGCGAGAAAAAGCACCACAGCCACCGCAAAAAAATCACGCGCGCGCAAGCACATCGTGAACTCGAAAACCCAAACCGGTAAATAAAAATTGCAGGGAACCTTATTACACACTTGTCATCTGCCAGTGTGAAAGTGCAAGCTATTGCTACAATCACTTGCGTGGGCGGATTTTTTTCGCCGCGTAAAAAAGAAAACGCAATCAAGCGCAGCGGCAATCCGCTGGAGGCAATGGGATGGCAGAAGGATTCAGGATGTACGCAATGAGCGACGACGAAGCGAAGGCAACGTCCGCAACGAATTCCGATCACGGCGATTTTGAAGACGACGATGAGATCGAAACCTCCAATGTGCATACCTCTTCGGATGACGATGAAGGTGTCGCGGAAGATGTGGTAATCGTGATCGTGGATGAACCCGCAGCAAAGCCGGCCGGAAAGAAGGCCGCGAAGAAAAAGACTCCTGCAAAGAAGGCCGCCAAGAAGGCCGTCGAACCGCCCGCGCCGGCCTTGGTTGTGCCGCCTCCGGTCGAACCGGCTCCGGAAGTGAAGGCTCCTGTAGTCAAGAAAGCGGCGAAGGAAGCAGCTCCTAAGAAGACAGCCGCCGCCAAGAAAGCCGCGGCCAAGAAGGTCGCCGCCAAGAAAGCTCCTGTTGAAAAGGCGAAGAAGGTTGCGGGCAAGAAGGTCGCCGCCAAGAAAGCCGTTGGCAAAAAGGCTTCCGCCAAAAAGGCAAAGAAGGTTGCAGCAAAGAAAGTTGCGAAAAAGGTTGTGGCGAAAAAGGCCACGAAGAAATCCGCCGCGAAGAAAGGTTCTGGCGTGAAGGGCGGAAAGGTTGTAGCCAAGAAGGCAACAACCGGCAAGAGCGCCAGCAAACTCACCAAACGAGGGAAGAAATTGGCCGTTAAAAAGGCAGCAAAGAAGGCGCCCGCCAAGAAGGCAGCAGCAAAGAAAGTAGTTGCCAAAAAGGCTCCGGCGAAGAAGGCAGTAGCCAAGAAGGCTCCTGCAAAGAAGGCAGTGGCAAAGAAAGCTCCTGCAAAGAAGGCAGCCGCCAAGAAAGCCCCTGCGAAAAAGGCAACCAAGTAGCAGGAAACCCGCAGTGCAAGGCAAGCAAAAGAGCCCGGCGCGAGTCGGGCTTTTTTGCGTCTGAATAGCCATAAAGCAACCGCGCGTCCTTCGACTCAGCCGCACCTCGCCCAGGAAGGCTGAGATTTTATTTCGCGCGCGTTCTATCCCGGAGCATTGAGTTGCTTGACGTGCCAGCGCTGATGCCGGAAATAATCCTCGATCAAAAAGCCCAGCGTCACGGGCGCATTCTCGCCGATCTTGCAGATGGCATCCAGCCGTTCATCGGGAAGATGATCCACAGCTGCGGCAAGTATCTCGTGCTCCACCTTCCACCAATGCAGCAAGGTTGTCCAAGGCAGCTCCGCATATCCATGCGCGTCCACCCATGCAGACTGCGCATAGTCTGGTCCGATGAAGCTGCCATGAATGGCCGCGCGCACGATGCGCTGCCGGTTGTTGGCCGCCGAATCCAGCAAATGACCGACAATCTGCTTGCGTGTCCAGCCGCCCGCGCGCCAAGGCGTGTCAGCCAATTCAGCGGGAACCGCCAACAGCGCGGCGTGAACGGCATCGAACTCAGCGCGAAATTTTTCGGCTATCTGAGTCGGCATTTTTTCCCTCACATAGATTCGGATGCTGTCTTTGCTCTCAGAATAGAACAGCGGCCCCACTACCGGAGCCGCTTCGTATGATTTGTTTCTGCGCGCTCACTTCTTCAACTCGGCAATCGCCGCCAGCACTTCCTCGGAGTGGTGATCGACCTTCACCCCGGTCCAAATCTTCGCGATCTTGCCCTGCGGATCAATCAGGAAGGTGTTGCGGCTGGCGATTGTGAAAGTAGCAAAGTGGCCGAGAGAGCCATACGCATCCACAACTTTGTGCTGAGGGTCGGCCAGCAGGCGGAAGGTCAGCCCCTCTTTGGTGCAGAAGTTCTTATGGCTGTCCGGCGTATCCAGACTGACGCCAAGAATCACCGCGCCGGCCGCGTCAAACTGCGCCTGATCGCGCTGGAAGTTATGCGCCTCAATGGTGCAGCCGGGGGTCATGTCCTTGGGATAGAAGTACAGCACCACCCACTTGCCGCGATAGCTCTCCAGCGAAATCTCGGAGCCGTCCTGCGAAGGGAGCGTGAAGGTGGGCGCAACCTGGCCTACGGTCGGCAGCGTTTGCTCATTTTGTGCGGCAGCGCGCACAGCCACCAAGGAAACCACGGCCACCACGGCCACGGCAAGGACGATAAATACTGCTCTGTTCATGGGGAACCTCCGCAAGGTTGGATGGGAAAACCGACCTGCGGGACGCAGAGAGTTTTTCAGCTCGCCGAACCGGTTGCGCCAGACGAAACAGCCGGGCAGGCCGCGCCGCAACTTCCGCCGCATGGCGTCTTGGGCGCCTCCGTTGCCGGCGTTGCCGCGGGAGCAGACTCAGAGGCCGAAGTGGCGTTCTTGCCCGCATAGTCATTTACATAGAAACCGGAGCCTTTGAAGTGAAAGCGCGGCGCCGTAAGCGGGCGCTCCAGCAGACCCTGGCACTTGGGACAAACCAGCTCCGGCTCGGAGTTAAAATGCTGAATCTTTTCAAAGTGGTGACCACACTGGGTGCATCGATAAGCATAGAGAGGCAAAGCGAGTATCCCTCCTGGGCAATTGACCCGATATATCTATTGTATCGGCAGCCGTGGAATTGACTGCAAAACCGTGCGCGGGTGGATCAAGCGAGTGGGAGCGATCAATCAGCCTCCCCTCCGCGCCGGCCGGAAGATCGCCAAAATGGAAGGTATAGCAGGAGGAATACACTGAACGCAACGCCTTCGGTTGCGACAATATACCAAGGCCAGGGCCCCAGAAAATCGAGAAGCGAAGCGTTCTGCGGTTTGGCGCGGAGGTACATATAATCCGTCTTGAAGAAAAAATCGAATGTGCCAACGAGAGCGGCAAATAGATTCAGCGCCAGCATCGCCCTGCCAACTGATCCAGGCCGGGGCCGCGCCAAACCTGACCAGACAAGGAAAAGAACGCCGGCTACAATCAGCCCGTGCGCAATGAAAAACTGCACCGTCCCAAAGGAAGGAAAAGGTTCCCAAAGGTTCGGCGTAAGCAGCGCCATGGTTGCTCCTCCGAGAGCGCCGTAGTAAGCCAAATCAAAAATCACTGGACTGACCGTGAACAGGGCAAAGATCACCAAACAAAGCGAGGCGTCGCACAGCTCCAAGGGAAGATGATCCGGAAAGGTCAACTGGCGATGCAACCCCAGGTAGCTATAAAACACCGCCGAATCCAAGAGGAGAACGGTTGCCAGCCCGATGCGCAGAGCTTTGCTTCCAGGCAAAAGCCGCCGCTGGACCCAAGCGAGCAACGCCGCCAGCAGCGGAACCGCGCAGAGAATCAAGAGGTGTGCCGGCCCAAAAAGACGAATGTAGTTTGGCATCTCAGCCGCTCCGGTTGCTTGGATAAAACGATTCTATGCCGAAAAATGAATTTGATTCTCGGTCAAGACTACCGTGTGTGCTTCTCCCAGTCAGCGAAGGCCATTCACCACCCAGCCAACCACCTTTCCGCTCCGATCCACTGCCACAATCTTCGCCGCTTGGCCGACCGCAACCGCGGCAACCGCATCGCCCACGCCAAGCATCGCTGCCGGATTCACGGTCAGCAGGCGCAGCACTTCTTCCAATGGAGCGCCGGAAAACTGGATAAAATTCGTCAGCGCGCGATCCAGCGTCAGCACACTTCCGGCCAATACGCCGCCCGAGATCGCGCGCCCATCCGCCACCTGAACCGTAAAATCACCCAGACGATATTCGCCGTCCGGCATACCCGCCGCGCTCATCGCGTCGGTCACCAGAATCCCGCGCTGCGCGCCTTTCGTCCGCCACCACAGCTTCACCATCTCCGGCGCAACATGGATGCCGTCGCAGATCAATTCGGCGTACAGGCTATCCGAGGTCAGAACCGCCCCCAGGATTCCCGGCTCGCGGGCCGTAAGCGCGCGCATCGCATTGAAGGTGTGTGTGGCGCTGACGGCTCCGGCGCGGATGGCGGCCTGCGTCTCTGCGGCTGTGGCATTCGAGTGACCCAGCGAGACACGCACTCCGCGCGCCGTGGCGTGCGCCGTCAGCTCAACCGCGCCGGGAAGCTCCGGGGCCAGCGTCATCAGCCGAATTTGGCCCTCGGCGGCCTCAAAGAGCCGGTCGAAGGTGGCGATGTCGGGGGTCAGCAGATGCTCGGCGGGTTGCACGCCGCGTTTTGTGTGAGAGAGAAACGGACCTTCCAGATGAATGCCGACCGGCGTCGCGCGGCCGGCAATCGGTGGCCGCTTGAGCAGCTTCGCCAATCCCGTGAGCGCCCGCAGAGTTGAGTCGAGCGGCGCGGTTACGGTGGTCGGCAAGTAGCTGCCCGTGCCGTGCTGGGCCAGAAAGCTGCCCACGGCGTCGAGCGCTTCCGGAGTCGCCTCCATCACGTCGTGGCCCATGGCGCCGTGAATATGAATGTCGAAGAAGGCCGAGGCGAGCGTTGCACCTGGAAAGTCAACAACGCTCGCCTTAAAGGGAAGCTCGCCTTCCGCGCGCGAATGGATGGAGGCAATCCGCCCGTCTTCGATTTCGACAACGGGCAAATCGATCAGCCGAGTTCCATCCCAAAGCCGCTCTGCCGTCAGCACGGTCCGCATATCGTGCATTATCGCAGAGCGGCGGCATTAGTGAACCAGCGTGGGCCGCTCCGGCGCAGCCACACTCGGACGCGCCTGCATCGAGCTGAGCATTGCCTGCGTGGCCGCCAGCTCGGCGCGGCAGGCCGTCAACTGCGCATTGAGGTGCGCAAACTGCGATTCCAGATGCAGGCGCAACTCTTCGATGGCGTTTTCCAGCCGGTCGTTGGCCGCAATCTGCTCGGTCTGGCTCACCTGCACCGTCTTCAGGTTGGGCAGGACCACGTCGATAAGAAGCCGTGTGACAGCAACATTAGGATCGGTCATGAAAAGATTTTAAGACGAATTTCATAAAAGCGCCTGATTACGGCTGCCCGCTAGATGGTAATGGGCTGCGGTGACGCGCAGGCGCATCGACCGTCTCGCCGTCAGTATAATCGGAGTCGAGTTCAAGGAGTTTCGATGAACAACAGGAGATTGCCATCCATTTTATTTCTGGCATCACTGGCGATTCCGACTATCGCCCAAAACTCCAATGAACCGGTCGTCGCGTTTATGGACGGAACTGTTTTGATCCTGGCCGCCTCATCCGGAAAAGTGACGCAGTCGATTGACCTCAAGAAGCCAGTTTATAACTTCGCGTTATCAAGCGATCGTAAATTGCTGGTAACCGTTTCCGCCGATACCGCAACCGGAGGGAATCTATATCTGCATAATCTTCAAACACATACGCAGACTAAGCTGACGAATGGGCATTTGTATTTCAAGGCAAAAGAATTGGACAAGAATGAGACAGAAGTCTACGACGATCCGCAGTTCTCGCCGGATGGCCGCAGCCTTGCCTTTGCCATTCACACCGACAATCCTGGTGACGGAAACGATGCTGAAAATGACGCGGGGCCGATTGCCGTGATGGACCTGCAAACCCGCAAGGTTCATGTGTTGAAGTCGACAGAGAACATCGACAAGCAGGGACTATGTTTTGCGAACACTCCGATGTGGTCGCCAGACGGAAAATGGATTTTATTCAATTGCGAAAACGGCGCGTTTATATCCAATGTGCGCGGGACAACCCTCCGGGAATTAAGGTTTGGAGCGGCGCAAGAGAATATGTCTTATGCGATTTCGTGGTTGGGTAATGGTTGCATCCTGTCTGTTCCGGATATCGAAGTTGAAATAGACAAAAAGGCAAGCCAAGAAATTCTGTTTGATTTACATACCTCTGATTTCATTCATCAGACTTCATTATTTGCAGCTTCGAAGGGGTCGGTTGCAGATTTACTTGAAGCGTCGGAATCAGCGTTCATCCGGCGCGTGGACCCCACCGAAGAGGACTCCGCCATTTCGATTGAAACAAACGGAAAGACTTGGATTTTCCCTGATATTCGATGGGAGATCAACGATAGTTCTTCATGGACGAAACGTCCTGCCCACATCCTTGGCGGCTGGCCGCCATCCTCGATCCCGCCCGAATGTAAATAGCGCAACCAAAACCCATCCAACTCATCGAATAGACTGATCTTATGGCAAAGCGCATTGGCATCCATCTCGGCACCACCGGCGGGGCCTCGAACGCCG
>CAZXVX010000113.1:0-11185 GCA_964644105.1 uncultured Occallatibacter sp. | reverse complement strand
TGATGGCGAAGATGGGCGTGTAGAGGTCGATGTCGATGCCCAGCGTGGCGTAGGTCGAGGCGGAGTAGAAGTCCACGTTGGCGTTGAGCTTTTTGTCGGAGTTGATGTAGAGCTCGATGGCGCGGGACATCTCATACCACTTGGGCACGCCGGCGTCGTGGCCCAGTTGCTTGCTCATCTCGCGCAGGTGGGTGGCGCGGGGGTCTTCGGTTTTATAAACGCGATGGCCGAAGCCGGAGATCTTCTGCTTGGCGGCCAGCATATTTTTGACGTACTCGACCGGATCGGCGCCGAGCTTGTCGATGGTCAGCAGCAGACGCATGACGCCTTCATTGGCGCCGCCGTGCAAGGGGCCTTTGAGCGCGCCCAAGGCGCCGGTCATTGCGGAATGGACATCGGAGAGCGTGGCGGCGATGACGCGAGCGGCAAAGGTGGAGGCGTTCAGCTCGTGCTCGGCATGCAGGACGAGGGCCATGTCCATGGTCTTGACGGCGGTCTCGGAGGGCTTGACGCCGTTGAGCATCCAGAGGAAGTTGGCCGAGTGATTGAGCGAGCGGTCGGGCGGCACAATCTCAAGCCCTTTGCGCAGGCGGTCGTAGATGGCCACGATCATGGCCATCTGCGCGGTCAGATGGAAGCACTTGCGGACGTTGGAGTCGTGCGAGTTGTCCTTTTCATCGGCGTCGTAAAAGCTGAGAGCGGAGACAGCGGTGCGCAGAACCTCCATCGGCGTGGCCGAGGCGGGAATGGAGCGCAGCATATCGACGATGCGGAAGTCCAGTCCGCGGGCCAACTGGAGCTGCGTCTGGAACTCGCGCAGGGCGAGCTCGTTGGGCAGAATGCCGTTCCAGAGCAGGTAAGTGGTCTCCTCGAAGGTCGAGTGGACGGCCAGCTCATGAATGTCAATCCCGCGATAGGACAGGACGCCGGCGTCTCCGTCGATCCAACAGATGCCGGAGTTCGCCGCAACGATACCTTCCAAACCCTTCCCAGCGACAGCAGTTGCCATAGCCCTCGATCTCCCCTTTGCTCGCGTATTTCTGACGGTTGGGCGGCTGTCCTGGCCTGCAAAAACAGCCCGGCGCCAAAATGTGCTGTATAGATGTTTATACCGCAGTGATTCACCGGTTGTCACGAAGGGTGGGACGGCGGAAGATTTCAAAGCCGATGGAGGCAGCGAAACCAGAAGGGGCGGGGGCTGGATTTGTTTTTTATTCGCCTTGCGCAGCAGGAATCGTGGAAATTCTATATTCTGTAGAGAATACCCCGAAAGGCGAGCGGAGTGTTGTTTTCGCCGCCGGTATTGCGGGATTTTTTTCAAACGGCGATTGAACCGCGAGGGAGACGCCGAATCAGAAGCCGCGGACCGTGGGACGGGACGCGCTACGAGAGGCAACAGAATGAGTGTGTTGGACGATAAACCCCGAAGCTATTCGGGTGCGGTGCTGGCGGCGGTTGCGATTTCCCTGTTGGTCGGTGCGGGCAGCCTGATCTGGAGTTACAACCTGAGCGGACGGCTTGAGAGCCAGAAGATTGAATTGGCAGAAGCGCGCGAGCAGAACAAGAGACTGGCGGCCGATTTGCGCGAGACGGATGCGCACATGAAAGTGGCCACCGAAGAGCTGGGCAGCTCGCTTGGGCTGACGCAGAAGCAGATGGATATGCGGGCACAGGAGATCATCCGGCGCGAGGAGGCCAACGAGGCAGACAGCCAGCGACTGGCCAGCGCGCAGAAGCAGACAGCGCAGCAGGTAAACGCTGTTTCCAGCGAAGTTTCGAATGTGAAGAGCGATGTGGGCGGGGTGCGCACCGATTTGGGCAAGACGCAGGGTGAGCTGGCCACGGCGATCAGTCAGCTGACGTCGATGAAGGGGGATCTGGACGGGCACAGCACGTTGATCGCCCGCAATCACGACGAGTTGGAGCTGCTCAAGCACAAAGGGGACCGCAACTATTACGAATTTACGCTGCTGAAGGGCAAGGAGCAGCGGAAGACCGTGGGAACGGTGAACCTGGAGCTGAAGAAGGCCGATCCGAAGAAGAACATCTTTGATCTGGTGGTTGTCTCCGACGACAAGCCAGTGCTGAAGAACAACAAGGGCGTGAACGAGCCGCTGCAGTTCTACAGCGGCAAGGATCACCTGCTCTTTGAGATCGTGGTGAACTCGGTGGATTCAAAGAACCAGATCAAAGGCTATCTGACAACGCCGAAGAACGCGCCGGTTCCGGCTAACGTTCCATAACCGGGCTGGAGGGCGTGAGTACCAGGTCCTTCTGGTACTGGATGGCGACAGTAAAGTTTAGGCCGGATTTTGATCCCGGATCGTCATGATCCGGGTCCGGCTGCCATTCTTTGCGGGTCTGCCACTGTTGCCGGTCCATGCGAAAGACCCAGATGAGATTGCCTTCCAGGCTCTGACCGGACTCGATAATGGTGTGCGGGGAGAGCGGCGCGCCTTGCAGAGTGGCCAGCTCCGGATAGGCGAGAATCGCCTCCTGATACTGCGCGATGTTGCCGGCGGAGACGGAGAGCGGAATGCCGTCCGCCTGGTGGATATTGGCCAGCACATTCTGGACCTGCAGCGGATGCTTGCTCTGATTTTGCAGCTTGATGTGGGCAAAGACGAGCACCTGGTCGAATACGTCCTTGGCCATGGGGTCGCCGTTGGCGTCCAGGCCGGAGGTTTCGCCGTGGCGCGGAAAGGCCCAGACCTGAACCACCTGGCCGCTGGCTACGGGCGGCTTGCGGCCGGCCAGCAAAGCAATCCCAACCAGCGCGATGACCAGCACGGCGGCGATGATGCTGGCCCAGATCACGTGGCTGCTTCCCTTGGTGAACTCTTCGCCCAGGGCGGCATCGTCAATTTCTTCCGGAGTGTCCTGATGGAGTAAGCTCATAGCGCCCTTATCTTATCCCGTAGGGCGCTGGTTGGGCTATAGAATCTTTAAATTTTTGGAGCAAAGAGGTGAAGATCTGCCGAAACCGGGTGGATTTGAGCAGCATAGGATGAGTCTGCTGACTGATCCGGGCCTTGGATATTTGAACGGAAAGGAGTGCTGCTCAAAGCGAAGGCATCAAACTTGCGGCGATCGGCTCTCTTCGTTCAACTGAATGGCATTTGTGATAGAAGATGGAAAAATGAGCGAAGAACGGCTTTCCGCCAGTTGGCGGTCGTACCTTCACGCTTGTTCTCCAGCGCTACTAGGCTGAGCTGGCAGCGACGTCGCGGAGCCGAACCACTGCGTCGGCCTGGGCGCCCTTCTGACCCTGGACGATGTCGAACTCAACGTCATCGCCCTCTTTCAGCGTTTTGTATCCGTCCAACTGAATTGAAGAGTAGTGAACGAATACATCTGGCCCGTCTTCACGACCGATGAAGCCATAGCCTTTGGCGTTGTTGAACCACTTCACTTTCCCTTTGTATTGAGCCACAGGCCCCTGCCTTTCTTACAACCTCTCATCTCTGCCGGCTGGAAGAATTCTGGGGAATCCCAGCCGGTATGTACTATGACGCAAAAAACACCGTTGAGGATACAATTTTTTTCCCGCGGATTCGATTGAAAGCCGCAGGACAGGAAAGAAATCGCAGGGGAGGAAAGGGAAGCAGAGCGGATGTTATTTCCGCTCTGCTACTTGGCTTTTTTGGCTTCGAGCTTGCGCGCGTACAGCAGCACGCTGGTGAGGGTTTTTCCGTCCAGAATTGCGCCTTTCTCGATCAGCTTGACAACCTCGGAGAGCTTGACCAGGCGCAGCTCGATCTTTTCGTCATCCTCCGGATGCGAGTTGCCGGCCACCAGATCCTCGGCCAGAAAGACTTTCATCGATTCGCCGAGGAAGCCGGGGCTGGCATAGTACTCGACCAGCGGCTTCCACTTCCGGGCGCGGTAGCCGGTCTCTTCTTCAAGCTCGCGCTGGGCGCCGGCGAGCGCGTCTTCGCCCTCTTCCAGCTTGCCGGCGGGCAGCTCCCAGAGGAAGCGCTGAGCGGCGTGGCGATACTGGCGCTCCATCACGATCCAGGGGTTGCGCTTGTTTTTGGATTTGTCGATGGCCAGGATGACGACACTGCCGTTGTGGCGGATGACGTCGCGCACGTTCTCATGGCCGCCGGGCTCGATCAATCGGTCGCGCAGAACGCGGAAGAGCGGCCCTTCAAAGATTACCTCGGAGCTGAGGATTTCAGCCGTTTTGGCGGCCACGGGAAGTTTCTTCTCCTTGGGCTTTGCGGCTGCGGCCGCTTTGGGCTTGACGGCTTTGCTGGATCCAGCCGGCACAGGCTTCTTGATCCTGGGCTTGGCAACCTTGGCGGTTTTCGGCTTGGCGGCTTTCACAACTTTCTTTTTGGCGGGCATCATTTCTCTCCTCGGAGCGCGGATGGAACGGGATCAACATTCCGCGATTCAGATTGAGTATACGCAGGTTTTGGACGGATGTTGCAACGAATTTACCTCTCTGCATCGCGCGGGCATGGCGTAGCATCCTAAACAGGAGTTGAATTCAAATTCAATCCGCGCCATGGAGAGCCGCTCCGCGATTCCAGGTCGAAGCTTGTGAGAGAGATTTGCTGACCACAGATTGCCATCCGATGACTGTTGTTCCGGGGCTGCACCGGCTTTTTCTGGACGCATGCGCCGGAGCGGAGGAGGCGCGCGCTTTTTATCCGGCGCTGTCGCCTGAGACGGGCTGGCAGGCGCGTCCGCCCTTGCCCGCGCATTGGCCGGAGTTGCTGCGCCTGCTGGGCGAGCAGAACTCCGCGCCCTCAGTGGCCGCGGCAACCGCGCTGGAGGCTTTGCGCACCGGGGCGGGGGTGGTGGTGACCGGGCAGCAGGTGGGGCTTTTTGGCGGACCGCTCTTTACGCCCCTGAAGGCGGCGACTGCGCTGGCGCGGGCGCGCGAGGGCACGACGCTTGGCAGCCCGCATGCGGCTGTTTTTTGGCTGGCCACCGAAGACCATGACTTTGCCGAGATCAACCACGTCACCTTTCCCGCCAAGCGCGAGCTGCGCAAGCTGGAGTACGGGTCGCTTCCCGAGGCTGCGTGTCCGGTGGGCGGGGTGGTGCTGGACGAGGCGATTTTGCCGCTGGTGGAGCAGGCTTGGGAGCTGCTGGGCAGCTCGGATGCGATGGAGACGCTGGCGGCAGCTTACCGGCCGGGACGCAGCTTGGCGCAGGCCTTTGCCGAGTTTTATCGCAGGGCATTTGCCGCGCAGGGGCTGCTGTTGTTGGATGCGAGCGGACGGGAGTTTCATCGCCTGGGCGCGCCGGTGCTGCGCGCCGGGATGGAGCGAGCCGACGAGTTGCACGCGGCGCTCACCGAGCGCAATCGGGCGCTGGAAGCGGCGGGCTATCATGCGCAGGTGGCCGTGGGAGAGCAGTCGAGCCTGCTGTTTTTGATTGACGAGCGGACCGGCGCGCGATTGGCGCTGAAGAGATTCGCACCGAGCGCGAATGAACCCGCCGGCTTGTGGCAGGCGGGGCGGGAGCGGTATACGACGGCGGTTTTGGTGGGGATTCTGGAGGCGGAGCCGGAACGGATTTCACCCTCGGCGCTGCTGCGGCCGGTCTTTCAGGATTATCTGCTTTCGAGTTCGGCGATTGTGGGCGGACCGGCGGAGATCGCCTACTTTGCGCAGTCGGCGGTGCTCTATGAGCGGATTCTGGGGCGGGTGACGCCGGGGCTGGCGCGCCTTTCGGCGACGCTGATTGAGCCGGAGATCGGCGAATTGCTGCGCCGGCATCAGCTCACACTGGAGCGGGTCTTCGAGGAGGCGCCGGCGGAGCTTGCGCAACTGCTGGCGGCGCGGGCGATTCCCGCCGAGGGCAAGCGGCGGCTGGCGGAGACGGAGTTGTCGCTGGAGGATGAACTGCTTCCGCTGCTGGACTGGATGGGCAAGCTGGACGCCGGATTGGGCCGCTCGGCGGAGACCGCGGCCAGCAAGATGCGCTACCAGATGAACCGGCTGCGGCGGCTGGCGGCCAACTTCCAGTTGCAGCGCGAGGGGCAACTGAGGCGTCAGGCGGAGGCGATCAGCCAGGCGCTCTATCCGGGGGGCGTGCTGCAGGAGCGGCTGTATGGCGCGGCGTATTATTTTGCGCGCTATGGATTTGAGCTGGCCGAGGATCTGACCGAGCAGGCCGGGGCGTGCGCGGGGCATGCGGCGATGTGGCTGTGAAAAGCAGGGACTAGGGACTAGGGACTTAGGGACTAGGGACTTGGGGACTAGGGAACAGGAAGTCGTTTTCCACCCATTTCGCAATTCAAGACGCAGATCCTTCGACTGCGCTCAGGACGAAATGGATGGGGCACCCAGCTTCGTGGGTTGGTTAAGTTTTCAAAAACTTTGGGTGCGTCACCTACCAGCGCACGAGCAGGGGTTTCGCACCGCCCTTCCAGGGCGGGAATCAATGGCTTGGCAGCTTTCCCAGGGCTTCGCCCTGGGCTATTTTCGTCTCCTCCCTCCGGGAGGAAATGTGCAGCCATTCGAAATATATCTTCATCGAGAATTGCCGGTCTGTATAATTTCTCCGAAGAACAAGGAGAGTTGAAGTGAAACAGTTCTTGGCTATTCTTACGGCAACTTTGCTGGTGTGCGCATCGGCGGGGGCGCAAAAGCCGCCCTGCGCGGCGCCGGGCGACAACAACGATTTTCTGGGCATTCAGACGGTGCGCCTTTGGCCGGGGGATGCGCCGCACGCGCTGGGCAAGGCTTGCGAAGATGTTCCGACGCTGACCATCTTTGAGCCGCAGCGGGGTCACGAGAACGGCTCGGCGGTGGTGATTCTGCCGGGCGGCGCGTATGTGAATCTGGCTGCCAACCTGGAGGGGCGGCAGGTGGCCGACTGGTTTACGGCGCGCGGCTTCCGCGCATTTGTGCTCAGCTACCGGCTCAGTTCGAATCGCTATCTGCTGCCGATTCCGCTGCTGGATGCGCGGCGGGCGGTGCAGACGGTGCGGGCGCGGGCGGCCGATTACAAGATCAATCCTAATCGCATTGTGATGATTGGTTTTTCGGCGGGCGGCCACCTGGCGGCATTGGCGTCGACGCAGTTCATTGCCGGCAAACCCGGAGCGGAAGACCCCATCGAGCGCGTCTCCAGCCGTCCGGATTATCTGGTGCTGGGTTATCCATGGATCGGGGCGATCAGCAAAGACACCAGCCACTTGAGCTACTGCAAGCTCTTCAACCTGATGGAGGCCTGCGAGGCGCTGCGCACCGCGTACTCGCCCGACCTTTTTGTCACGAAAGATACGCCGCCCACCTTCTGGTTTCATACCGCGAATGACGGGCTGGTTCCGGTGGAGCAGGGCTTGCGTTTTTATGAGGCGCTGCTGAAGGCAGGCGTGCCGGCCGAGGCGCATATCTTTGCCAATGGACCGCATGGCACGGGGCTGGGCAAGGGCGACGCGGCGCTCGATCAGTGGCCGAATCTGCTGGAGATCTGGCTGCGCGCGCAGGGGTTGCTGACGGCGGAGGCGGCCAAGCCGTGACCGGTTGCTGATTGGAGTTCGTGGTATCCCACCCATTCCGCAGGGAACGCGGAATGGATGGGGCACCCGGCATGGTGGCCGGGTTGACGAAGAGCAAACGCGGGTCCTTCGACTGCGCAGGCCGCAAAAAACGCGACCTGCTTCGCTCAGGATGACAGAGTGATTGAGTCATTCAAAGACTAATAGGGCTGTTGAAAGTGTCGGAATCAGGCCGAAATTCCTGACCTCTGGCCCCTGATCCCTGATCCCTGATCCCTGATCCCTGCCGATGCTCCTTGACAGCCCCCCGGCTACGCGTATCTTATCTATGGAGGCACTCTTTTGGAATCCGGGTGAGGTGCGCGCGCAGACAGGCGCCGCCCTCGAAGACGGAATCACAAAGGATAGCCTATGTGGAACAGGGATTCAGACGGCAGTTGGGTTGCGGGCGCGAGCATTTCCAGTCTCGCAGAGCGGCAAATTAACCCACCTTCCAGGCGCCTGGGCCGGAGTTGACCGGCGGCCCGGTCCGTTCCCCGGGAAATTTTATATCAGGGTTCCGGCCAGAGGCCGGGTGCGCCTGTGCTCGGAGAGGCGCGGCTGAGTTGCGCGGCCTTCAGGAGCGAGTAAAGGATGATTGTGGCAACGAGTTTGGCAATGATGATGTTTCAGCAGGCGGCGGGAAGCGGCGGCGGACTGATGATGATCCTTCCGCTGCTTTTGATCGGCGTGATGTGGTTTGTGATGATCCGCCCGCAGCAGAAGCGGCAGAAGCAGTGGCAGGAGATGCTCGCGAAGATCAAGACCGGCGACCGCATTACCACGGCGGGCGGAGTTCGCGGCATTATTCTTTCCATCAAGGACGACGGGGTGGTGATCAAGGTTGCGCCGGACGGGGTCAAGCTGGAAGTGGCCCGGAGCGCGATTGCCTCAGTAACAGTAGACAGTGGACAGTAGACAGTGGACAGTAGACAGTAGACAGTAGACAGTGGACAGTGGTCAGTCGACAGTAAATAGTGAGCAGAAGGTTGCGTATTGCAATCGGGACTGTCAACTGTCAACCGTCAACTGTCAACTGTAACGAGAAACGGGACGATGAAGAAGAATCTTACCAACAAAATCATTGGAATTGTAGCGGTGCTGCTGATCTGCCTTTGGGGCATCTTTGGCGCATCCAAGGGCGTGACGGGCGCGGATCTGACCGCAGGGCTGACCAAGCGGATTCATCTTGGCCTGGATCTGAAGGGCGGGGCTCACCTGATCTTGCAAGTCAAGGTCGAGGAGGCAATCTTCGCCGAAACCGGCAACACGGCGGCGCGGATTCAGCAGGACTTGCAGAAAGCCAAGCTGACCTATTCGCAGGTCTACGTGCCCGATCCCTCCAAGGCGGAGACGATCCGCGTGGAAGGCACGAGTGCGGCCAGTTCAAACGCCGTCGAGACACTGCTCGATTCCAAGTATGGCAATGTGTACAACGTGTCGAGCGGTTCGGATAACAGCTTTGTGCTGACCATGAAGCCGATGCAGTTGGCGGCGCTGGACAAGAAGACCGTCCTGCAGGCGATTGACGCGATCGGCGACCGCGTGAACGCGCTGGGCGTCAGCGAGCCGGTGATTCAGGAGTACGGCCTGGGCAAGGATCAGATTCTGGTCGAATTGCCGGGCGTGGACAACGAGAGCGACATCGAGAAGATCATCCAGGGCACCAACCGGCTGGAGGTTCACGCCGTGGTGGGCGGCCCGTACAAGGATGAGCAGACGGCCGCGTCCTCGCTCGGCGGTAGCCTTCCGCCGGATGACGAGTTGAAGACCTTCACCGGCGTGATCGGCAGCGGCTCCGGCGAGACGAGCGTATACGTCTTGCAGCGCCAGTACATTGTGGGCGGGCAGGACTTCCGCTCGGCCGATCCGGGCATCGATCAGAATACCGGACGCCGCGAGGTGAGCTTTACGCTGACCAACGAGGCCGGCGACCGCTTCTACGATTACACCAGCAAGAATATCAACCACTCGATGGCCGTGGTGATGAACGACCAGATCAAGGAAGTGGCCAACATCGAGAGCGCCATCCGCGATTCGGGCCGGATCACCGGCAGCTTCTCACAGGATGAGGTGATGGCGCTCTCCAAGCTGCTCAGCACGGGCGCGCTGCCGGCCTCGCTGGCACCGCTTGAACGGCGTCAGATCGGCGCTTCGCTGGGCGCGGATTCAATTCAAAAGGGCGTGACGGCGGCGGTTGTCGGCGTGGCGCTGGTCATGGTCTTCATGCTTATCTACTACAAGGGTTCGGGCATCAACGCTGACTTGGCATTGATTCTGAACCTGGTGATTCTGCTGGGCGTGATGGGGCTTTCGAGCGCCTTGAGCGGCGGCGCGGGCGCGCTGACCTTGACTCTGCCGGGCATTGCCGGCGTCATTTTGACCATCGGCATGGGCGTGGACTCGAATGTGCTGATCTTTGAGCGCATCCGCGAAGAGGTGCGGGCGGGCAAGGCTCCCGCGGCGGCTGTCGATCAGGGCTTTGGACATGCCTGGATCACCATCGTTGACACGCACGTGACGACCATTGTCTCGGCGGCGATTCTGTTCATGTTCGGCACCGGGCCGGTAAAGGGCTTTGCGGTTACGCTGACCATTGGTTTGCTGGCCAACCTGTTTACGGCGGTCTTTGTCTCGCGGGTGATCTTTGACGCTCACCTGAACAAGCTGCAGCCGGGCGAGCCGTTGTCGATTTAAACAGCAGCTTCTAGCTTCTAGCCTCTAGCCTTCAGCGGATATCCGAAGAGCTAGACGGGCGCGAGAAAAAAGCTAGGAGCTAGAAGCTAGAAGCTAACAGCTAGGAGAAACACGTGGAACTGTTTGGCAAGGTAAATATCGATTGGCTGGGGAAGAAGTGGTACTTTCTCTCTTTTTCCCTGATCTTCAGCGTGCTTGGCATTATCTCGATGTGCATACACTGGGCGCAGATCGGCTCGCCGGTGCCGCTGGGTGTGGACTTCAAGGGCGGCACGCAGGTGCTGGTGAAGTTTGAGCAGACTCCGGATATCAACCGGATTCGGCAGGCGGTCACGGCGGCGGGCATCAAGGATGCCTCGGTGCAGCCGATTGGGGATTTCAATCAAGCCGGCGGCAATGAGATGCTGGTCAGTCTGCCGGAGCAGCAGGACGAGGCGGCGCTCGATCAGGGACGCAAGCAGATTGTGGATGCTCTCCAGACCTATTACCCCAATCCCTTCACGGTGCTGAATGTGGACGTGGTGGGTCCGACGGTGGGCAAGCAGCTCGAAAACAAGGCCGTGCTGGCCACGCTCTACTCAATGCTGGGAATGCTGGTTTACCTCTGGTTCCGCTTCCAACTGATCTATGGCGTGGCGGCGGTGGTGGCTTGCTTCCACGACACGCTGATCACGGTGGGCGCCTTTGCGCTGACCAATCAGGAGATCAGTTTGACGGTGATCGCGGCGATTCTGACTCTCGTCGGCTACTCGATGAACGATACGATTGTCGTTTTCGACCGCATTCGAGAGAATCTGAGCCTGAGCCGGCGGGAGTCGCTGCCGGATGTGGTCAATCGCAGCATCAATCAGACGCTGAGCCGGACGGTTCTCACTTCGGGACTGACATTCCTTACGGTCCTTTCTTTGTATATTTTTGGCGGACAGGTGTTAAGGGGCTTTTCATTTGCGCTCGTAATCGGTATTATTATCGGGACGTACTCGT
>CAZXVX010000112.1:0-11261 GCA_964644105.1 uncultured Occallatibacter sp. | reverse complement strand
CCTGATCGATTCTCATAACTGGCATGTTCAACCTAATTGTCAAAGATCCTTGAGAGTGATCCGCCTAAGCGGTACCCTTTGGGATCGAGGCTCAGCCTTCCGGCCAAGTTGTCCTCGAACTTGTTGCGCTCCGACTGAGATGTTAACAACACATCAATAGCCGTTTTTGCGCGAACCTTCTAAACATATCGAACTTCGTTTCCATTGTCAAGCTCAATCTTTTTCTTCGCCGAGGCCGTCCAACTCACTGTTGGCGGTCTATCCTCGCTTGCGAATTTGGATCTTACTGACGCGGTAAAGTTCCGCTCAAAAGCCTCGCACTGCGCAAAATATCAAACAACTCGCCAGCGCAAACCGCGCCTGAGCCACTCGGGCTCACAGGAGTTTCCTCCTGGGTCTTGCAATCGCTTGTTCTCTGTGGGATTCCCTACAGGGGTTTCAGGGGCTTTTGCCTCACCTGACCCAACGAACCAGCATCACAACTCGCTTCCCACTTCCCTCTTAGGGCAGGCCATCAGGCCACCGGGAGGCTTTCTCTCAACTGCAACTTTTTAAGAGTAGCACAGACCACTCTCGTTTGCAAGCGGCTGGGCAAACCACTTCGCCGTCGCCCTCTTGCAACTTTCTGAGAATAGCAACCTTACGGCGAAAGTGCAAGCCCGCCCCTGTGGAAAGCGTCGAATTTTATAGGAAATCACGCATATCTTATCTGAAATCAACGGATTAATATATTACGATTCTTTTCTTCGGCGTAAAAAATCGTAGACATAACCTGCCTCCGGCAGCGATATACGCGCTCCCCGGCCCGTAAGATCGTCGGCAGTAAAGGCGTGATCAACGAAATCGATCTGCAATGGGTCTGCGACACGATCCGTATTCCAGCCCAACAGCAATCTTCCCTCCGGCTTTAAGATGCCCGCCATGGCGCGCAACGCCGCCGATTGCGCATCCCGCGTGTTCACGCCGAATCCAAAAACTCCATTGCAAAGAACGCTATCAAAAGATTCAGGAGCAAGCAGTTGGTCGATCTGTAACAGATCCCAGGTCAGATGGCGTCCCGCAGCGCCCCATTTGGCGTGCGTGATTGCAATGTCGGTGGTCCAGCATTCGCCGCCATGACGCTCGAGCAACGCCGGATATTCCTTTGTATAAAGCCGGCAGCCGACCCACAAGATGCGCCCGCCAAGGGCCGCATACGCCGGAAGTATCTGATTCACTAACGGGATGCGGCCTGGATTCTTCTGGACGCGGCGAGCGTTCAAAACCTCTTTCACCCACCCGCGCAGCGCGGGAGTCAGCAGGGTTCTGGCCACCGGAAGAGCGGCTGATCGCGCCATTTCCACAAGCCTTTCAGCCGACCGCCTGCTCTTCCCCATAGGACCCATCCTTCAGCGCCGCGCAATCATCCCCAAATCCATCATTCCATTCACAAAATACTGCATCGCCAGCGCCACAAGAAGCAGCCCCATCACGCGTACCAGCACGCGAATTCCCGTTTCGCCCAGCACCCGCCGCACCCGGCTCGCCGCCGCCAGCACCCAGTAGCTCGCCAGACAGGTCAGCGTAATCGCACCCAGAATCGCCGCCATCTGCCAGTGCCAAAGGCTTGGCGTCTGCCCCACCAGAACCATCACCGTCGAAATCGAGCCCGGTCCGGCCAGCATCGGCATTCCCAGCGGCACAATCCCCGCGTCTTCCTTGGCCGCGCCCTCTTCCGTGTCGCCCGAGGCCTCCTGGGTCGCCGAGCGCCGCGCCTGCAGCATATCCAGCCCAATCAACAGCAGGATCAGCCCGCCGGCAATCTCAAAGGCCGGCAGCGTAATCCCGAAGAGCCGGAAGATCAGCTGCCCGGCTATCGCAAAGGCCGTCAGCACAAAGAAGCAGGTCAGCGCTCCTTTGCGCGCCATGCGCTTGCGCCGATCGGCATCCGCCCCTTCGGTGATCGCCAGAAACGACGGAATCGCCGCCAGCGGATCCACCAAAAAGAAGATCGAACTCAACGCCAGCACCGAGAAGCGCACCACCGGCGCGGTGCTCAACTCGTTCAACGCCTCGACAGGATTCGTACCCAGCATCCCAACAGCCTAGACGATTTACCCTTGAGTCTGCCAGCCATTCCACGATAAACAGAACCGCAATGCAAAAATCCTCTCTAATTGATTAATATGAGCTATACTTCCCGCGTCTAATCAACAATACCTGCGTCCGGCCAGGTACCTGGAGTTGGGAGGGTCCATGCATTCGCGCTATCTCGGTCTTTTTTCGCTGGTAATGGTCTCCTGCTGTGTGTTGCCTTTTCACGCACAAACCGGCGCTCCCGTCGCGAAGGAACCGGTTCCCGTCTTCAAGGCAAATGCGCAAGCTGTGGTGGTGGACGTGGTGGTTACCAAAGGCAGCGACGAACCCGTGCTTGGGTTGCACAAGCAGGATTTCGAAGTGAGCGAGGACGGCAAGCCAGTCGCGATCGATTACTTTGAGGAGCATACAACCAAGGCATTGCCGCCCGGCGCTCTTCCTCCTTTGCCCAAGATGCCTCCCAATGTTTACACCAACGTCCCGCCTGCGCCGGAGAGCGATTCGGTGAACGTGTTGCTGCTGGACAGCCTGAACACGGAAAAACAGGACCAGAGCTATGTTCACCTGCAAATCCTGAACTTCCTCAAGAAGATGCAGCCCGGCACGCGCTGCGCCATCTTCACCCTGGGCTCCAAATTGCGCTTTGTGCAGGGATTCACCACAGATAGTTCAGAATTGATCGCCGCACTGAACGACAAAAAGAACGGCGTCTCGCCGGAGAAGGACTGGTCTTCGCACTCGCGCTCCGACGAACAAGACGACAAAGGGATAATTGCCACCATGGTGGGGATGTCGAATGGCCATATGACCGGTGGCATTCAAGCCATTCATGCGTCTATGGGCGACTTTGCCGACTTCCAATATGGTGTGCGGGCCTCCATGACGCTTGAGGCGCTGCAATACCTGGCTCGGTATTTGGGTGGTGTTCCAGGCCGAAAAAACTTGATCTGGTTTGCCAGTTCGTTCCCGGTCACCGTCTTTCCCTCCACTGCGCAGAGAGAGACCATGGACAATCTGCGCATCTACGCGAACGAAGTCAAACAGACCGCCGACCTGCTGACCGTCTCCAAGGTGGCCGCTTACCCCATCGGCGCCCAAGGCATGATGAACGATCATTGGTTTGAGGGTGACAGCGCTGGTAATGGCCGCGCGAGCGGTGGCGGTGGAACCCTGCGGGAGATCGCGGAGGAGGCTGGAAAGCGCTCAGATACCATCTACGCCATGGAGCAACTGGCCACCGACACCGGCGGAAAAGCCTACTACAATACCAACGATCTCAATGCTGCGGTAACCCATGCCATCAACGACGGATCGCACTACTATACGCTGATCTATACGCCCACCAACAAGAAAATGGACGGCCAGTACCGGCGCATCGAAATCAAAACCACTCAGGGTAAATACAAACTAGCCTATCGCCGCGGTTACAATGCCGAAAACTTGCTTGCGCAAGAGCCAAAACCGGAGGTCGATCCGTTACACCCCCTGCTGAATCACGGCCTTCCCAGCGCCACTCAAATACTTTACGGTGTGCGCGTCGCGCCCCTCAGTCCGCAACCGGAGCCCAATGCGCCTCGCGCCGGGAGGAATTCTGCTCTCGCCAGTCCAGTCACGCGCTACAGCGTGGATTTCATGATCCGTTGGACCGATGTGGTGCTGATGGATGCGCCGCATGATCGGCACACCGGCAAACTCCAAGTCGACCTGGTGGCCTATAACCGGGACGGCATGACCGTGAATTGGGAGGGCGCTGCCATGTTGATGAATCCAAAACCGGAAGTCTACACAGCCATTCAAAAATCCGGAATCCCGGCGCACCTGGAGATCGATCTTCCCAACACCGACCTTTTTCTTGAAACCGGGATCTACGACTGGAATTCGGGAAAGGCCGGCACCCTCGAGATTCCCATCCACCCTGTCGCTCCAACCCCGGCAGCCGCTCAACAACCAACCCCGCGATGAATCCTATTGCCCCTTCGCTGCGGCCTCAAGCCGTTTTTTATTCTCCTCAAATTGCAAAGCCGCGCGTGAGACTTGATCCCGAGCGTAAGCGGCGTCATGCCAACCCTTCACCTCTACTCGCTTGCCTTCCAAGTCTTTATAGATTGCAAAAAAATGCGTAATCTCCTTGAGTAGGTGCGGGTAAATGTCGGTGTAATTCCAGACATTGCTGAAGCGCGGGTTGTTTTTGCCCACCGCCAGCACCTTTTCGTCCAGAACTCCCTGGTCCATCATCTCCAGCAGGCCGATGGGCCGCACCTCCTGCACGCAGCCTGGGAAGCTTGGACCCGGCACCAGCACCAACACATCCAAAGGATCCCCGTCATCGCTCAGCGTCGATGGAATAAATCCGTAGTCGCCCGGATAATGCACTGGGGAATGCAAGTTGCGGTCCAGCTTGAAAACGTGCAACTGCTTGTCATACTCGAACTTTTGCGTTCCGTCCAGCGGGATCTCGATCACCGTCCGGAAGACCTCCGGAGCACGATCACCGATGGGCAACTCCAGATAATTAACCATTTGCTGCGTTCTCCTTGGATTGTAGAAAGTGAACTTGCTTGGAACCAGAGAGTTGCACCCGATTGAGGCAACTGATTCCTGCTCCGGGATCCTAATGCAGGGCGGCTGACCGGTATCCCGACGCTCGCCGGAGATACTATAATCGATCATCATGAAGGCTCATGTCTATGTAACCCCAAAGACCTCGGTCCTGGATCCGCAGGGCCAGACCATTCAGAACGCCCTGCGCAAGATCGGATTCGCGGACGTTACCTCCGTACGCCAAGGCAAGTATTTCGCGCTTTCGCTCGCCTCTGGGCTGACCCCGGAGATGGCCAGCACCCAGGTCGAGCGCATCGCCCGCGAGGTTCTGACCAATCCGGTCATTGAAGAATTCACCTTTCGCATCGAAGAATAATTTGAAAAGCCGAGCAAGGGGATTTCCAACCGTGTTCGACTTCATGTATGATGTGCTACACATGCTCCTGTCAGTCTCACTACAGCAGGCTGGAATGCGGAGTCAGCATGAAAACAAGGTTTTGCTGCGGTTTATTTCATCCTCGAATCTGGTGCCTGGCAGCCGTTCTGTTGGCCATGTTGGGCTGGACGTCCTCCGGTTTCTGCACTGCCCTGCATGACGCCGCTCAACAAGGCGACTTGGAGCAAGTCAGAGTCTTGCTGCAAAGTAACCCGCAATGGGCTACCAGCAAGGACGATGACGGCAATACCCCATTGCACCTGGCGGCCATGGGGGGCTTTGTGGATGTGGCTCAGCTGCTGCTCTCTAACGGTGCCGAGGTCAATGCCAGAAACAACGTGCAGGATACTCCTCTGCACTTGGCCGCCCGCATGGGCAAAACGCAAGTGGTCGAGCTGCTTTTGAGCCACAAAGCGGAAGTCTCCCCCAAGGATAGCGGCGGCTATACGCCTTTGCACATGGCGGCCGTGGACGGCTTTACGGATGTGGTTTCGCTGCTGGTGGCTCACCGCGCCGACGTGAACGCCAAAACCATCGAGGGCGATACACCTCTGCACCTGGCCGCGCACAACGGACAAGCCGATACCATAAAATTTCTGCTCCTGCATAAGGCCGACATCGACGCCACCGATGAGGATGGCAACACCCCCCTGCATCTGGCCGTATCCGGAGATCATTCTGATGCCGTGGAATTGCTGCTGGCCGCCAAATGCAAAATCAATGCCAGAAACAACATCGGCAAATCGCCGATGGAATTGGCCAGGCAGAGCAGTTATGAAGATGTGGTTGCGGTCCTGAGCAAGCACGGCGGGCATTGAGCAACCTGCTCCAGGAATAACCTCGCATCCTTCTCATGCGGGTTCATTTAGAATCGTTGCATGTGCGGAATCGTCGGTTATGTTGGTCCCAAGAAGGTAGTTCCTGTCATTATTGAAGGGCTGCGGCGTTTGGAGTATCGCGGCTACGACTCGGCGGGCATCGCCGTGGGCTCTCCAGACCGTTCCACCCTCGAGGTGAGGCGCGCTCCCGGCAAGCTGGCCAATCTGGAAGAAGTACTGCGCGAGCATCCCATCGATGGCACCTTCGGCATCGGCCACACCCGCTGGGCCACCCACGGCCGCCCCACCGAAGAGAACGCCCATCCGCATCGCGACTGCTCCGGCCGCATCGTCGTCGTGCATAACGGAATCGTCGAAAATTATATCGAGCTGAAGCGCGAACTCACCGCCCAGGGTCACAAGTTTGTCACTGAGACGGACACCGAGATCATCGCTCACCTGATCGAGCAAACCCAGCAGGAGGCCGACGCCGCCGGCCAGCCTATCCCCCTCGAAGTCGCCGTTCGCCGAGCCGTCAAACGCCTCACCGGCGCCTTCGCGCTAGGTGTGCTCTCCGCCCTTGAGCCGGACAAGATCGTCGTCGCCCGCTTCGGCCCGCCGGTGATTATCGGCGTAGGCGAGGGCGAGTATTTTGTCGCCTCCGACGTGCCTGGCGTCTTGCACCACACGCGCAACATTTACTTTCTGGCCGACGGCGACATGGCCATCCTGACCCTGGCCGGCGTCGAGCTAACCGACTTTGACGGCAACCCCATCCAACGCGCCATTACCCGCATCCAATGGGACCCCATCCAGGCGGAAAAGGGCGGCTACAAGCACTTCATGCTGAAGGAAATCTGGGAGCAGCCGCAGGCCGTCCGCGACACCACGCTGGGCCGCGTCTCGCTGGACTCGGGCAAAGTCTTCCTGGGTGAAATGAAGATCGCCGACGAAGAGCTGGCCCTGGCCTCCAGCATCAACATCGCCGCCTGCGGCACCAGTTGGCACGCCGCCCTCAGCGGCAAGTACATGATCGAGCGGCTGGCCCGCCTGCCCGTCGATGTGGACTACGCCAGCGAGTACCGCTATCGTGACCCCATTGCCGACCCCAGCGTCCTCGGCCTGCTCATCACCCAATCCGGCGAAACCGCCGACACCCTGGCCGCGCAGCGCGAGATGAAGTCCCTCGGTTCAAAGACCGTAGCCATCTGCAACGTGGTGGACGCCATGGTGGCGCGCGAGGCCCACGGCGCTGTCTACACGCACGCCGGGCCGGAGATCGGCGTCGCCTCCACCAAGGCTTTCACCGCTCAGCTTACCGCGCTCTTTCTGCTGGCGCTCAAGCTCGGCCAACTGCGCGGCCATCTCGACCAGGCGCAATCGGTTGCGCTGATTGAAGAGCTGAGCCGCATTCCCGGCAAGATCGAAGAGGTTCTGCGCTCACGCTCCGCGCAGTGCGAGCAACTGGCCAAAGTCTTTTCCACCGCCCGCGATTTTCTTTACCTGGGCCGCGGCATTCACTTTCCCATCGCCCTCGAAGGCGCGCTCAAGCTCAAGGAAATCTCTTACATCCACGCCGAAGGCTACCCGGCCGGCGAGATGAAGCACGGCCCCAACGCGCTGATCGACGAGACGCTGCCGGTCGTGGTGCTGGCCACTCGCGACGAATCCGACCCCGCCAGCAAACTGCGCTACGAGAAGACGCTCTCCAACATTCAGGAGGTAACGGC
This sequence comes from uncultured Occallatibacter sp., assembly GCA_964644105.1. Taxonomy (GTDB): domain Bacteria; phylum Acidobacteriota; class Terriglobia; order Terriglobales; family Acidobacteriaceae; genus Telmatobacter. Next base: position 3,660 of record CAZXVX010000112.1, on the reverse strand, counting down.
GCGCTCGGGCCGCGTGATCGCCATCGCCACCGAGGGCGACACGACCATCGGCGGCCTGGTCGAGCACGTCATCTTTATTCCGCCGGCCATCGAGCTGCTCTCGCCACTGATCGAGATTGTGCCCTTGCAGTTACTGGCCTACTACATCGCCGTCCGCCGCGGCTGCGACGTAGATCAGCCTCGGAACCTGGCCAAATCGGTCACGGTTGAATAGTTTTTCTAATCAGATAGCCAAAAGCGATTTAGATTCTGCTTGTGATAAACTGGGGGCGATGAGGGGAGGGTTACGAGATGGCGAAGATGGTCACAGATACCGAGATTGATTGGCTGGCTTGTGAACTGATTGAAAGCGTCCCCGGCAAAGTCTCTGGAAGACCCATCGTCCGCGGCACACGCATTATGCCTGATCCCATCGTGAATAGTTACGAGCTTGGCGACAGCATTGAGGAAATCCATGAGGGTTTCCCCACTCTCTCCATCGTCCAGATCAAGCGGCTGGTAGACTTTGCCCATAACCAGCGCCGGCATCGCTGCGCATGAAGGTTTTGTTAGACGAAAACCTCGACCACCGGTTGCGTAATCAACTCGGTTCGCATGAGGTTTTTACCGCCAGTTACAAGGGTTGGGATGGACTAAAGAACGGCAATCTGATCCGTGTGGCCGAAGAGGATGGCTTTGATCTTCTTCTGACTGGAGATCAAACCCTCTGCTATGAGCAAAACCTGAGTGGCAGGAGACTGGCAGTGATTGCTCTATCATCGGTTGAATGGCGAATTACCAAGAATTATCTGGCCTAGATCCTTCTGGCCATCGACAGTGCTGCTCCTGGATCGTTTCAAGCAGTGGATTGCGGCACGTTCAGACGGAAATCCAGCTCCGAAGAATAAGCCGCTATAGGGTTGCGGTCTGAAAATCCGGAGCTGGGGCACCCGTAACATCAATTCTTATCTGCCTACGCCGCTTTCGCGCCGCCTTTATGCCAAAGCTTTTCCATCTGCTCGAGCGAGCGGCCTTTGGTCTCCGGCACAAAGCGCCACATGAACAGCGCTGCCAGAATGCTCATCCCGCCGTAAATCCAATAGGCGAAGCCGTGCTTGAAATGCTCTACCAGGTAGGGATTCTCATCCAGAATAGGGAAGGTCCAGCTCACCAGTAAATTAGCGATCCATTGCATGGCGACGGCCACGGCCATGGCCTTGCCGCGTATCTGGTTGGGGAAGATCTCGCTGAGCAGTACCCAGGTCACCGGACCCCAGGAGACCGCAAATCCAGCCGTGTAGACCAGCATAGCCAGTAGCGCGACCATGCCTTTACCGCCCAGCCAGAAGTCTGCGCCCAAGGTAATCATGGCCACCGCCATCACCAGCGCGCCGATGATCTGCAGCGGCTTGCGCCCGAAGTGATCCACGCTCAGAACGGCAACCACAGTAAAGGTAAGATTGACCGCCCCCACAATGATTGTTTGGAAGAGCGAGGCGTTGGTGCTCATGCCCATGCCCTTGAAGATATCCGTCGCATAGTAGAGCACCACGTTGATGCCGACGAATTGCTGGAAGACCGAAAGCGCGATGCCGATGAAGATCAGCATGGCGCCGAAGGAAAGCAGTTCGCCCGTGTGATGTTCGCTGAGCGAGGCGCGGATCTCGGAGAGTTCCTGTTCCTGTTCTTCCGGTGTCACCAGCTTGGCCAGCACGGCGCGCGCACCGGCCTCATTGCCCTTGAGCATCAGGAAGCGCGGCGTCTCGGGAACCAGAAAGAGCAGTAGCAAAAAGAGCCCGGCGGGAATCACCCCGGAGAGGAACATATAGCGCCAGCCGATGGTATTCAGCCATGCATCGCCGCTGCCGGTCTTGGAGATGCCAAAGTTGACAAAGTAAATCACCAACATGCCGAAGATGATGGCAAACTGGTTCCACGCCACCAGGTTGCCGCGCACCTTGGGCGGAGCGATCTCGGCGATATACATGGGCGAAAGCATCGAGGCCAATCCCACGCCAATGCCGCCCAGGATGCGGTAGATGATGAAACCAATCATGAATCCAGGACCGCCGTGGCCGATAGGCGCAAAGGGAAACTCCGGCGCGGCCGCGCCCAGCGCGGAGAGCAGGAAGAGCACGGCGGCGATGACCAGGCCGCGCTTGCGGCCAATGTGTGTGCTCACCCAGCCGCCCATGAGGCCACCAATGATGCAGCCGATCAGCGCGCTGGAAGTCACCAGGCCGAGCAGCGTGTTGGCCGCGTTGATCTGGGCGGCGTTGGTCAGATCGCTAAAGCGCGGATCGATGAAGTATGCCTTCAGGCTGCCCACCGCGCCGTTGATGACGGCCGTGTCATAGCCAAAGAGCAATCCCCCCAGTGTGGCGATAAGGGTGAGCAAAATAACATACGGATTCAAGCGCGACATACGGTTCCTGTCATTCCGGGGGAGCACCAGGTGAGATTTGCACATTGCGCCTCCTGCGCAACAGCAGGCATAGCGCGTCGGCAACCGGTGTTCCCAAGATCAAATCATACGGATCACTGAAATGATAGCGTATCCAAGCTGGTGGCCGTCTATGGTGGACTTGATGCACCTCAATCAGTTCACTTCCGAGGCTGGGAAAGTAACAAGCGTGTCCCGGTAGGTCGACGCTACTCGTTCATGCGCGTTGGGTCTGTGACGGCTGTTGGAGACTGTAAAGCGACCATCTCCCAGCACTCGTCAACCGTCCAGGCAGGGGTAGCTCCGGCGCGGCTGGCCACCTGCGCTCCCAGCGCATTGGCAAAGGCCGCGGCGCGCGCAGTTGGCCACCCGAGCTCATGCCCGTGAAGAAATGCCGCCGCAAAGGCATCCCCCGCGCCCACCGTATCCACAACCCGCACTGCATAGCCGTCAAACTGCTGAAATACATTCGTCTCAAAGATCGCGCACCCTCGTTCGCCAAGCGTAACGCAAATCATTTCCACCGCATGAGCCGAAGACCAATGGCGGCAAAAGCCTTCCAGAGAGAACTCTTGACCTGCCTGGGTGAGCCGGAAGAGCGTCTCCGCCTCCGACTCGTTCAGCTTGACGATCGATGCCAGATCCGAGAGGCGCTCGACCAGCGCCAGCTCCCAATGGCCCTGGCGCAGATTCAAATCATAAAAACATTGCACATCGGGCAGTCGATCCAGAATCCGATGTAGAAGCTCCTCGGTGGGCGGATGAAAGGGTGCGAGCGTCCCGAAGTAAAGCCAATCCGGGCGCACCTGCGCAATGGTCGTTAGTCGTGCTTCATCCACGAGGATTGCATCGAAGACCGCGGGGCGCTGGATGAAGAAGCTGGCGTTGCCTTGGCTGTCCGTGGTGATCAGCGCGGTTCCTGTCTCTCTTCCCGGCAGGATTTGAACGAACTCCGTGGAGAGTCCGAGGGCCTGCATAGACTCGATTGCTCGATGCCCGCGCTGGTCGTCGCCGACCGCCGTGATCAGAGGGACGGAATGCCCCAGGCGCTCGGCCGCTGCGGAGAAATTCAACGGCGCGCCGCCCAAAAACTCCGCATCTTCAAAGACATCCCAAAGGATTTCGCCCATCGAAAGGATCTTCACGGATTTCCCCTTGCAACTATTTGAGCCCTAAAAGCACCCAGGGCGCAACCGGATGGCTGCGCCCTGAGGGGTTGAAGTGATCCAAACGAACTA
>CAZXVX010000111.1:0-11341 GCA_964644105.1 uncultured Occallatibacter sp. | reverse complement strand
GATAGCCGTTTCGGTTCACCAGAGATTCGCCTTCATAGTTGTAGCCGTTTTCCGGCAAGCCATGGCTGACCCAACCGGCGCCAGCGTCATACGTTCCGTAAAGCGTAATGCCGTGCCAAGTTAACGCACAATCTGCAGTAACGAGTTCGTGGCCAATAGTGCAAGGATCCGGGCTCTTGGACTGGGTTTTGGCGTCGACAGCAGCACCTTGCCCAAATACCAGAGTCGATGAGAAACAGAGAACAGCTGCCGAAAGAATCAACTTTGCATGATTCATATTTCCTCCAAAAGTTAAAATGACTGCGCTGTATATGTAATTTAACCACGAAACTGTCAGCTATGCAAGACGATGTTGCGGAATCTCACACTTCTTCCGATGTCGTATCGCGAATGCGAAGCTAACAGGAGTCTGCCAAATTTTGCGCATTATCAGAGAGGCCGTAAAGAATAAATCAAGAAAGCAAAAGCTCCGCAAAGAACCCAAAATTTTGCATTGGGTCTCTTTGCGGAGCTATGGAGTAAGACGAGAACTAGACGCCTATCATCACATTGGATGCCTTTACAATGGCGCTAACCTGATCTCCGGCCTTCAATCCAAGGTTGCTGACACTCTGCTTGGTGATCGACGCGGCTACTGAAGTGCCGCCGTGCAATTTGATCTCCACCTCGCTGTTCACTGCGCCATCTTGAACATGGGCAACTTTGCCAGCTAGTACATTGCGCGCGCTCAGTTTTGATCCATCGACGCCTTTGCCGACGATGACCTCTGAGGCTTTGATAATGGCAAAAGCAGCCTTGCCTTTTGCCACTCCAAGCGAATCGACGCTCGAGTTGGTGATGATTGCAACGACTTCTTCACCGCCCTCAAGTACGAGCGAGACTTCGGCATTGACCGATCCTTTGGTGACCTCATGTACCGTGCCTGCCAACAGATTCCTTGCGCTGATTTTCATCTTTCACCCCTCCGATGATGATTTCCGTTACTGTGAACATCCGGCATATTGAAAGCATAGCGCAAACCGTGCAAGGGAGAATCACACTCGATGATTTCATCGCGATTGATTTTCAAAACGGTTGTCCGCCACCGCGCCTTGCACAATTTTTCCCTGGTACCATCCCACTCGCTGAACAGGAAAGCAATCAAAGGCAGGAATGTAGGGTTTAATATCGAGCAGCGGAGTACCGTCCAGCATATCGACGCCTGAAATCAGGAGGCGATTGTCTTCGATTCCGAGTAGCTGAACGGCCGTCAGGCCAATCGGATTGGGCCTTGCCGGTGCGCGCGTCGCAAAGACTCCATGCTCTTTGTCTTCAAGATAAGGACTCACCTGGAGCCGGTATGCAGAGGCTCGATCCAGCAGGTAGATCAACCAAATTCTTTCAAACCCCTCCAGATCTTGCAATCCGGGAAGAAACTCCGGGAGCAATTCGATTCTGCCCTCAGCCCCGTTGGCAACCGCGCCCTGAATCGAAGTGCCTTTCGATTGATGGATTGGAGTGTGAATCCATCCAATCGGTGCGACGGAAAACTGATTGCGCTGCGAGTTGGATTCCTGCATTTTCAATTTCCTCGTATCCAGATTAAGCGTTGTGTATAGAATACAGATGGACTCACCAGGGAGTTGCGCATGGAAGCCGTGGAAGTGCAGAACAATCTAGCAATGCTCAGGGACAAACGCGGACTGGGAGCCGCGCAACTGGCCACGACCGTCGGCGTGAGCCGTCAGACGATCTACGCGATCGAAGCTGGCACCTATGTGCCCAACACCGCGGTGAGCCTGAAGCTGGCGCGCGCCCTTGATGTCAAAGTGGAGGAGATTTTTCAGCTTGAGCCTGAGTCCAGTATTCCGCACGACGTTGTTGATGCCGTCGTGCTGGGCAACATTGAATTCATGGCACCAGGCCAACCGCTGCGGCTTTGCGGAGTGGGAAATCTTGTGGTGGCGGTGGCCCCCGAAGCGGCTAATTTAGGGCTCTCTCCCTCCGATGCGATTCTTCTTACACCGATCCGAGGCGTAAAGCTGCACACAAATGCCAAAGTCAAAATTCTCAGCGATGAGTGGGGAAAAAACAATCGAATCCTCATCGCCGGCTGCGATCCAAGCGTTTCGATTCTCTCCCATGCCATGCAGAAGCAGGGTGTCGAATTGGTCATCGCCTATGAGAACAGCTCCCGTTCCCTGGAGTTGCTGCGCGACAAACTGGTTCACGTCGCCGGCACACACCTCTCGGTGAGTGCGGCGGGCAAGACGGATTTATCGTCCACGACCAGGATCTTTGGCCGGAATTCAGTGGCGGTCATCTCTTATGCGCTTTGGCAAGAGGGTCTGGTTACAGCCAAGGGCAACCCCAAGAAAATCTCCGCGGTCGGTGATCTGGCGCGAAGGGATATTTGTATCGTCAATCGGGAAGCCGGCGCCGGCTGCCGCCGCCTTCTGGACGACTTGCTGCACGAGAATGGTATCGACGCCAAAAAGGTGAAGGGATATGACCGCGTGGTCGTCGGTCATCTTCCGGCGGCGCGCCTGGTGCGCAGCACAGAGGCAGACTGCTGCGTCAGCACCGAGGCTGTGGCGCGCGCGCTGGGCCTGCATTTTATCCCGCTCGTGCAGAAGCCCTATCATCTGGTGATTCGCCGCGCGCAACTGAAACTGCCTCCAGTCCAGGCGCTGATTGAAACTTTGGGGCGCGCCTCCTTTCGCCGCGAAGTGGAATCCTGCACGGGATACGTGATGCGAACCGCGGGAGACCTAATCGTCTAAATGTCCAGCGGCGACAGAAGAAATTCTGACTTCGCACGACAGGATTCAAGGCTTGCAAGGAAGCGCTGGCGTGGAAAAGACCACGGCACTAAAAACCGAACACGAGGCAACTGAGCAGCGTTGGATGATCGGAGAGGGTTTTTCCCCGACATCGCGCACCGCGCTCAACTCCACGATAACTGAAATGAAATGACTTAGGCCTGGGAATCCAGTGCAACCGCTTCCTTCGCCGTTCGTACGACGTAAGAATGCCGGCACGCAGAGCAATACAAAATCAACTGAGCCAACTTCGGGAGTTTGCGGCCACGCAGGGGTGGACGATTGTCCGCGAGAACGTGGAGGCGGCCTCCGGCAAAACTGGCGACCGCCAGCAATTCATAGCCCTGTTCTCCATGCACCCCGTCGAGGACAACGAACGGGTGTGGTACTGCGAGGCAGAAGGCTCCTGGAATCTGCTAAGTACAGATAAAAAATCCCCTCACGAGGAGTCAAAGGCTCAGGACTCGACAGAAGGGCTCCTTCGGATGGTTGCGGGGGCTGGATTTGAACCAGCGACCTTTGGGCTATGAGAGAAATAAACAACGTATTATCAACGACTTACGCGGAATGGCTGGCAGCCTAAAGTACTGAAAAGAAACGATGGGAAATTCTGAGGAATTGGTACGGTGGGGAGATTGTGGGGCTGAGAACGGCTGATTCTCTTTCCACATTGGGGCACCTGGTACACCGAAGAATTCCCGAATGCTCGCAGAAGGTCAGGCCCTTTGAAGGCAAATGGAAGCCCTCCACGGGAACGTCGTTGGGCAAGTCGCCGTCCGGAGTGGATCCCCTTACGACCGTCGATTGGCTGATCACAAGCGGAGGCTGAATAGTCTTGGTGTCCCAGCTCGTGGTACAAAACAAAAGTAAATTTCACAGGCTTGTCGCTAAAAAGCATCATTTTTTCCACTAATAATTCGGAGTCGTTTGAAGCTTCACCAGATGCCGACCGTCATGGTGGAAATTCGATCCCGCGAGAACTGGTGGCAGAGGAATGGAGAAGACGTCGATTGCGCCCACGAACACGCCTCTTCCCCCACCTCTGCGGGCAGCGCAATACGTGCGTATGTCCACGGAACATCAGCAGTACTCCCCAGAGAACCAGCTCGAAGTGGTCCGCGCATACGCCGCATCGCACCAAATGGAAATCGTGCGAGGGTATTCAGATCACGAATGCAGCGGTCTGAATATCGCCGGACGCGAAGGCCTTAATACGCTCATGACTGACGTGGAAGGCGGACGGACAGATTTTTCAACGCTGCTTGTTTACGACGTCAGCCGGTGGGGGCGCTTTCAGGATGTCGATGAAAGCGCCTACTACGAATATGTGCTCAAGAGAGCCGGCATTCGTGTGAACTATTGCGCGGAGCAGTTCGAGAATGACGGCAGCATGTCCTCGTCTGTTTTGAAGACGCTGAAGAGGTCGATGGCTGCGGAATACAGCCGCGAATTGTAGTTGTGAAGACCATTTATATAGATGATTTGTATCCACGCACTTGAAAGCTTATTCCAGATGGGTAGTCATGGACCTCATACCGCAAATACATCCCCGATCATATTTTCTAGAATCTCTTGAGCGGGTTGGGGCAATGGCTTCTTCCTTTGCAATAATTCGATTTTCGCTTTGAACTCCTTGATCAATTCAGGACGAACCTTCTTTATAGATAGCAGCGTCCTTGCCAGTAAGATCCGCGTGACAATGTTCTCAGGGCAATCGACGCAAAGTTGCAGATTGCCATCGATGATTTCGCGCTCGCCATGCAAGAAAGACGACTGCGAACCTTCCATCGCTGCGAACCGTGCGGATAGCAGTTGCTCCAGACGAAGCAGGTAAAGAGGAAACCGCGCGCCTACTGGCACTTGATACGATTTAGGGGGTTCCTGACGAACAACTGGCGCAGTTGAACACAACGACGACAAAAGCCTTTGTATAAGCTGCTGTATGGCATCATTAGGGTGCGCCATTGGAAAAGTCACTTCGCACTGATCGAGCACTTGTCGATTGTCTGCGCGAAAAAGCCGCATCTCGGCTTTCCATTGTTCGCCTGCACACTTCAGGTGCGTGACTACAACAAAGTCACTCTTCCTTTCTCCCCAAGACGAGTACCGAGCAGCGGCCTCATCTTGCCAGGAAACTCCACTCAGGACGAATGCCCTTGCAGCGCTCTCGATAGTCGGTGTCAGTATCTGGGTGCGGGCATTGCTATTGAACCAGACCTGTTCCGCAAGAAACAGTGGCAAAGCGCGGCTTAGCCTGCCAGGAGCATCCGCTAGTTGCCGTTGCTCGCGATCTGTTTGGCCGGGTATATCCGCAGAAGATCCCAGGAATGTGACCATGGGCGCCATTTGCGGTTTTTCTCCAAACATCTCCGATACTGCCGAAGAAGATTTCAACCAAACCGGTCCCTCAATGGCCGACATTAAGATTTGAGGCGTGGGCGCACCCGGCGAATTGATTTTGGCAACCTTTGCTTTGGCAATCTCTGTGTCCCAGAAACTCAAGTGCTTCTTGAAATCAGGGCGCTGAAGCGCATAGAGCTGTTCCAGAATCTTTTGAGCTGCTTCCAACTCGCCGAGGTCGAAATGAGCTTTAATCAGATTGTTGCCGACCGAAAGCCCATGAACTGCGGGCCGAAATCGTGGTTCCGTAAGTCTGATGGAATGTTCAAGAAAGCCGTGCTGGCCTAAATCTCCACCGATTTGCATCAACAGGTCTGCGGGAACATCCTCTCCGATGCGGTCAAGGCTCTGCTGGTAGAAAGTGAGTGCCTTAGCGATGTCGCCAGCATCCAATGCAGCGCGAGCCAACCAAAGCTGAGCTCGCCAGCTCCCCGAAAGTTCAGCCACACGTGCTATTGATTCCAGCCAGGCCTCTTCGCCGAATCGTTCGCGGCAGTTGGCTGCGTACCAGTTCAAGCCATTCTCTTGATTAGGGTCGAGCGTCAGTGCCTTCCACAGTGTTTCATCTGCTTTTTGCATCTCGTTGCGGGCCGCATACACCTTGGCAAGATTTGTTAGTACGATACCGTCTTCACCATGCTTGCGGATATACGCGAGGAAGATAGCTTCGGCATCGTCGAGCTTGTTGTTTTTCATCAAAACGATGCCGTAAGCACACGCTCCGTGCATTGTAACCGGATCAATCTCATAGAGGTGTTTGGCGGCGTCGAGCACATCCACAAAAAATCCATCGTTCAGCGAGCCGATAATGATGCCGTAAAGTTGATCCGGATTGTTCCAGTTCGACTGAAGAGAGCCTGGCAGCACATTTGTGCGCCACTGCTCTTTGGTAATGAACAGCTCGCGGCCAAACTCGTCAAAGACGCGAATGAGATTCGGATCGGTCTCTGGAGAAGATTTTGCGGCAGACGCGGGCGCGTCAGATTGGGCTTGTTTTGTGTCAGCGCCGCTGGTCTTTTTCTTTCCAAAGGAGAACATACATCCTCGCGTCAAAATTTTTGAGACCTTCGGTTATCATACCAGCCAGTATTGTTGCTCAGACTTGACTCAATGAAATATCGCCAGATCGCTGACCAGTTGGGCATAAGCATGAACTCTGTCAATTCGCTCTTGGCACGCGCCCTACGTAAGCTTCAGGGGGCAATCTCGCGACAGATGACCAAAGAAAGGATAGAGAAACGTGCGGTCTAACAAGCCATTCATACATCTGAACGATGATCAGTTGCTTGCCTATCTGGACGGAGAGATGTCCATGGCGCAGATGCGAGCCGTCCGAAATCATCTAAGAATCTGCTGGAGTTGCCGATCTGTTCTACCCGAACTTGAGGCTCAGGTTGTAGCCATTTCGCGCCTACTGCTGACGAGGACGAAGCACGATGAGGAGCGATCTGAGCGAGCGAAAGAGAGATTTCTCGATTGGCGAAATACTTACGAAGCACATCGAGGACTGTACAATAAATTCCTGTCACTTCAACTGTTTCGTCATGCTTTGCAGCCATCCGGTCCGGTTCAGGAGTACGTGTAAGCACTGCCGTCAGACGACATCGTTCATGTCGGTATGGCGTCTCGCGTCTCGCATGTGCGTCTTCAAGTGCAAACGGAGTACATCGAGCAGTTTTCTGTCCAGGCGACTGGCTCATGTATCCATCGTGAGTACTGGATTCCGGCGGAAGAACTTGCCGAGTTCAACAGCAATATCGTTGGCCAAATCGATATCCTAAGAAAGTACAAAGGGATCTGTGGGTAGGGCGTATTGCAGCATAGGAGGCGTTTATCTTCGCTCAAGCCCGAGCGGCAACTGTTCGGGATCAATGCTCCGCAGAGAGTACTGCCCAGTCGAGGCCAAATCGAGCGAGGTACTTGCGTAGGCGGTCGGCGTCGTTGGGCGTAGCCTTTTGGGTTCGCGAGCAATTGAAGAGTTGTCGGCCAGCCTCGGATATTGTGCGGCTGCGCTGGCAGATTGCGACTACTTGCTCCAGTTGCAGGCGGTCGAAGAGGTCGAGTTCCGCATTTTGCTCCTTGCTGAGAAGCCTCGTCAATGCCTGGGATGCGTCGCTCCTTCTTTCCGTGCGCCACCCGGAATTCAGTCGGGCAATCTCTTCTTCCACAATCTCGACGGAGATGCGGCCACCGGAGCAGAGCGTACTCATGCGTGCCACGGCAGCATTCAGATCACGAAAATTGCCCTTCCATGTTGTAGATGGAGAACGGGCAAAGTCGAGGAATCGGTTGCGGGCTTCGCGATTGAAGGTGACCCGCGTTCCGGTCCTCTCGGCATATTGATCGAGTTCGAATTGCAGGTTGGGTTCGACGTCCTCGTGCCGGTCGCACAAGCCGGGCATCGTGAATGTCCACAGATTGATGCGAGCCAGAAGGTCTTCGCGAAAGCGTCCCTCTTCGACAGCACCCAACAGATCGCGATTGGTTCCAGCAATGAGCTGAAAGTCGCTGTGGGCCTCGCGATCTGAACCCAGCGGCAGAAATGTCTTTTCTTCGAGCGCTCGCAGCAGCATGGCCTGCTCGTCGAGGCCAAGCTCTCCCACTTCATCAAGAAACAGAACTCCCTTGTTGGCGGTGCGCAGCAGGCCAGCGCGCTCTTGTACGGCTCCGGTAAATGCGCCTTTGACGTGGCCGAAGAGCGCGGACATGGCGCCCTCACCGCGTAGAGTGGCGCAATTCACATCGACGAAGTTGCCGCTCACCGCGCGCCGGGATTTTTTCAACTCAAAGATGCGCCGCGCCAGACGGGATTTGCCAGCACCGGTCGGCCCCATCAGAAGCAGTGGATCGCGGGTTGCTATGGCAACACGCTCAATGCGGTCGATGAGTTGATTGAATCTTGCGTTGCGAGTCTCGATGCCGCCCTTCAAGAAACTGACGCCAGCCTCCTTCTCCTGATGAAAGCGTTGTGCGATGCTGTCGTATTTGGAGAGATCGAGATCGATGATCTTGACCTCGCCGGGGCCGCCACGCTGACGATCAGGTGAGGATTGCAGCAAGCGACCGGGCAGATGGCGCGACTCGGTCAGCAAGAACAGACAGATCTGAGCCACGTGCGTCCCAGTGGTGATGTGGATCAGATAGTCTTCCGCATCGGCGTCAAAGGGATAGTCGTGCGCAAAGCTGAAGAGGGTCTCGTAGACCTGCTCAAAGTCCCACGGATCGCCGAACTCGACCGGATGCAGATTGACGGTGGTCTCCGGCGAGACGGCGGCCATGTCCTGGCGCACGCGTTCGGCCAGTGAACGGTCATTCTTTCCGTGCAATAGCTCGAAACGGTTGACGATAAGGTCCGGCTGACGGCAAATGGAAACTGTGGGTCGCCAGTTCTGCCAGCGATCGGGATGCTTGCCGACATCGAGGGTGGTGCCAAGTAGTCCAATGACGACGACCGGGAGATATTCGCTATCCATAATTCTAGAAGTCTATCTTATGGAATATATATCTGTCATGACCTCACTCATGGAAGAAGCGTATCTTATTCATATAAAGCCTAGTATCCCTGCCGCCCAGTTTGGTCATCACCCTGCATATAGATAGGGCAAGAAGATTCAGACAAGTATCAGGAGGATGAGATGGCCGACGAAATGGCAGAGAAGAACTACAACGTATATATGCCCGAAGAGGGCTCGGGCGTGAAGGCGTGGCCGGTAAAGGCATGGACCAAAGGCGTCCAGGTCGAGGATCAGGCTCGTCAGCAGTTGCTCAATGCCGCCCAGATGCCGTTCGTCTTCCAGTGGATCGCCGCCATGCCCGACGTGCATTGGGGCATGGGCGCGACAGTAGGCAGCGTGATTCCGACCAAGGGCGCGATCATTCCCGCCGCAGTGGGCGTGGACATTGGCTGCGGCATGATGGCGGTCGAAACCAGCCTGACAGCCAGCAACCTGCCCGACAATTTGAAGCCGATTCGCGATTCGATTGAGCAGGCGGTTCCGCACGGGCGCACGAATCACGGTGGCGTGGGTGATCGCGGCGCGTGGGGTGAGATTCCCGGTCGCAGCCTCGAAATCTGGGGTACGCTGAAGCCGGGCTACGATGCGATTCTGGCCAAGCACCCCAAGCTGGATCGCGGCAACCACTCAAACCACCTGGGTACGCTGGGCACTGGCAACCACTTTATCGAGGTTTGCCTCGATGAGGCAGAGCACGTCTGGTTCATGCTGCACTCGGGGTCACGCGGCGTTGGCAACCGCATGGGCGGCTACTTCATTGAACTGGCTCGTAAGGATATGCAGCGGTTCTTCATCAACTTGCCGGATGCGGATCTGGCGTATTTTCCTGAGAACACTGAACACTTCGACGACTATGTCGAAGCTGTGCACTGGGCGCAGGAGTATGCACGCTGGAATCGCGAGATCATGATGGAGAACGTTGTAGCGTCGGTGCGCAACTCAGGAGTGGTTCCGGTCTTCAGCGCAGAGTTGAAGGCAATCAACTGCCACCACAACTATGTCGCGCGTGAGCGGCACTATGGGCAGAACATTCTGGTGACGCGCAAGGGCGCAGTACGTGCGGCGGAGGGCGATATGGGGATCATTCCCGGTAGCATGGGAGCGCGTTCCTATATTGTTCGCGGCAAGGGCAATCGCGAAAGCTTCAACAGTTGCAGTCACGGCGCAGGGCGCGCCATGTCGCGCAACGAAGCCAAGCGCCGCTTCACGCTCGAAGATCACGCCCGCATGACCGAGGGCATTGAATGCCGCAAGGACGCCGAGGTGATCGACGAAACGCCGGCAGCGTATAAGCCGATTGAAGCGGTCATGGCGGCACAGTCTGACCTCGTCGAGATCGTCCACACGCTGCACCAGGTGGTCTGCGTCAAGGGATAGACAGCTGGGCTTGCACGCTACGACTGTGACGTACAAGCCCAGATAATGGTGTTCAAGGAAAGTACAATGACAGATTCGAAGGGTGTAACTCTGGACGGCTCGATCGGCGAGGGCGGTGGGCAGATTCTGCGCACAGCCCTGAGCCTTTCCGTGGTGACGGGCAAGCCATTTTTCATTGAGAAGATTCGCGCGGGCCGCGAGCGTCCTGGTTTGCTGCGTCAACACCTTGCGGCTGTATTGGCAGTAGCCGAAATCGGCGATGCCGAGGTAGAAGGCGCTTATGCTGGCTCAACACAACTCAGTTTCAAGCCGTCTGCAATCAAGCCGGGCAGGTACAACTTCGCAGTCGGTACAGCGGGTAGCAGCACGCTGGTGCTGCAAACCATCCTGCCTGCGCTGATGACGGCAAATGAACCAAGCTACATCACCATACAGGGTGGCACACACAATCAGGCTGCGCCTCCTTTCGACTTTCTTGCGAGGACATTCCTTCCTCAGATTGAACGCATGGGACCGCGTGTGCAGGTGAACCTGGAGAAGTATGGATTTTATCCCGCTGGCGGAGGACGATTTGAGGTCGAGATTCACCCTTGCAGCACACTCTCACAGATTCATCTGGAGGAGCGTGGGCCGGTTGAAAAGCCGAAAGTGCATGCGATTGTCGCCAATCTGAATCGCAAAATCGCTCAGCGAGAATTATCCGTCGTTGCTCGTTTGCTGCAACTGGTGGAGGAAGATCAGCAGATTACTTTTACGAACAATTCGCCCGGACCGGGAAATGTCGTGATGGTCGAAGTGGAAAGCGCCTCTTTGGTTGAGGTCTTTACTTCCTTCGGCAAGATGGGCGTAGGCGCGGAAAAGGTGGGGGCCGACGCCGCAGCGCAGGTCAGTGCCTATCTCGCATCGGGGGCGACAGTGAGCGAGCACTTGGCCGATCAACTCTTGCTGCCGATGGCCCTGGCGGGCGGAGGCTCATTTACCACGGCCGCAATCACTTCCCACGCGCAAACCAACATGAATGTTATTAAGAGATTTCTGCCGGTGAGCTTTTTGACGGAAGAAACCAGTCGAGGAATACGGATCGTAGTCGTGAACGGATAAGCACAGCCGAACATCACGAACGATTCCATGCCGTGCGCTCTGACCTAACCACACCATTACCCGATGCTCTACACTGGATGCCAATGCTTCTCTCTGTCACAACAACGCATGAGCCGGCGACGGATCTCGGTTATCTGTTGCACAAGA
>CAZXVX010000110.1:0-11384 GCA_964644105.1 uncultured Occallatibacter sp. | reverse complement strand
GCGCGTATACCGTGACGGTAACCGGCAGCACGAGCAGCGTTACGGAGAGCACGACATTGACGGTGACCGTGAACTGACGGTGGGTTGTTCTATCGAATCCCAGGTGCGAAACTAATTTGCAGGCGGGTTCGTGTAGCCTTTGCAAAGCGCTCCAGAGTACGCGTTGAAGGCAGAACCTTGCCGCTTTCAAGACGCGCAATGACGGCTTGGGTTGTTCCCATCGCTTGCGCAACTTGCTCCTGCGTCATCTCCGCATCGCCCCGCGCCTTGATGAGGGCTGAAGCTAGGGAGAACTCATTTTCCAGCGCATCGTAAGCGGCAATGTATTTTGGGTCTTTCTTCCACTGCGCAAAAGACTCTTCAACTGGGATAAATTCGGAATTCATTGAACCTCCTTGGCCTTTTTCCGGGCTTGCGCGATCTCCTGTCGCGGCGTCTTTTGCGTCTTCTTTGTAAAAACGTGAACGATTACGATGCGCGTGCCCGTTGCCGTGATATAGATTGCACGAGCGATTCCGCTTTTGCCTTTCATGCGCATCTCCCAGAGTTGCCCCTCCAGGTGCTTCAGGTAAGGTTCACGAATCCGCTCCAGGCCGTGGACCTGAATCAGTTCCACAATGCGCTGAAAGCTGGCCCGGAGATCAATCGGAAGGGCATCCAGTTCCCTCTTGATCTCTTCATTCAGAAAGCCGACGGTCCATCGCATGAGATGATTATACCTTTTTTGCAATGTTCTACAAGTGTAAGCAACACGTTCCCACGGTAATCAGTTGAAAATAAACGACAATCGGTAAAATCAGGATTGGCGCATCCGACAAGATTACTCCATTCCGACGCATTTTTGAGATACTGGTTTATGATTTCAACGCTCGTCCAATTTATCGTAATGATGGCTGGCTTAATTCTTTGGTTCTCTTCATACCTTCTTGTCACTATTCTGATACACGAAGTTGGTCACATTTTGAGTGGATATTTATGTGGCTTTCAGATCATTGCCGTGAAAGTTGGTCCAGTTCAACTTCAACTGACAAATCCTCGGCAATGGACATTCTACCGTAAGAGATTCTTTGATGGCTCTGTGCAGGCGGGGTTTCGCAAGATGCCAAACCAATGGTTCAAATGGCAATACTTCGGTTTTCTCTTTGGTGGCTCCCTTGCCAACTTCTTTGTGGCAATCTTTTTATTTCCGTTTGCGATTCGTGATACAGTAATTGCCAATATTTTTGCGTTTATAATTCTGATTTCGACTTTTGTTGGATTTGTTCAGTTGATTCCATTTGAATTCAAAGGAAGAATAAGCGACGGAGCCAAGCTGTACTCGCTATTTTTCGATAAGGCAAAAAGAGAAGAATTTATATTTGCACTTAGCCTTAGAATGCGTATCGACGGAGTCAAAAAACTTATTCAAGATAAACGGGTTCAAGATGCTCTTTATGAAGTTGAGAAGTTGATCAGCGGCGCTGAAGGCATTCCAAAGTTCAACCAAGATGTTCAAGCGATGGAAAAACTCTTCAAATTTCGTGATACTCTGCGAAATAAATTATCAAATACAGTAAACTCTCTTCCTAAACCCGTACTAAATCTGGATTAGCTCAACAGTGCTTGGTTGCCGAGTGCCGGGTATCGGGTGCCCCAGGTCTCGCGTTAGAGACCTGGGGGCCTATGAACCCTTACTTTTCCGCGCCGTGGCACTTTTTGTATTTTTTACCGCTGCCGCAGGGGCAGGGGTCGTTGCGGCCTACCTTTTCGCCGGTGCGGCGCTGGGTGGGCTGGCTCAATCGCATTTGCCGGGTTCTTCACTGCCAGACGAAGGCTCGTGGGGTGCCTCGGCGAGCGCGCGGCGGATAGAATCAATCTCTACTCCGCGCTCGCGCAGGATGCGTGCGGCAAAGCTCTTCCCTTCACTCAGAATACCCAACAGAAGATGTTCGGGGCCGATACGCTCCTGGCTGAGCCGATCCGCCTCTTGAGCAGCAAAATAAAATGCTAGCCGTGCTTCGTCAGAGTAACGAGCCAAGATAGCTTGCTCCGGAAAAGCCTTTTCTTTTACCTGTTGAATCTTTTCCGATAATTCACGAATTAATTGCCGTCTCGCTGCCTTTTCTTCAGGCGGAAGATTGGCGAGTTGCCGCTTCTTCTCCAATTCCCAGGGATACTCTCCGGGAGACGTAGCAGCCAATTCCTTGCGCACCTCCTCAAGCTCCACGCCGCATTTTCCGAGCAATTGCGAAGCGAAGCTATCTTTTTCGCGCAGCAGGCCCAGCAGCAAGTGTTCGCAGCCAATATGTGGATGACTGAGGTGTTCGGCTTCTTCAGCCGCGAATGCCAGCACTCGCTTGCATTCGTCAGAAAGCGGCAGGTCCACTATCGTCGAAATCCTATCCCTGGTATATGTTTGCGCTTCTATCTGCTTGCGTATCCAATCGACCCCTGCGTTCAGGCGCAAGAAGTAACTTGTCAGATCCTTGTTCTCGCGCAACACACCCAGCAGCAAGTGTTCGCTCTCGATGATTTGCGAACCGAATTGGCTGGCTTCGTAGCGGGCGAAAAAAATAGTGCGTCGCGCCTTTTCCGTATAGCGTTCAAACATCATCGAACCTCTCGATTCAATTTTGAAACACCACCGCTGCCCCAGGTCTCGCCTTAGAGACCTGGGGACCTATGAAACTTTACTTTTCCGCGCCGTGGCACTTTTTGTATTTTTTGCCGCTGCCGCAGGGGCAGGGGTCGTTGCGGCCTACCTTTTCGCCGGTGCGGCGCTGGGTGGGCTGGCTCGAGTCTCCGGCGCCGGCAAAGCTGGCAGCCTCCAGATCGCGCTGCTTCTTGCGATGGAACTCTTTCTCCAGCGCGTCGATGGTGGTGGAGGGCGGACGGGTGGAGATGGATATTTCGCGCGGTTCGGCTTCCAGGGTCAACGGTTGCGCGGCGCTCGACACGGGCGGTGCCTTGGGAACGGTGCGGTTGGGCCGCGCTGATCCACCGACAGGCTGGCCGTCCTGGTCGAGAATCTGCATACGGAAGAGGAAGCGGACCGTGTCTTCCTGGAACTTGAGCATCATCGCCTCGAACATATCGAAGGACTCGCGCTTGTACTCGACCAGCGGATCGCGCTGCGCATAGCCGCGCAGATTGATGCCCTCTTTGAGGTGGTCCATCGAGAGCAGGTGATCCTTCCACAGGCCGTCGATGACGTTGAGCATGACCATGCGCTCGTGATAGCGCATGGTGGCCGAACTGAGGAGCTTTTCCTTGGCGGCGTAATCCTGCTCCAGGCGGGTGAAGATGGCCTCGCCCAGCTCATGGCGGTGCAGCTCCAGCGGCGCAATCCCCATGGAGGCGAAGGTCTGGCCGAAGTGGTCGGTGAGCTTCGAGTCGATGCCCTTCAGATCCCATTGGTCGGGATGGAGCTTTTCGCCGGCAAATTCGTCCAGAATATTGCTCAAGATTCCGCCGACGTAATCTTCCAGGATCAGATCCTTCTGATCGACGCCTTCCAGCAGTTGGCGGCGCATGGCGTAGACCGCCTCGCGCTGCTTGTTCATCACGTCGTCGTATTCCAGCAGATGCTTGCGGCTCTCGAAGTTCTGCGCTTCGACGGCCTTCTGCGCGCCCTCGATGCGCTTGGAGATCATCTTCGACTCGATGGGCACGCCCTCTTCCATGCCCAGCCGCTCCAGCAGCGTGCTGACCCACTGCTTGGCGAAGATGCGCATCAGGTCGTCTTCGAGCGAGAGGTAGAAGCGCGACTCGCCGGGATCGCCCTGGCGGCCGGCGCGGCCACGGAGCTGGTTGTCGATGCGGCGGGATTCATGACGCTCGGTGCCGAGGATGAAAAGGCCGCCGGCTTCGATGACCTGATCGTGCTCGATGCGCGCGGTTTCAGCGTGGACGTTGTAGACCGAGGCCCACTCCGTGGAGTCGATTTCGAACTCCTGGCCGGAGTAGTAGAAGCGCTGGAAGCCGGCTGGGGCCATGGGGTTGATGGCACCCTCGGCGACGCTGATGGCGCGCGCCTTGTTCTTTTTGACCAGCTCCTGGCGGGCCATGAATTCGGGATTGCCGCCGAGGAGAATATCGGTTCCGCGGCCTGCCATGTTGGTGGAGATGGTGACCACGCCGAGGCGGCCAGCCTGGGCGACGATCTCCGCTTCGCGCTCATGGAACTTGGCGTTCAGCACCACGTGCTTGACGCCTTTGCGCTGCAAGATGGCCGAGAGCCGCTCGGATTTTTCAATGGAGACAGTGCCCACCAGCACCGGCTGCTTCCGCTCGTGCAGCTTGGCGATGTCGTCCGCCGCAGCCTTGAATTTTTCCTTCTCGGTGCGATAGACGACGTCGGGATTTTCCAGGCGGAGCATCGGCTTGTTGGTGGGGATGACGACGATCTCGAGCTTGTAAATCTTTTCGAATTCGGCGGCTTCGGTCTCGGCTGTGCCGGTCATGCCGGATAACTTTTGATAAAGGCGAAAATAATTCTGGAAGGTGATGGTGGCGAGCGTCTGATCTTCTTTGCGGATGACCACGCCCTCTTTGGCCTCGATGGATTGATGCAGGCCATCACTCCAGCGGCGGCCGGGCATCAGGCGTCCGGTGAATGTGTCCACGATGATGACTTCGCCGTCCTTGACCACGTACTCGACATCGCGCTTGTAGAGAGCCTCGGCCTTGATCGCCGTCTCGATGTAGTGCTTCATCTCCCAGTTTTCAGCGTCGGCAATGTTGGTGATGCCGAGCAGCTTTTCGATGCTCACCCAGCCTTCGTCCGTGACGCCGATGGTGCGCTGCTTTTCGTCGACGATGTAGTCGCCGGTGAGATGCTTCTGGCCCTCGGCGAGCTGAATGCCGAGTTCTTCCTGGCGCTTGTGATCGGTGGCTTCAACTTCTTCACCTTTGACGAGCTTGGGTACGATGGCGCGGGCGCGGGCGTATTTGTCGGTGGTCTGATCGGTGGGTCCTGAGATGATCAGCGGGGTGCGCGCCTCGTCGATCAGGATCGAGTCAACCTCGTCCACGATGGCGTAGTAGTGGCCGCGCTGCACGCAATCTTTTATCTCAAATTTCATATTGTCGCGCAGGTAGTCGAAGCCGAATTCGTTGTTGGTTCCGTAAGTAATGTCGGCGGCGTAAGCGGCGCGGCGCTCCTCGTCGCTGAGATCGTGGACGATAACGCCGACGGTGAGGCCGAGGAACTCATAGATCTTGCCCATCCATTCGGCGTCGCGCTTGGCCAGGTAGTCGTTGACGGTGACTACATGCACGCCGTGGCCGGCGAGCGCGTTCAAATAGCAAGAGAGCGTGGCGACGAGCGTTTTGCCTTCGCCGGTCTTCATCTCGGCGATCTTGCCCTGATGCAGCACCATGCCGCCAATCAACTGCACGTCGAAGTGGCGCATCTGCACCGAGCGCCAGCCGGCCTCGCGGACCACGGCAAAGGCTTCGGGCAGCAGCTCGTCCAGAGCCTCGCGCTCGGCGGCCTTGCGCTCGTCCTTGTGGTCGGCGTCGTCGGGATTGTCCTTGAGTCGCTCGGCGATGCGCTGGCGGAATTCAGCGGTCTTCGAGCGCAGTTCGTCGTCGGTGAGGCGCTTGGTGTCTTCTTCGAGAGCGCCGATCAGGGCCACAATGGGCTTGAGGCGCTTGATGAGCCGTTCGTTCGCAGTGCCAAAGATCTTGGTTAATGCCTTATCAAAAAACACAGGTTTCTCCGTCTACCAGTGTAAATGGTGGGGGTTAGGAATGGTCCCAAAAGGCGCATTCGCCGGACAGCCGTACGGGTTGGTTCATTTTACTCACTGAAATTGGGTGCCCCCGGTCTCAATTTTGAGACCGGGGATTAAATAGTCAGCCAGCTCACAGCCGCAACACCAGCCACTCCACCGGCTCGCCGCGGCGAATCTTTTTGAGCTGCCGGTCGAGCTGCTTCTTCAAGTTCTCTGGATCGCCGGTGTCGTCTTCATCGGCGTCTTCGCTTTGCTTCTCGTCCAGAAGAATGGCAACACTGGGCTGATAAAAGCGCCACAGGTTTTCCAGAAAAGCCATACCCATGGCAAGGCAGCAGGCATAAAGCCCGGAGCGCATCTTGCCGGTTTTTCTTCTCCACTGGCGGAAGCGCCACCAGCAGAAGTGAATTAATGCCAGGACAACAAACACGCATGGAATGAAGCCGGCGAATAGGAGCCAGGCAAGAATTGGATGAAAATTCATAGACGCCCTCTTGGAATCGCGGAAAGTAAATTGTTGGATAAGGACTTCGATTCAGCCTTTGCTGCGCGTAAGCCATCGCTCTGGGGCTAAAGCCCAATTGATTCTATGGGACTTATCGGCACGACTAAAGTCATGCCCTGACGCTTCTGGGCTTTGTGTTGAGTCTTTCCGCAGCCTGCAAAGTCGTGCCCTTTGGCAGCAAAGGCATCTTCAGATGATTGGGTAGATTTATGCGAGGCGGAAGGGCGGCGGACGCTGGAAGAGGGCGGGCAGCGCCGGGGCGTCGGGGGTGCGGCCATCGTATTCAAAGGCCAGCGGCGCGAAGAGGCTCAGCGGAGAGATGATGCCCGCGCAGAGAAGCGGCAGGATCGCCAGAAGCTCCGCGCCATTGGAATGGCCTTGAGGAAGCAGCAAGCACAGCAGAGCGATGCCGATTGCGATTGCCGCAATCAGCAGCCATATCCGCCGCTGCCGGTTTTGAATCATCTCTCTTTCAGTATACATAGCGTCATTTTCCGCCGTCGATTTCCTGCATGAGAAGGTATAAATGAATACATGAAATTGTTATGGTTTGGCTGGCCTATGTGGACATCGATCGCCATGTGGTGCGTGATCGAGATCTATTGGGATGTGGCCAAAAGGAAGTCCGCGCCGACTGCGGAATCCGAGTCGCGCGGTTCCAGATGGGTACATCTCGTGCTCATCTCTGTCGCCCAACTTTTGATTTTGATTCCGAATCAAGGCTTGAGAGAACGCTGGCTGCCCGCTTCCTTGCTCGTTACTGTGGCCGGACTCACGTTGAATGCGGCTGGCCTGATTCTGGCCATCTGGGCGCGGCGCTGCCTGGGGCGCTATTGGAGCGGCGAGATCACCATCAAGGTGGAGCATCAGTTGATTCGCAGCGGACCCTACCGCGTGTTGCGCCATCCGATCTATACGGCGCTGCTCGCTTTGTATCTGGGCACGGCGATTGTCTCCGGCGAATTGCATGCGCTGATCGGTTACGTGCTGGCCGTTCTTGCGTACCTGCGGAAGATTCGACTGGAAGAAGCAAATTTGCGGAAGGCCTTTGGCGCGGCGTATGAAAGCTATCGCGGCGAAAGCTGGGCCTTGCTTCCGGGATTGTATTGAGCCGCAGTCGGTAAACTGAATCTATGCATCCTCCGCTGCGACTGGTGGCAATTGATGTGGACGGGACGCTGACGCCGGCGATTGGCCAGGGTTTGACGGCGCGCGTGGGGCGGGCGCTCAAAAGCGCGCAGCAGGCGGGGATCACGGTGGTCATCGCCACCGGGCGGCGCGCGGCCTACACTGCGCCGCTCTTCGAGGGCCTTGACTTGCGAGCGGATACGCCGCTGATTGCGTCCAACGGGGCAGTGACGCGGGCGCTGGGCGGCGAAGTGATCGCCCGCTGCACGATGGAGTCGCGGGTGGCGCGCGGATTGTGCGGGTTGCTGCGGCCCTTCGGGTGCGTGGTTTTTACCTTTGACCGGCCGGGGCGCGGCGAACTTGTGGTTGAGGATTTGGAGCAGGCGCATGGGCGGATTGCGATTTGGGTTGAGGCCAACCGCAACGCCATCGAGGTGGTCAAGCCGCTGGAAGATGCGCTCAGGGATGGCGAAGATCCGATTCAAGGCATGGCGGCCGGCACGGTGAGCCAGATGCGCGCGGCGGAGGCAGCAGTGAAGGCGAGCGCGTGGGCGGGTGAGTGCGCGTGCCAGCGGACTGAGTATCCGGCGCGCGGGCTGTCGATTCTGGACCTGTTGCCGAGGGGCGTTTCAAAGGCTTCGGCGCTTGAAAATCTAGCCCTCCGGCTGGGCGTCGAGCGCGGGGAAGCGATGGCCATCGGCGACAATTGGAATGATGTGGAGATGCTGGAGTGGGCCGGGCAGGCCGTGGTGATGGGCAACGCCGCGCAGGAGTTGCGCACGCTGGCCAAAACGCGCGGCTGGAAGCAGGCTCCGCCGAATGACCAGGATGGCGTTGCGGTGGTGCTGGAGGCGGCGCTCAAGAAGTATTCGATGGCTCTTCCGCGCATCGCAAGAGCAGGAAGTTGAAGAGGAATTTCATGCCGAGCTGGAACCCGGATTTGTATCTGCAATTTGCCAATCAACGGACTCGTCCCGCGTGGGATCTGGCCACTAGAGTGCGCATCCTTCTCAAGGATCGGGCTGACCAACCTCTGCGTATCTTGGACCTGGGCTGTGGGCCCGGTAACTCCACGGCTGTGCTTGCGGAATGTTTTCCCGGCGCTGAGATCATTGGACTGGATAGCTCGAAAGAAATGATCGATCAAGCGAGGGCTACTTCGCTTCCGGCATCCTGGGTGGTGGCCGATCTGCAAAGCTGGCAGCCTGCAACGAACTTTGATCTTGTCTTTTCCAACGCGGTTTTGCATTGGGTGCCGGAGCAGGGAAAGCTTCTGTCCACGCTTGCCCAATGGATCACTCCCGGCGGCGTCATTGCCATCCAGGTGCCGGCCAATCATACGAGTAGTTTGTACAAGGCGCTTTTGGCGACCGCCGCATCGGACAAATGGCAAAGCTATTTTTCCGGAATGTCGAATCCGCTGTACTTCCGCGAGCCCGACTTCTACTTTGAAAAAGCCAAAGATCATTGTCATGAGGTGGATATTTGGGAGACTACTTACTGGCACCTGCTCAAAGATCATCAGGCCATCATCGATTGGTACGCCGGCACCGGGATGCGGCCATGGCTTGACTGTCTCTCCGCGGAAGAGCAGGCGGAATTCAAGCAGGACATACTCTTCCGCGCAGCGCCTGCATATCCGGTGCGCAACGATGGATCGGTCTTTTTTCCGTTTCGCCGGGTCTTTTTCACCATGCGAACCAATGCTTGATGCGACTTCAAGGAAGATGGACGAAAAGCAACCGCGGGTCCTTCGAGTCCGTTTGGCGAAAAAGCTGCCAAACTTCGCTCAGGATGACAGAGTATTTGGAAAGAATCACTCCTTGAATGATGGATTGGAAAAAATGCGGCGAGTTAGCCCGCGCCGCGCGTGGATCGCCCGTTAGCGAGTTAGCGAAATGTACGATGGAATCAGGCGGGAATTTTTCTGGAGAAGAGTTTTTGAGTCAGTTGCTGACAACTTGGCGGGGTTTGGCTGCTCTGGCGGTGATTGCGGCATTGTGTCCGCCGATGCGGGCCTACGAGCGGGTGACGCTGCGCAACGGCTTCGAGATGCGCTGCGATCATCACGCCAATGTTGAAGGCCGCACCCGGCTCTACTTGAGTCCTGGAGAAGATAGCTACATCGAGTTCCAGACAGAGGAGATTGCCGCCTTCGAGGCGCTGCCCGATCCGCCGCCTGAGCTGAAGATTGCGGATAGTTCAGGGCAGGATTCCCGTCCATCTCCGCTAAGTGCGCGGAGATGGGCGGGGCACAGCAGTTCATCGAACGGAGCGCCTTCGAATGAAGGTTCGCCGCATGGAGTTTTACTGCCGGAGCCGAAGCTTTCAGAGGCCGATCTGCGCGAGATGCTGAGCAAGGCTGGGCAGGAGCACAATCTGGACGTGGACTTGCTGGCCAGCCTGGTGAAGGCCGAGAGCAACGGCAACGCCCGCGCCGTGAGCCACGCCGGAGCGCAGGGGCTGATGCAACTGATGCCCGCCACGGCGCGGGATTTGGGCGTGGCGGACAGCTTCAAGCCGGAGGAGAATGTGCGCGGCGGGGTGAGCTATCTGGATTGGCTGCTGACCCGCTATCACGACAATCTGGCGCTGGCGCTGGCCGCTTACAACGCAGGGCCGGAGGCGGTTGACCGCTACAACGGCATTCCGCCTTATCACGAGACGCAGGCCTATGTGGCGCGGGTAATTCACGAGTTCAACCGGCGGGTGCTGGCGCGCGCGGCAGAGGCGAAACGGGCGGCGCGGCAGCAGTGAGCTTTTCAGGTTTTTCAAGACGCGGCGGGGGAGTTTTATCTCAGGAATGAAGCCGGAGCCGGAACTTTCGATTCTTTGAACTTTGACAATCCGGCGGGCTGAGGGCGCTCACCATCGCTCCCAGCCCGGTAGAATAAGTTAAGTGATTGCAATGGAACGGAGACGGCTTGAAGAAGAAGCAGTGGATTCTGGGTTTGATCGTGATGGCGGCGCTGGCGGCGCTGGTGTATTGGGGGCGCGATCGGATTCACTTTGATTTTCGCGTCTTCGGGGCGCAATTGGCGCTGGCCGATTGGCGCAAGATCGCCTTTGCCCTGGGCACGATTTACTGTTGCTACCTGATCCGCTCCATGCGCTGGGCTCTGCTGCTGCGGCATATCAAGAAGGTGGGTCCGCTGTCTCTGCTGGGCACGCAGGTGATTGGCTTCACGGGCGTCGCTCTGCTGGGGCGGATCGCCGACCCGGTGCGGCCTTATCTGGTGGCCAAAAAAACCGGCCTGGCGCTGAGCAACCAGGTGGCGGTTTATATTGTTGAACGGCTGCTGGACATGGGCGCGATGGCGCTGATCTTTTGCTCTGTGATTCTGCTGGCTCCGGCGGGCGCGCTGCCCCATCCTGAGGTCATCAAAAAGGTGGCGTACGGCGGGTTGACCACCACCGTGCTGGGCGCGATTTTTCTGCTGGCAGTGCGTGTGGCCGGGGGCGTGGTGGCCGCGTATGCGGAGCGGATTTTTGGCATGGCCTCTCAGAAGCTGGGGCTGGCCGTCGGACACAAGATCCGCACCTTTCGCGCCGGTCTGGACACCATGCGCAGCTTCTCTGATTTTGCCGCGGTGGGCGGGCTTTCGCTGCTGATGTGGGGGCTGATTGTGCTGGCCTACTTTGAGATCATGCGCGCCTTTGTGGCCAGCCCGCAACTGGCCGATCTGACGCTCTCCAAGTGCATGCTGGTGATGGCCTGGGGCATGCTGGCCAGCGCCTTTCAACTTCCGGTGGTGGGCTGGTTCACGCAGATCGGCTTTGTGGCCGCAGCGCTCACCGGCTTCTTCGGCGTGGCTGCCGAACCGGCTACGGCCTGCGCGGCGACGCTGCTGCTGATCAGCTTTTTGGGCATTGTGCCAGTGGGACTCATCTGGGCTCAGTTCGAGAACGTCAGTTTTCGCAAAGTGGCCGCGGAGAGCGAACAGGCGGAGGTTGAGCTGGCGGTTGAATAGCTTGATTTACCGCGCTCTGCGCGCCAGATGCTGCTGATCCAGCGCATGGCGCAGCAGCGTCTT
>CAZXVX010000109.1:0-11688 GCA_964644105.1 uncultured Occallatibacter sp. | reverse complement strand
TGGCCGGCGAGCGCAAGAACGTCTGCGCGGTGGGCGACGAGGACCAGAGCATCTACTCCTGGCGCGGCGCCGACATCCGCAACATTCTGGAGTTCGAGAAGGACTTCCCGAACGCGCGCATCGTTCGGCTGGAACAGAACTACCGCTCGACGCAGGTGATTCTGGAGGCGGCCGGCGCGGTTGTCGCCAACAACCTGAAGCGCAAAGGCAAAAAGCTGTGGACCGATCGCCAAGGCGGCTCGCTGGTGGGCTACTATGAGGCTCCGGACGGCGAGAACGAGGCGCTCTTCATCGCCGACCGCATTCAGAAGTTTCTGCGCGAGGCGGAATCCAGCGGCCAGGCCAGCGAAGCTCATTGCGCCGTCCTTTATCGCACCAACGCGCAGTCACGGCTGGTGGAGGAATCGCTGCGCCGCTTTAACATTCGCTACACCATGGTCGGCGGTTTCAGCTTTTACGAGCGCGCCGAGATCAAGGACCTGCTGGCTTATCTGCGCCTGGTCCGCAACCCGCACGATTCGATGGCATTGCAGCGCGTCATCAACACACCGGCGCGCGGCATCGGCAAAACCTCGCTGGAGACGCTGGAGCGGCTGGCTCTGGAGACCGGTTCCTCCACCTGGGAGGCCCTCGGCGCGGCGATCAAAAACCGCCTCATTCCTACCCGCGCCTTGATGGCGCTCGATTCCTTTCGCCAACTGATTCTAGACGCGCAGGCGATGATGGACCCTGACTTTGCCGGCAAGCTGGCCGAGGACGAGGCCGCCAGCGCGGAGGCAGAAGCGGATACCGGCTTTGACTTCGGCGCAGCCGAGCCCGACGCGGCCAGCGCGGATGCCGCAACCAGTTTCGATTTTGGCAGTGAAGAAACTGAGCAGATCCCGCTCCTGGATGCCGCCAGCTTTTCGCCCTTCGCCGAACAACCCAAACGGCCTTTTCTCGCCTCACCCAAAAATGATCGGGTGCCCCCGGTCTCGATTTTGAGACCGGGGATCGATGAACTAAAAACTGAGTCTGAAGAAAATGCGCCCTTCCGCGCTCCCGGCGATGCAGCCACGCTTCCTGAGCTGATCCGCTTCCTCATCGACCGCACCGGCTACATCAAGGCCTTGGAGACCGAGGGTTCGCCGGAGTCTTTCAGCCGCATTGAAAACCTGAAGGAACTGGCCAATGCCGCGCACGACGCCGAGGTCCGCGGCGAAACGCTGGCCGAGTTTCTTGACAACGCGGCACTGGCCTCGGATGCCGATCAATTCGACCCGGAAGCCCGCGTCACGTTGATGACGCTGCACGCCGCCAAAGGCCTGGAGTTTTCGCTCGTCTTTCTGGCTGGCTTGGAAGAGGGCTTGTTCCCCCACTCGCGCACCCTGAACAATCCCGACGAACTGGAAGAAGAGCGCCGCCTCTGCTACGTCGGCATGACCCGTGCCATGAACACGCTGATCCTCACCCGTGCGCATTATCGCAGAAGGTACGGCAACGACGCTCCGGAGATGAGCATTCCTTCGCGCTTTCTGGAAGAGGTTCCCAGCCAGTTGATCGAGAATCTCGGCGGACGCGCGCCGGCTCAATCCATGGCATGGTCGACTCCGAGCTACGCGAAGAGTTACGGACGCCGTCCGGAGGTCTCCCACGACTTTGACGGGAAGCATTTCAACTATGAGGACGAGAACCAGGACGCGCCGCGCTCACTCGGCGCGAGCGTACCATTCAATGGAAAGACAGGAACCAGTATCAAAGCTACCGCGAACAAGCCCTTTGTAGCCCCGTGGATGACGCCCAAGGCCAAGCCTGCCTCATCCAGCCTAGAGAGCCTGGTGCCCCCGGTCTCGACTTTGAGACCGGGGAATTCGGCCCCGGAGAGCGCACCCCCGCCGCAGTCAATCGACAACATCGCCCGCTTCTTTGGCGGTAAATCCGGCTACAGCAAGCCGGACGCGTTTCCTCAACTGGTGACCCAGTCTTCGGACTCTGGATCAGCAAGTCCTGCCATGGATCTGCCCGCCTCCACCGGCACTCTCGGTCTTAAAAAAGGCCAACGCGTTCGCCATGCCAAGTACGGTGAGGGCACCATCCTCCTGCGCGAGGGTGAGGGTGGAGACGCCAAACTGACCGTTCTCTTCTCCCAGCACGGCATGAAAAAGCTGATGGAAAAGTTCGCCAACCTGCGAAAAGTCTAGCTCTTTTATAAGAAACACAAAACGGCGAAGGGCCCGACTCCATGCCCTTCGCCGCTCATCAATAACCTGAATGCGTGTAAGTTAGAATACGCCTTGCACTGCCTTGCGCCGGAAGAGGAAGCCGGCCATAAGCAGCAGTCCCGTGCCCATCAGCAGCAGTGAAGACGGCTCTGGAGTTTGCGGAGTAGCGGAAAACTCGCTAAGAGGGTCTCCATATCCGCCATTGTTCACACCCACGGGATAGCCATAATCGGCGCCTCCGTGCTGGTAATCACCCCACCAGACAACCGACGAAGAACCATTCGGGCCATCAGAATACAACTCAATGACCTGCCCCTGATAGGCTCCAGCACCAGTGATCTGGAAGAGGAGTCCACCGGTGGCATCCACTGCGGGCGTGGAGCCCGGAGTAAGAATATCGTCGAAATTGAAGATCCCGTTGTTTAGGTTGCCATTCACCGTGATCGGGCTCCCCCAGAATGCTGCCACAGTCGTAATGGGCGCAAGTTGATTTTCATCATTCCCGATGAGGATTGCGGAGTATGCAGGTCCGCCGTTAAATGAGAATGTAAGGCCACTGGCGCCAACGATGTCGTACGAGCCGGGAGAACCCACATCGGGGACGCCTTCCAGGAGGCCGCTCGCACTGATACTGGGGCCTGAAGCATTTAGCCCACTGGTAACCGCGTTGCCGCTGATGGAAAAATTAAAATTCGTGTCAGCCTTTGCGGCTGGCGCAATCGCAAGAGCAGCGGCCAATGCGAGTACTACTAAATTGATCTTCTTCATATTCCCTCCAAAATTGGCCCAAGCGGGCACTTTTTCTGCTAAAAAATCTTGCGACTGTCCGCAAAGTAGACCTAAACGCCCTGAAATTAAAAGCATTTAGAGATCTCTGCGCCCATCCCGCGCAGCATCTCGTCTCATTGAAAGAAACTACAGTCTCCTAAGACAGTTCTGGGGACTCACCCGCATAGGCTAGCTGTAGTACTCCAATTTGACTTGCTCCCTTATCTTGCACGTTAAACGCCAAAAACGATCTTTATGAATCAACTATTTGCGGTTGTGTGGATTCTGGTGTGTGCAACATTTTACACATATTCTTCCCAAGAAGTTCCCCTTTTTACCCATTCGCATCCAAATTGGCCACGCGCTTCCGCGGCCTCCATGCCGGTCGTCAGGCGGCCTTTGCCCATTTTATTTCCAGCCAAAAAGGACTTCGCACCTGGCTCCGGAAAACTGCGCCTTCCCGCTTTTCGCCGCCAACTGCGTTACCATGTGAACAGGATAGGGGGCGCGTATGTTCGTCATCATTTGGCAGTTCGAAATTGCAGAGGAAAAAGTTGCCGCCTTTGAGTCCGCATATTTGCCTCAAGGCGCGTGGGCTCAGCTCTTTGGCGCCTCTGCTGATTACCTGGGAACAGAACTGCTGCGCGACGCCTACATACCAGGCGCCTACCTCACCATCGACCGCTGGACCAGTGAAGAGGCCTTCCGCGCCTTCCGCAAAGAGCACGACGCCGAGTACGAAGCCCTGGACCGCGCCTGCGACCCGCTCACCAGCAGCGAAGCCCGCATCGGTGCGTACACCGTCTGAATCCAATCATTTGTAAGACAATTCGCTAGCTTCGCCATCTCTTCGCTATTATTTTCTTCCAATCTCCGTTCAGCCCTGCTACAATCCCTACGAAATCGAATCCAGGCTGCCGCGCCGTTTCCTGTCAAGAAAACAGCGACCGCGCCGCGCCCATCTTTAGGAGATCCCCATGGCAATCGCCGATGACCGCAGCAAAGCCGTTGAACTCGCCCTCGCACAGATCGAAAAACAGTTTGGCAAAGGGTCGATTGTCCGGCTCGGCTCCAAAGAGGCGCTCGTCCCGATCGCCGTCATCTCCACCGGCTCCATCAGCTTTGACGCCGCCCTCGGCGTCGGCGGCTTCCCGCGCGGTCGCGTCATCGAGGTCTTCGGCCCTGAATCCTCGGGCAAGACGACCATCTGCCTGCAAGTCATCGCCGAGGCGCAGAAGACCGGTGGCTTGGCTGCCTTTGTGGACGCCGAGCACGCCCTCGACCCCGCCTACGCGCGCAAGCTCGGCGTGGATATCGACAACCTCCTCGTCTCGCAGCCCGACTCCGGCGAGCAGGCGCTCGAGATCACTGAAGCCCTGGTCCGCTCCGGCGCCATCGACGTGCTGGTCGTCGATTCCGTGGCCGCGCTGGTTCCCAAAGCCGAGCTCGACGGCGAAATGGGCGACAGCCACGTCGGCCTGCAAGCCCGCCTCATGTCCCAGGCTCTGCGCAAGCTCACCGGCACGGTCTCGAAATCCCGCACCTCGCTCATCTTCATCAACCAGATCCGCGAGAAGATCGGCGTCATGTTCGGCAATCCGGAGACCACCACTGGCGGCCGCGCCCTCAAGTTCTACTCCTCGGTCCGCGTCGACATCCGCCGCATCGCCGCCATCAAGGACGGCGACGCCGTCACCGGCAACCGCACCAAGGTCAAGATCGTCAAGAATAAGGTGGCCGCGCCCTTCCGCGAGGCCGAGTTCGACATCCTCTACGGCGAGGGCATCAGCAAGGAAGGCGACATCCTCGACCAGGCCGTAGCCAACAATATCGTTGAGAAATCCGGCGCATGGTACGCCTACGCCGGCGAGCGCATCGGCCAGGGCCGCGAGAACACCCGCACCTTCCTCAAGGAGAACCGCGAAGTCTACGCCCGCATCGACGCCGAACTGCGCAAAAAGCTGGGCATCGCCGCCGCCCTCGCAGACGTCCCCGCCGTCCCAACCGGTGGCGAAATCCAAGCCAAAGAAGCCGTCCGCGGACGGAAAGGCTAGGTTTTCTCAACCCCAGGTTTCAAATCGAGACCTGGGGTGCCGATTGAAATCAAAAGATTGAATAAGCCATCCTGCGGCTTCTTGTTGAGGTGACGGTATGAAAGAGATAGACGGAAAAGGCAAAACCGTCCGACAATTGTTGCATGCTAATCGTTATTATGTGGATTACTACCAACGAGAATATAAATGGCAAACAAAGCAAGTTCGCGAACTGATTGAGGATCTGACAGGGGAGTTTCTGGAGGATTTTGAACCAAAGCACGGACGAAAAGCAGTAGCTGGGTACGGACACTATTTCCTTGGTTCGATCATAATCAGCGATAAAGATGGGGATAGATACATTATTGATGGCCAACAGCGTTTAACAACTCTGACGCTCTTACTTATCTATCTGCATCGACGTCAGGGCGGAATTCTCGGTGGCGTGAAGCTAGACGAGTTGATCTTCTCGGAGAAGTTCGGAGAGAAACGATTCAATATAGACGTAAAGGAACGGACCGGGGCAATGGAAGGCCTATATGTCAATGGTGAATACGAGGAAAATGTTGATCCTGAGTCCGTTCGAAATATCATCGGGCGCTATCACGATATAAAGAATCTCTTCCCTGATGAGATTGATGATAGTGCGATACCGTATTTTGCAGACTGGCTGATTGAAAATGTTCATCTGGTCGAAATCATTGCACAGTCAGATGATGATGCATATACGATCTTTGTCACGATGAACGACCGCGGGTTATCCCTTAATGCCACCGATATGTTGAAAGGCTATCTTCTTTCGAATATTCAGGAAGGAAAGGATAGAAACAAAGCCGGAGACATTTGGAAGAAGAGGATCGGTGAACTTGTTGATTTCGATAAAGAGGAAGATGCAAACGCCATTAAAACATGGTTGCGAAGCCAGTACGCAGAGACTATCCGCGAACGTAAAGCTGGCGCGAAACCTGGTGATTTTGACCGACTTGCAACAGAGTTCCACCGTTGGCTCCGTGAAAACGCGAAGAAAATCGGACTCAATTCGAGTGCAAACTACGCCAAGTTCGTCGAGTGTGATTTTGAATTCTACACACGCAAATACCTCCAGCTCCGCGAGGCATCGATCAATTACATGGAGGGGTTCGAAACTATCTTCTATAACGCGCAACACGATTTTACGCTCCAGTATCCTCTCCTCCTGGCTTCGCTTAAACCTACGGACTCAGAACAGGAAATAAACCGGAAACTTCGAATAGTCGGTACATTCATTGACATTCTTCTTGCTCGGCGTCTGTGGAATCTCAAGAGTACGACATATTCCACAATGCAGTACAGCATGTTCCTTATCATGAAGGATATCCGCGGAAAATCTGCTAAGGCTATAGTTCCGTTACTCGTAAAGCGCTTGAAGGAAGAACCTAAATTTAGCGATTCTCGATTCCATTTACATGACCGGAATCGGTGGGTTGTCAAACAGTTTCTTGCGCGATTGACTGATTTTGTCGAAGTTGCATCGGGGACACCGTCCCATTACGTCCAATATGTGACCAGTCGCGGAAAGAAAGCATATGAGATCGAACATGTGTGGGCCGACCATTTTGAACTGTATCCGGAGTTCACTCACGAGGCGGATTTTTATGAATACCGCAATAGAATTGGAGGGTTGCTGCTATTACCAAAGAGTTTCAATGCGAGTTATGGAGACCTTCCATACGAAAAGAAATTGAATCACTATTTCGGTCAGAATCTACTTGCCAAGTCATTTCATCCTCGGGCGTATAGTCATAATCCAGGGTTTGCAAAGTTCCTGAAGCAGAGTGGCCTTTTAATTGAATTTCATCGTCACTATAAGAAGAGAGATTTAGATAAGAGGCAAGCACTCTATACCGAACTTGCTGAGCGCGTTTGGTCTCCAGATCGACTCTTGGAGCCGTCTTAATGAATGGAGTTGTTCATTAAGGCGTAAGGTTCACCCTAAGTTTTTCGGAAATTTACCTTCCTCCAGAAGTGGGTGCCCCATCTTTCCCACACATTTTGCGGGATGGATGGGAATCGATAAACCTCAACCCGCCGCTTTGGAGCAGCGCCGTAGGCGCGATGGTCATTAGCCCACCGTTTCAACGGTGGGGATAGCGCATCCGATAATACGTTCGGAGTCCCGTAGGGACGGCGCGAAACTCCACTAATCGATCTGGGCAGGCTACGGGAGGAATGCGCCTGAATCATCTTGGGAGATGGTTCCTATCCTCAGTATTTTTTACGCCATCGGATAAAATTTGTATTTTAGATGCCGGTTTTTTAATGATTGGAGTACCATGAATACTGACTAGAAGCTGGTTTGTAACAGCTCATGAAAAGTGTCATGAATCGTGAAATCCTTTCCTCAGGGGCAAAAGCCCATCGTTGTTTTGAGCGTCTTGCGGCACGACTAAAGTCGTGCCCTTTCAAAACCGGATGTTCATTAAAAGCTATTCGGGAGCAGATTTCATGAACAGAAAATCGTGGTTGGCAATCGCCGTAATGGGAACATTGCTCTCTGTCTCGCCAGGGATGCACGCGGCTCCGCGCAAGGCGCATGTGGTGGTGCTGGGCGCGGCGCGGAAGGTTCCTTACTCGAAGGTGGGCGATCCGGCGGGGGCGCTTCAAGGCGAGACGGAACTCCGGGTGCGCGCGCTGGTGGTGGATAGCGCTGTGAAGGAGTGGACCACCGGCGACGCGCATGATGTGACCGACCGCAGCTTTGTAGTGCGCCGGGCGATCAAGCTGAATGATTCCTTGCCCAGCGAGCAGGCGGGCGATGCCTCCAGCACAAAATCCAGCGAGGGCTCCGCGCCCAGCGAAAACTCCGCTGGTCAATCCGCGACTGGCGAAAAAGCCGGTGCTGCGTCCAGTGTGAAGGCCGGCGACAAGCCCGCGACGGGCAACAAGGCGCCTGCCGCCGCGAAGCCGGCTCCGAGCGCCAAGCCGAAGGCCACGAGCGCGGCGGAGCATTGGGTTTGGCAGCGCGGTCCATGGCTGCTGGTCGATCGGGTGACCGGGCACATCGTCGCGTTGAAGCTGCCCGACTACGATCCCGGTGTGAGCCAGGTGAGCTGGTTCCGCGACTACGGCGCCTATTGCGGCGTGACGGCCAGCGGCAAGAGCCTCTACGCAGTGGTGGCGCAGGTGGCGGCGCGCAAGGCTGTGCTGGCCAAAAAGCTTTCGGCCTTCGATGCGGAGAGCCATGCGGAGCCGGTCTGCGGGCTCCCTGAGTGGCAGCGCGAGCCGTTGAAGGTTACCTTTCATCCGACGGGCAAGGAGGCGGTCGGCTTCGAGGTTATCCCCGGTTCGGTGGTGCTGGTGGAAGAGGCAGGGGACGAGGCGGAGACGAAGTAGAACTAGCGAGCCGTGCTCAGCGGAGCGTGGATGGATCTCACCTTTTCGCCGCCGGCACCAGGTTTTGAGCTGGCTGCCGCAAACGGATCTTGCGGAGGACGGGCGTGGAGGCGCGTCTTCTGCCCCTCGTCGATCTTCCACGAACCTCCCGTCGAGGGGCGGCGGCGGCTGGCTTTCAGGAAGTTCCACAGTGCCCACAGCAGGAAGGCTTCGGCCAATGCAGCTAAACCGATCAGGATCAAATCGCGATAGTGGATGCTCACGGGTGAGTCCTTTCCGTTTTCCAGGGTTAGGAGCGCTTAATGTGTTGGCGCTGCGCAATCCGGAAAGCTCATTCTCAGAAGAACTCCGTGGGCGTAAATCAGGCATAGGGTGTCTATAAAAGTTTTGTAAGCGGGGGTCAGGGGTCTGGGAATGGGGAATGGATGGCGCACCCGGCTCAGGTTGGCAGGTTTGCAGAGAGCCCGGAGTTGTTGCAGAGAGCCAGAAATTGCGAAATGGGAGTTGAAAGTAAGAGGCGGGCTTACGGCGATTGGGAGTGGAAGGACTTCCCAATGCCGCCAGCCCGCTGGACCCTGGACCGGGTCTTAGGTGATACTTTAAGTCTAGGCTTGTTTTGGATGAACGCAAGTTCTTTTTTGGTTAATCCTTCCCAAAAGTGACCACCATCACGGGAGTCCCGTATTTGGGACCGATTTCATTGACTTGAGGGTGGAATAACTGGTACAAAAAAGTTTCCACCCCAGACAAATCAGCGCCGGGGGACGGCCTCGGGGCGCAACGGTGGACGAGCCCAGCTAGCCGGAACCGCGTGAGCACATCGGATTAGAATGCAAGAGATCATACAACAACTCGGGACGCTCTTTATCGGCGCCATACCCACGACTCTGCTCTTCATCGTGCTGGTGATTTCCTATCAGTTGCTGGTGCAGGGGCCGCTGACGGCCACATTGAAAGAGCGCCGTGCCCGCACGGAAGGCGCAGTGGAAGATGCGCAGAAGGCGATTGCACTGGCCGAGGCGCGCGCCAATGAATACGCCGACAAGCTGCGCGCGGCCCGTGGCGAGGTCTTCAAGCTGCGCGAGGCGCGCGTAAAGCAATGGAGCGCCGAGCGCGACGCAGCGGTGGATGTAGCCCGCAAGGCCGCCCAACTGAAGGTGAGCCAAGCCAAGGCGGCGCTGGAAGATGAAGCGGCGCGGGCACGGGCTGCCATTCAGGCCTCGGCCGGGGATTTGGCCCGCCAGGTGGTGCGCGCCGTGCTGCCGGTGGCTGCTGGGGGTTCCCGTTGAGAGATTTCATGACCCATTTTGTAATACCTGAACGCCGTTCCGCGCGAATTCTCCGAATTTTATTGTTGGCCGGATTGCTGACCACGGCCTTGGCGCCGATCCGGCTTGCGGCGCAGGATGCAACTCCCGCCGCCGCGCCCGCCGCCAAGTCTGAAGCCGCTCCCTCGCAAGAGGAACAGAACAACGTCTTCCGGCTGGAAGGTCCGCTGGTGAAGTGGACGGCCAAGACGCTCAACAAATCACCCGAATTTGCGGCTACACTCTTCGAGTTCATCAACTTTGGCGCGATTGTTCTACTGATTGTTTCGCTAAGCAAGTCTCTTCCCAAAGTGCTGCGCGCGCGCGGCGAAAAGGTGCGCGTTGACCTGGAAGCGGCCCGCAAGGCGACCGCCGAGGCCCAGACGCGGCTGAGCGCGATTGAAGCCAAACTGGCAGGGCTGGATGGCGAGATTGCCCAGATCAGGGCGCAGGTGGAAGAAGAGAGCAAGCAGGACGAGGCGCGCATCAAGTCTACGATTGGCGAAGAGAGCGCGCGCATTGTGGCCGCCGCCGAGCAGGAGATTGAGTCTTCCGCCGCACAGGCGCGGCGCAGCCTGCGCCACTTTGCCGCCGATCTGGCCATCGACCAGGCCGTCCAGCAATTGACATTCACGCCGGAGACAGATCGCGCGCTGATCGCCGAATTTCTGGGCGACGCAACGCTCACCGTCCAGGGAGGGCAGAAGTAGATGGCAGCCTTTGCAATGCGTTACGCCCGCGCCTTTGCCGATGTAGCGGCCCAGCAGAAGCTGGAGACGGTGGCAGTTGAACGGCAGTTGAGTGATTTTCTGGGCACTTGGGCAGCCAGCGATGAGCTGCGCGAGCTGTTTGTCAATCCGGCGGTTCCAAATGTGCAAAAGATCGCGGTTCTGGACAAGCTGAACCTCAAGCTGGGTCTTCAAAAGGAAGTGCGCAACCTGCTGGCGGTGTTGATTCACAACGACCGCATCGGCGAGGTGAGCGAAGTGGTGGCGGCCTGGCGCACTGAGGTGGCTGAGCGTCAGGGGATTCGCGCGGTGGAGATTGTAACGGCGCGGGAGTTGAGCAAAGAGGATAGCAAGAAGCTTGCGGCGGGCGTCGGCAAGCTGGCTGGCGGGCGCATCAACGCGAGCTTCAAGCTCGACGCGTCGATCCTGGGCGGCACAGTGGTGCGCATCGGCTCGACGGTCTACGACGGCTCGGTGCGCGGGCGGCTGGAACGGTTGAAGGAAGCGCTGGTTAGCTTATAGCTCTTAGCTTTTAGCTATCAGCTATCAGCTAAGAGGATGAGAACGTGTTCCAGGCTGAAAGCTGAAAGCTGACGGCCGAAAGCTAAAAGGATGAGAACGTGTTCCAGGCTGAAAGCTGAAAGCTGACGGCTGAAAGCTAAAAGGATGAGAACGTGCTCCAAGCTGAAAGCTGAAAGCTGACGGCTGAAAGCTAAAAGGACAGAAATGGCTCAGATCAAGGCAGACGAGATTACGCAAATCCTTCGCGAGCAGATCGCGAACTACGACTCGAAGGTCCAGGTCGACGAAGTCGGGACCATCACCTCGCTCGGCGACGGCATCGCCCGCCTGCATGGGCTGGACAAGGTCATGGCCGGTGAGCTGCTCAGCTTCCCGCACGGCATTGCCGGACTGGCGCTCAGCCTGGAAGAGGATTCGGTGGGCTCAGTGATTTTGGGCGACTACACCGAGTTGAGCGAAGGCGACGAGGTCAAGCGCACCGGGACGATTCTCAGTGTGCCGGTTGGCGAGGGGATGATTGGCCGCGTGGTGAACGCGCTGGGCCAGCCCATCGACGACAAGGGGCCGATTGCCTCGACCGCGCGCCTGCCCATCGAGCGCCTGGCTCCCGGCATCATCGCCCGCCAGCCTGTGCGCGAGCCGATGGCGACCGGACTCAAGGCCATTGACTCGATGATTCCGATTGGCCGCGGCCAGCGCGAATTGATTATCGGCGACCGCCAGACGGGCAAGACCGCCGTGCTGCTGGACACCATCA
>CAZXVX010000108.1:0-11714 GCA_964644105.1 uncultured Occallatibacter sp. | reverse complement strand
GGCCCGCACCGATGGCGCTTACGCCCCCAAGAACAACTGCGCCTTCAAGGCCAGCCACAATCCAGGCGACGATCGGACCAGCTGCGAGGATTGGCCCGAGCGCCGGTATGAAGAAGACACCCGATCCGAAAAGCAACCCCCAGAACCCGCCCCAGAACGCTCCTACCCCGCCCCAATACTTCATGCGATCGCCGGCAGTGTAATACCCAATTACGTGTTCCTCCGTGTGCGTATCTTTTCCCACAATCGACAGGCTCTTCATATCGACGCCGGCCTCCTGGAGTTCCTTGACAGCTCGCTCCGCCTGTTCGTGAGTGTCATAAATTGCCGCTACTGAGTTTTTGGTACTCATTTTGTTCTCTTTCTCATTGGTTGACTTGAATGAGTTTTGTGCGGTTGCTCTCCTGCACGGCAACTTGCAATACGCGAAAACAACTGCAAAGCACTGATTGAGGCAATCCGCAAATCTTCCTAGCTGCCCTCTTGACAATCCACTGCCAAGCTTCGGGTCGTTTACCGGGTAAGTGTATTTAATGTGCAGTCGCGACTCTGAGCAATTGCGCACACGACTTAACAAGCCGCAAGCGCTTTGCCTTTAGCGCCTTTGAATTGGGTTGAATCTTTCACAGAGGTCAGACTCACATTTGAGCCAACAGTGACGCCCATTGGATGTTGAGGCTGGTTTCCTGGCAGTCCGGTCGCTTGCATTTACCAGCCAGAACAATGTGGCATCCCCGCGCGAGACAGACTGTTCCATTCGACACACATGAGAAGTCCAAAGTCCTTGCGGCTGCTGTTTTCCAACTGCTCGGCTAATGAAAGCCTAATCCATCTCTGCTAGACACCGATTGCGGAGTTTCGAAGGGGATCGCCCATCGGATGGCAGAGGGAGTGTCGTGAGGCAATGCCGGATCACGCGGTGAGCGATCCTATACAGCGCCGCCGAGACAAATGAGTGAAGCTGAAGGGTGGGAGAGTATGCAAAGTTGTGGGCAGGTCATGCCGAGACAGCGGCCCGGAGCCGGCTACTAAATGAGCCTCCGGTTACTTAGCTATTTCACGGAAGGGTATTTATGGTCTGTCTGGCTCAATGCCCTCCCTCCTTCAAAATGAGGCTTGAAATGAACGATCACTCAGGACCGTTTCTGCTTGTCAACCCTGACCGGTGCATGGGGTGCCTTACCTGTGAAGTCGTCTGCGCGGTGGCACATTCCCGTTCGGGTGCCTTATCGGCTGCCATGGTTGCAGGCGAAACTCTTTCACCCCGGAATCGGGTTGTGCAAGTTGCTGCCACCCGGTTCCCAACGCAATGCCGGCAATGCGAGGATGCGCCCTGCGTGAGGGTATGTCCGACCGGAGCCACCTATCAGACGGCAACGTATACCGCCGTCAATCAAAAACTCTGCATCGCCTGCAAGCTGTGCATGATGGTGTGTCCTTTCGGGGCCATTCATATCAGCTCGGTTCAGGTGAACAGCCGCAGCAAGCCGGCCGCCGTCAAGTGCGACCTATGTGTGGATCGCGCGGACGGTCCCGCCTGCGTGGCCGCCTGCCCCACGCACGCCATCTCATTGGCCCACCCGCGGGCGGTGATGAATGAGGCGAATCAGGACTCCGCCCAGCGCTTCCTTGCCGCGCTCCAGGCACAGGACCGCGCCGCCAATGCAGTCAATCGCACCACGGAAGGAACTTCGCTATGAGCCACTCGCCGAAAAGTCTTGTCAGAAGCATTGACCCAGCCACCCAAGAGATGCTCGACCTAACGCAAAAGGCAGGTATTGAGACAATCTGGGACCGATTCGATGCGATGCAACCGCAGTGCGGCTTTGGCGAAACCGGCCTGTGCTGTCGTAACTGCAATATGGGACCGTGCCGCATCAGCCCGTTCGACGATGCCGGACCCAAGCTGGGTGTCTGCGGCGCCACCCGCGACGTGATCGTGGCCCGCTTTCTGGATCGGATGATCGCCGCCGGCACGGCCGCCCACTCCGATCACGGCCGCGACATTGCGCAGACATTCCTGATGGCGGCCAAAGGCGAGGCCACCGACTACAAGATTAAGGATGAGGTCAAGCTGGCGGCGCTGGCCGCCGAATTTGGCATCGCGACCGAGGGCCGCGTCAAGGCGGAGATCGCGCAAGAACTGGGCAAGAAACTGCTGGGACAGTTCGGCCAGCAGGAAGGAGCGCTCGCCTTCACCAGGCGCGCTCCGCTGAAGCGTCAGCAACTGTGGACCACTTTGAAAATCATGCCCCGCGGAGTCGACCGGGAGGTTGTTGAAACCATGCATCGCACCCACATCGGTGTCGATAACGATGCGGTGAATCTGATACTGCAAGGGCTGCGCACCTCGCTCGCCGATGGCTGGGGCGGATCGATGATTGGCACGGAACTCTC
Source organism: uncultured Occallatibacter sp. (assembly GCA_964644105.1). GTDB lineage: Bacteria > Acidobacteriota > Terriglobia > Terriglobales > Acidobacteriaceae > Telmatobacter. The sequence goes on along the minus strand of CAZXVX010000108.1, from coordinate 9,317 downwards.
TGACGTGATGTTCGGAACCCCCACAATCAAACGCTCGGCCGTGAACCTGGGCGTACTCAAGACCGATGAGGTCAACATTATTGTGCATGGCCATGAGCCGACCCTGTCGGAGATGATTGTGGCCGCCAGCCGCGATCCAGAGATGGTCGCGCTGGCGCAGAAATTCGGCGCCAAGGATATTAATATTGCCGGCCTTTGTTGCACGGGCAATGAAATTCTGATGCGGCAGGGGATTCCGTCGGCTGGCAACTTTATCCAGCAGGAATTGGCTGTTGCCACCGGCGCCGTGGAAGCCATTGTGGTGGACGTGCAATGCATCCTTCCCTCGCTGGTCACCGTGGCCGGCTGTTTCCATACCAAGTTCATCACGACTTCACCCAAGGCCAAGTTCACCGGGGCCACGCACATCGAGTTTGACGAGAAGCGCGCTTACGAGATCGCCAAACAGATCGTGCGCGCGGCGGTTGAGAACTACCGCTTCCGCAAGCCAGGGCAAGTTCATATTCCCAACGTCAAAACCGATTGCATGGTTGGCTTCAGCGTCGAGGCCATCGTTCATGCGCTCGGCGGAAGCCTGACGCCGCTCATCGACGCCATCAAGAAAAACCAGATCCGCGGCATTGCCGCCGTGGTGGGATGCAACAATCCGAGGACTCAGCACGATTATGGGCACACCACCCTCGTCAAGGAACTGGTGAAGCGCGACATTCTGGTGCTCAGCACCGGCTGCAATGCCATTGCCTGCGCCAAGGTCGGCCTGATGTTGCCCGAGGGGGCGGAACTTGCCGGTCAAGGGTTGCGCGCCGTCTGCCAGGCACTCGGGATTCCGCCGGTCCTGCACATGGGATCGTGTGTGGACAACAGCCGGGTGCTGACGGCCTGCGCGGCGATCGCCAATGCGCTGGGGGTGGACATCAGCGAATTGCCCATCGCCGCCGCGGCGCCGGAATGGATGAGTGAAAAGGCCGTGGCGATCGGCACGTATGCGGTAGCCAGCGGCATCTTCACGGTGCTGGGCTTGATGCCACCGATCCTTGGTGGACCCGCCGTCACCGACTTGCTGACAAACGGCGCCGAGGGTGTGGTGGGCGGCAAGTTCGCGGTCGAGCCGGACCCATTCAAAGCGGCTGACCTCATTGAGGCGCACATCAACGCGAAGCGAAGGGATCTCGGCCTAGCGGTATAGAGCCGCTTCCCGGTTTCTGTAGGAGTAGGCCATTGCTGCTGAGCGGTTGTTTCTTAAGAATGAGCCGCTCGGCGCTGTGCTCGACCCCTCACGCGAACGAGAGAACTTATCTTAACTGGTGGCGTGAATGAGGGCAGAACCATTCACGATGGGAGCAATGAATGAAGATTGCCGTCGCAGGCAAGGGTGGAGTCGGAAAGACGACGGTGGCGGCGCTTCTGGCCCGTCACTTCGCTGCCAGAGGGCTGGGGGTGATTGCGGTAGACGCCGATCCGTCCGCGTGCCTCGGCGCCGCTCTTGGCCTGCCTTTTGAGCTGCTCCACAAGCTTGTGCCCATCAGCGAGATGGCCGAACTGATCAAGGAGCGCACCGGTGGGGAAAAGGGAGCCTATGGCACTTACTTCCGGCTGAACCCGAAGGTCGATGATATCCCCGAGCGTTATAGCGTGGAGCACAAAGGAATACGCCTGCTTCACCTGGGCTCGATCGACCAGGGCGGAACCGGGTGCATTTGTCCCGAGAGCGCCCTGGTCAAGGCTCTGGTCACGCATTTATTTCTGCGCAGCAACGACCTGCTCATCGTGGACATGGATGCCGGACTTGAACATCTGGGCAGGGCTACGGCCGGAGCGGTAGACCACCTGCTGATTGTTGTCGAGCCGGGACGCCGCAGCCTCGACACGGCACAACAGATTGCGCGTCTGGCCAAGGACATCGGAATTCGCCAAATGTCGATGATTGCCAATAAAGTGCGCACCGCAGAGGATCGTCAGTTCATTGAGCAGAATTGCGGCGACTTGCCGCTGCTCGGTGTACTTCCTTACCTCTCCCAGATGATCGAGGCGGATAAGGACGGTGCGGCCGTCTATGACACGGTTCCACAATTGGTGCATGAGATCGCGGAGATTGCCCGCGCGCTTAACGGCAGCACGGCCACGGAAGGCGAATCTGTTGCGGCTGAGGCGCGCATGCTTCTGAGCTAGCGGCCCGTCATCTGCTCCGGTTTCTCCGGGCGGCATCCAGATGATGGGCGGGAACGCCGGGGAAGAAGCAGTTCACAACTTTGCTCAGTCCCGACGGCAACAGCATCGGAGTTGGGAGCGCTCCCAGGGCGTTCGGAAGATTGGGATTGAATATTCATCTTAATGATGGAGTGCGGGCAACTTTAGACGCAGGGAGGCAAGAGCGGTGGATGTCGGATTGCTGATACTCGCGCCGCTGGCTGCGCTGATTACCGGCGTTGCTCTCCAGTTGATCTTCTCAGCCGTACTCTCGACGAGCGCCAAGGGCTGGCTGGCGTTTGCCACCGGGCTGGCCGCACTAGCGGGAGTGGCCGCCGCGTGGTGGCGGGTGTACTCGGGGCACGCTCTGGATGTCACTTTTGGGCGCTGGGATGGTCCGATCCAACTGGCTTATCACGTGGATAGCCTCAGCCTGCTCTTCGCTCTCATGTCCGCTGGGATCGGCGCGGCCGTCCTGCTCTACTCCATCGGCTATATGAAGTCGGAGAAGGGCACGACCCGCTTCTACTCGCTGATGCTCCTGTTTATTGCAGGAATGATCAACCTGGTTTATACCGCCGATCTATTTCTCTTGTATTTCAGCTGGGAGTTCATCGGACTTTGCTCATTTTTCCTGGTCGGCTTCTGGTACCGTCAGGCGGAGGCGGCGTATGGCGCCCGCAAGGTGCTGACGATGACCCACCTTGCTGGCTATGGCCTGTTCGTCTCAGTGGTGCTGCTGTACCATCGGACTGGCACGACACTGTGGACGGACCCGCACGTCGGCGCGGCGTTCTCGACCGGCATCTTCGTGCTGGTGCTCACCGCGGTGTTGGCAAAGTCGGTCCAGTTTCCGCTCTATACCTGGATTCCCGACGCCATGGCCGCGCCGACGCCGGTCAGCGCCTTGCTGCATGCGGCCTGTTATGTAAAAGCCGGCGTTTACCTGATCGCCCGTCTGCACACTATCACGCCCTGGCCGGTCTCATGGGGCCTGATGGTCTCCTGGCTGGGAGCGGGTACGCTGCTGATAGGCGTATTTTTCGCGCTGGCGCAGCACGACCTGAAGCGGCTGCTGGCCTTTCATACCGTCAGCCAGATCGGTTACATGATGCTCGGGCTGGGACTTGGCACTCCGCTGGGCATTGCGGCCGGGCTCTTCCACTGCCTGAACCATGGCCTGTTCAAGGGCTGCCTCTTCCTCTGCGCCGGTTCAATACAGCGCAGCACGGGAACGCGCGACATGGATCTGATGGGCGGATTGGGCCGCAAGATGCCGCGCACCATGATGATTTGGCTGGTGGCGGCCGGGGGCATCGCGGGCGTTCCGCTGCTGAATGGCTTCGTCAGCAAATGGCTTCTTTACAATGCTGCGCTGCAGGCCCATCAGCCGCTGCTGGCGCTGATTCCCTGGATCGGCAGCATTCTTACCGTATTTTCATTTCTCAAGGCCACCAGCGGCGTCTTCCTGGGCAGCGACGGAGCCACAACCCAAAAGGCACACGAGGTTTCGTGGACCATGCTGGCAGGAGGCGGCGCACTGGCTGCTGGCTGCCTGCTGCTCGGCCTCGCGCCGCAATTAGCCATGACCTACCTCATCAATCCGCTTCTGCCCGCGATGGGGCTTAGTCCGCTGTTGGGAGTAAGCTGGTTCGGCTTTGCAGCTGGAGAAGGCATGTGGTTTGCCACAGGCGGGCTGGCGCTCAGCATCGTCGCGCTGGGCTTCGGCGCGCTGGTCTACTGGCTGCCCATGGGAGCCAGCGTCACGGCCGTCGAGGCTGGCGGCGCTCCCAGTGTGTTTACCGGCGGCGAGCGGCTCAGCCCGCAAGGTCATCTGGATGCCAGCGATTTTGCCTACACGATCAAAGAGAGTCTCGCCCCGTTTTACCGCTTCTGCGACGTTGATCGGGCCTGGCTGGCTCTCTGGCACGGCATGAGCCGCCTGGCTTCGCGTCTGGCTCGCCTGCTCCACTATGCCGAGGAGTTTCCCGCGAGCTTGCTCACCATCGGGACTGTGATGGTCGCGATCTTCGCCTGGCTCGCATCCAGAACCATAATCGCCGGGCAGGCCACCGACGGCAGCAACCCTGTGCCAACGCTGCTGCCGCTGGTGGCTGCACTCGCAGTCTCGGTGGTGGGGCTTCTGCTTGCATGTGGCGCCTGCCAGGCACAGCGGCGGTTTATCCTCCCGCTGGCATTGGCGGGCGCGCTCGCCTGCGGTGGCGTCCTGGCGCAAACTGCTCTCTGGCGCACGCTGCTGCTGGAAGGCGCGGCTGCCATAGCTCTTGTCATACTGTGGTGGGCCAGCGGCCGGCCGGCTGTCCGTCGCGGTTATTTTGCCGCCGTTGCGCTTTCCGCCATCGGGATGGTGGGCGGCACAGTGGCTGCCGCGCACGGTCACGCGCAACTGGCTCGCGCCCTGCTGGTGCCGGGCGCTGCCATCAAATTCGGACTGGTTCCGCTCTGGTTCTGGTTGCCTCTGGTGACCGAGTCGGCGCCGGCCGTCGTTGCCGGGCTCATCGTCGGCGTAGTGGACGTCGCTGCCTTTGCGGAACTGGTTACAATTCGCGGGGCCGAGCCGTGGATCTTCCATCCGGGATTGCCTTGGCTGGCGCTGGGCGTGGGATCGGTGATCGTGGGTGCGCTGCTCGCCCTGGCGGAACGCAACCTGAAACGTTTGCTGGCATTCTCGACCATCGCCGACATGGGCCTGATGGTGGTAGCCCTCACCCTGGGCGGCACGTACGGACTGCCCGGCGCGGTGCTGGGAGCAACCGTTCATGCCTTGGCCAAGGCCTTGCTCTTTGCCAGTGTGGCCGCACCGGAGGCAGGCGGCGAGTCGTTGACAGATGCGCGCGGACTCGCATCCCGCCATCCACTGGCCGCGACCGGTTTTGTGGTGGGAGCGCTGGCCGTATGCGGGGTTCCACCGACCCTCGGCTTCGCGGCGCATTGGCGAATTTTCTCGGCGGCTGCGGCTGACAGTCTCCCGATGCTGGCGACCTTGGCCTTGGGAGCCATGCTGATGGTGGCCATCTATGCTCGCGCCATCACGCTGTTCTGGTGGGGCCCGGAGATCTCGCCGCATCCGGCGGCGCCCTCCTACAGCCGGTTCATGCTCGGAGCCGCCGTTGTGCTGCTCGCTCTGGCCCTGCTGGTGACCGGATTCTGGCCCCGTCTGCTGGGAGGGGTCGCATGAGTGTGCCGGGGAAAGGAATTCTTTTCAGCCTGGTCGAACGGGCCCGTCGGCGCTCGGCCTGGCTGTTTCACTTCAACGCGGGCGCTTGCAATGGCTGCGACATCGAGTTGATTACCTGCCTGACGCCCCGGTACGACGTGGAGCAACTGGGCATAAAGCTCGAAGGAAGTCCCCGGCAAGCCGATGTGCTCTGCGTTTCAGGGCCGGTTACACGCGCAACCAGGGAGGCGCTGGAGTCCATTTATGGCCAGATTCCCTACCCCAAGGTGGTGGTGGCGATCGGTTCCTGCCCTGCCACCTGCAACGTCTTCGCCGGCAGTCCTATGATCGAGGGCCCGCTGGACCGGATCATTCCTGTCGACGTCTACGTTCCTGGGTGTCCGCCACGGCCGCACCAGATCATCGAGGGCATCGCTGAGGCGATCGAGCGGCTGGCGGCATATCGCGCCACACCGGCTGGAGGTGAGCGATGAATGCTTGGCGCGCGCTCTTCGCCCTGATGGTTTTCCCCGGTCTGCTCTATGCCTTGCCCATGGGCTGGTTCATGCTGGGCGCGGGGCGCAAACTGGTGGCTCGTTTTCAGGGGCGGATTGGCCCGCCCATTTCACAACCCTTCTACGATGTTGTGAAATTGCTGGCCAAGCAACCGGTGGCGCGCGTGGCGGCGGAGAACCGGTTGTTGACCAGCCTGCCGCTGCTCGCCGTCGGCGCCCTGCTCGGGGCGCTCGCGTTGCTGCCGGTGTTCTCCGGCGAAACGGGTTTTGTCGGGGACCTGGTGCTCCTGGTGGGGCTGCTCGAACTGCCGCCGCTCTGCATGATTCTGGCCGGTTACGCTTCGCGCTCGATCTACGGCGAGGTGGGCGCGACGCGTGAGGCAACTCTCAGCATCGCTTCCAATATTCCTTTCCTGGCCGCGCTGGTGGCGATGGCCAGCGCCGCGGGAAGCCTCCATCTTTCGCAAATCGTTGCGGCCACGCCGTGGCTTGTGCGCCTTCCCGCGCTGCTCACCATCCTGTTGTGCCTTCCGGTGAAGCTGCGGACAAACCCCTTTTCGCTCTCCAATGCCGAGCAGGAGATTCTCTCGGGGCCCCTCACCGAGTTCGATGGCCGTCAACTCGCGCTCTGGGAGTTGGTGCATGGCCTGGAGTGGGTCGCGCTGACGGGATTCGTGGCCACTCTCGCGGTTCCCGTGCGCAGCTCGCATGTTTTCTTCGATTTTCTTGGCTTTGTGCTGATTTCCCTCGCACTCGTCGTGCTGCTCAACCTGCTCGCCGCCGCCACGGCGCGCCTCAAACTCTGGCAAGCCACGCGCTTGCTCTGGCGGTGGGCATCTCTGCTGGCGGCAGTGGCGCTGGCCACGGCTTTCTATCTGCATCACGGAGGCTACTGAGATGTTCCGTATTCTTGCGGTGATCGCCGGCAACGTGCTTCATGGCCCAGGGACGGTTCGGCTGCCAGACAGTGTGCCCTGCCCCCCGAATTTTCGCGGAGCCGTAACGCATGATCCCGCGCTGTGCCTCGCCTGCGGCATCTGCTCTTATGTCTGCGTGGGCGACGCGATTACCGCGGCGGAGCAGGACAAGAATTACGTTTGGACGTATGAACCCGGCCGTTGCACCTTCTGCGCGCGCTGTGTGGACCACTGTCCAGGACTCGCCTTGACCATGGCAGCCGGGCCGGTTGCAGCTTACTTCAAGCCGGGCGAACTCAGCGTACAGCACCTGGCGCCGTTCCCCGCCTGCCCGCAATGCGGAGAGCCGTCGCGGCCGGTCAACGAGGCGTTGCTCGGCCGCGCGTTCGATGAGGTGAACCCGGAGATCCGCCTGCTGGCGCGACTCTGCGAGCGCTGCCGGCAGCAGTTGCAGAGCAAGCAGTTCCTGGCCACGAACATCGACGACGAAGCCCAGATACGAACGGATCAGGAACAAACGGGCCAGAAACGAACTGACCATGGCCGAAAAGGAGAAGCGGAATGAGCGCCGCGGAGATTCGCGAACAGATGGGCGGGAGTTGGGAGGAGCGCAGCGACGGCTGGTGGCTGCCGTTGCCGCCGGAGCAAATTCACGCTGCCGCCGTGACCATGCTCGCCGGAGACGCTCGTTTCGTGGCGCTGGTCGTCAGCCCCGGCAGCCAGGGGGAGTTTGCGCTGTCATGGCACTGGGATCTGAAGGGCACGTTGCTATCGGTCACAACGACGCTGGCAGCCGCAAGGCCCGCGCCCAGTATCGTCGACATTTATGTGGGAGCCGATTGGGCTGAGCGCGAGACACGCGACTACTATGCCGTTCCCTTCGAGGGCCGTCTTTCCACGACCTCGCTGATGCTGCGCGAAGAAGATGCGCCCGGTATGATGCTGTCTCCAGAAGCGGGCCGTCCATGAGCTATCGCATTCCCATTGGTCCCTATCACCTCGCTCTTGAGGAGCCCTACAAGATTGAGCTGGACTGCCAGGGCGAACATGTCATCGGCGCTACGCTGAAAGTCGGCTTCAACTTCCGCGGCATCGAGTGGCTGGCCGAGCGCAAGAACATCACCAAGGCCATTGCTCTCATGGAGCGCGTGTGCGGCATCTGTTCCAATGTGCATTCCATGACCTTTTGCATGGCCCTGGAGCAGATCGGAGGGGTTGAGGTTCCCCCCCGCGCTCAATATGTGAGGGTCGTCATGGCGGAACTCGAACGCCTGCACTCGCATCTGCTCTGGGCGGGCATTGCGGCGGAGTTGATCGGCTTTCAAACGCTTTTCATGCAACTTTTCCGTCTCCGGGAGTGCGTCATGGACGCCTTGGAATCGATCTCCGGCAACCGCGTGAACTACTCCATGAACCGCATCGGCGGCGTGAATCGCGACATCGATCACCCGGAGGCGGTGCGCAAGGCGGTCAGCGAAGTCCGGGACACTGTATCGCGCACGCTGATTCCATTGTTCACGACCGACCAGACGGTGGCCGCACGTTGCCGCGGCGTGGGGAAATTTTCGCGAGCGGAGGCGATCGCTTACGGCGCCGTGGGCCCAGTGGCGCGCGCTTCGGGACTGGACACGGACATGCGCCGCGATCATCCTTACCTTGCTTACAACGCTCTCGATTTTGCCGTGCCCACCCGCCCCGAAGGCGATGTGCTGGCGCGTATTGTCGTGCGCGCATTGGAGATTCTCGAAAGCTGCCGGATGATCGATCAGGCCCTGAAACGGATACCGGCCGGCCCCCTTCACGCCGGCGACATCTACACCGTGCCGCCCGGCGAGGCGGTGGCGAGAATCGAAGGCCCCCGAGGCGAGGTTTTCTACTACGTCCGGTCGGACGGCAGCGACACTCCTACCCGAGTCAAGGTGCGGACGCCGAGTTTTGCTAATATTCCCACGGTCACGGCCATGGTGCGGGGCAGTGATTTGGCTGACGTTCCACTGATCCAGGGCGCCCTCGATCCCTGTTATTCCTGCACGGATCGGTGACACAATCCTGTCGGCAATGGTGCCTGATGGAAAGTACAGAATCAGACGCCCTAGTTGTCTTCGGAGCAACCAGGGACCTCGCGCACAGGATGATCTTCCCCTAATTCTATGCGATGGTGAAAAGAGGCGCCCTGAAGGTTCCAGTCATCGGCATAGCTTTCCCGAATTGGAATCTTGCACGTCTTCACAAACGCATTACGGACAGCATCAAGCGGCCGGGAGGATTCGATAATAAGCGAGCTGTCCTCAGTTCCTCTGAGTTGAGCAAATTGAAACATCCAAGAGTGCCGCCTCAGCGAAATCATGGACAGAGCAAAAGTGTAGCCACACACAAGTATCCGGATGCTGATGCTTCGCGTACGGCATTTGTGATTCGCACCGGCCAATCACCTTACCTGGAACTCCCAGGTTCCTGACACGATCAAGGTCAAGGTATCAAACGGTTGGATCACGCTTCAGGGAACTGCCGAGTGGCAAT
>CAZXVX010000107.1:0-11827 GCA_964644105.1 uncultured Occallatibacter sp. | reverse complement strand
CGACTTCGGTGGCTTTCTTGCCGATCAGCGACTCGTCGATGTTCTTGATGATGCCGTGTTCCATCAGCATCTCTTCTAGCTCGTCCATGGTGATAGGCGTGGGAATGACGCCCTGGCCGGCATTTTCATGAATCTTGTGCGCCAGTGTGCGATAGTGTTCGGCCTGCGTGGAATCGGGCGCATACTCGATCACTGTCATGCGGCGAAGCTCGGCGTGCTGCACAACATTGTCGCGGGGAACAAAGTAGATCAGTTTGCTGCCTAGCTTTTTGGCCATGTTCTCGGCCAGCTCCAGTTCCTTGTCGGTCTGGCGTTCGTTGCAGATAAGGCCGCCCAAACGCACGCCGCCTGAGTTGGCGTACTTCAAAATGCCTTTGGAGATGTTGTTGGCCGCGTACATGGCCATCATCTCGCCGGACATGACGATGTAGATCTCCTGGGCTTTGTTTTCGCGGATGGGCATGGCAAACCCGCCGCAGACAACGTCGCCGAGCACATCGTAAGAGACGTAGTCAAGGTTTTCGTATGCGCCGTTCTCTTCGAGAAAGTTGATGGCCGTAATCACGCCGCGACCGGCACATCCTACGCCCGGTTCCGGGCCGCCGGATTCAACGCAACGAATCTTCTGGTATCCGTACTTCATGACCTCTTCGAGCTCGATGTCCTCGATCGTGCCCTTCTCCGCTGCCAGGCTGAGAATGCTGTTCTGGGCCTTCGCGTGCAGGATCAGGCGCGTTGAGTCTGCCTTCGGATCGCAGCCGACGATGAGAATCTTCTGCCCCATCTCTGCCAGCGCCGCCAATGTGTTTTGCGATGTGGTGGACTTTCCGATTCCACCTTTGCCGTAGAATGCAATCTGCCTCAGTTTCGCCATCGTTCCTCCTCCTCGGTTCTTTGATTCGTTTCTGAGCTTCAAAATCTTTCGTCTGCGTCTTCATCTGCCTGTAAAAAGACAGAGACCAGATGACTGTCGGTGCAGGGATGCAGAATGAAGCGTGCATCTTTGACATCCGGTGTACGCTTATCTATAAGCAATCCCCGTGCCAAACATTTGTGCTTGTTATATCGTTTTATATCAACGTTCTAGAGGAATTTGCTTGCCTGTGCTGAATGCGACAATCGAAGATACTGTTGTAGCGAATGCGACGGCGTGCCTGCAATTTACATTCAATGAACACTTTTAGATCTTTGAAAATGCCGCTACGAACTCTGTCAGGCTGAGAGCAATGCGCGCGATGTTGTGCTCTTCAAGAAAATGCGCTTCATTTCGCGTTGGCTTCTCAGGCATGATTGCCCAGTGATTTTTAGCAGACCTTTTGATGATTTGGTGCGCAAAAATCCGCTCCAATTGCGTCGAAAACCGGCAACCAAGAAAAACAAAACTTCTTTCGATTCGTATTTTTTGCACGGAGTCTGGAATGGGCGTCTGAATATCGATCTCTGTGAGCACTTCAACAAAGTCGGAGTCCGAGACAAGATAATTATGCGCGGGCCACACAGAGCCGAAAGGCTGATAGAGAAGCGTCTTCCAATCCGCGTATGGATGGTCCGTTTCAACTCCGGCGTAAGCTCCATCCGATGAGAAATAGTGAATCCAATTGCCGGGGTGTTCCGATTGGCACACGCCCTGCGCCACGCCCCAGTTGGAGCGCGAACCAAGAGCTTTCTGCGGAAGATCGTCGTACCAGGCGTGTACAACAAGCGGCAGTGCGGGCATACTCATCAGCAGCGTATGCAGAGCATTGGGTTGCGCTTCCCCACTGAATGCTGCCGTCATCGCGCTGGTCACTGTGCCGCGATGCTTGAAGTTTTCAATGAACTGTGCCGCGGCTCCCAGATTGTTTCTAACCTTGTGAGGCACGCTGCTCTTCGCAGTCAAATGCCCTACAAGAGCCAGGGGCGAGTCGGGCAGAGTTCTCGCCGTTCCATCAAAGCACAAAACACCAGGCCCCAGATAGGGAATTGCAACGCCGCTATCGAATGCTTGTGCAATCGATTCGAGCGAAGAAGCATTCAAGCCGGCACCTCTTCTTCCAGCAATTTTCGCGCTTCCACTGTGATCGGCAAAGTCGTTGCCGCAGACATTGCTGGCAATTCCAGCCTCCATCCATTGGCGAGGGTAACGAGGCCACCCCACATCTCAGGCCTTTCCATTTCGACAATGGGTTCTTCAAAATCTTTTTTTGCTACATATGCGGATAGCACGCCTGCGTGATTTCTGCGGATCATGACCTTCATTGCGCTCCTTCATTTGCTTGCCACGGTGTTAGTTCCTGCTCAACGCATCCAACAACTTTATTGAGAGGGAACTGGACCATATAAACCACTGTTCCAGACTCGGTATGCTGACCAACCCGCACGACTTCACCGGACTCGCCGCATTGAACCAGCAGAGCATCACAAGGATGTTCAGGATGCGATCCATCGTTGAAAAGATCCGCGGCCGCTTGCACACGCTGACCCCATTCATATCGAGACGATATTGATTCCATCATGCTCATCCTCCTGCGGCAAGAACATCAATAGACTCCAGCTCTTTCCGTTTCATGCCTACGCGAAAACCACTTTCCAGAAACTCTACGCCGTAAATATAGTACTGCTGCAGAAATGTTCCGATCGAAATCACATATCCTTCTTCGCCCTTGTTGACGAGAACATCGCCGATCTGCTTTCCTGGAAATGTGCCGTCGTTGCGCACCATGAATTTTGATCGGACCTTTTCTCCATATTCAAACTGAGGAGGTCCATCCAGTTCTACAACCCATCCATCGCGCACGATCTTCGACATATCAGCTCCTTCTCTCGTTGTTGCTCGCCGCTTTCATCTGAAGAATGGCATGACCATCTTCGCGCAGACTTCGGGCTTCCATCAGTCTTTCCTCAACGCGTTCGAGCACCAGCGGATCCGCGTCCTTGCGCATGGCTTCAAGCGCATGAAAGGGAACGCGACCGGCTGCTTCATAGCGGACACGAATGTCATTGTGAAAGCGCAAAGGCAATAGCTGCGCGGGAGTAAGGCGCTCGGCAACTGCAAGACAAACGGAAGCGTCGGGGTCATCCGCCAACTCCGGCAGCCACTCGACAGAGATGCGCTGCGCCACCACGCGCCGAACCGCTGGGTCTGGATCGTCGATCATTTGCTTTAGTTGCGGCGCATCGATGCGCTGCGCGACGACCTGGCGTACAAAGTAGTCCGGGTCAGACATCATCGGCATCAACTCTTCGCCTTCAAGATGCGAAGCAATGCGAATTCGCACCTCGCGATGCGGGTCGTTGCGCAGCCGCAACAGAAAACGGCGGGGAAGCCGCAAGGCCGCATTCCAGCGAACAGATTCGTCATCATCGTTCAGCAAGGCCGTCAGATAGAATACATCGGCAAATTTTGCCGCCGCAGCGCGCACCTCAAAGTACGGATGGGATAGAAATTCATTGGCCAGACCCGGATTGTTCTTGAAAAACTTTTCAATGCGCTGGGGAGAACGGTCGTGGACGCAAATATGTTTCTGCCGGCAGCGCTCTTCGCGAATCAACTCGCGATGCACACAGCCCGTGCAGCAAACCTCGCGCCCTTGCCAATCCATCGCCTTTTCGGCTTTGCGCAGTAGCATCTAAACCTCCTCTCAGGTGTATTCAGCGCCTGACGAGCATTTCAGCCGGCACCAGCGTCATGGCCGGTGAACAGGATTGTGCAGTTCCACTTGGAACCGTAACCACAAATCCAGTAAGTGAACGGGTGTCAATGAAATCCACAGTTGCTCCATTCAGTAAGTGGCAGCTTACTCTGTCCAGAAAGACGCGCAGACCAGAGTGCGACCAAACCTCTTCGCCCTCTGCAGGTTCATTCGCAAGATCGAACTCCACGGCTAATCCCGAGCATCCGCCAGGACGGACTTTAAGCCTGAAGCCTGAGTTAGATGCGCAGCGCACCATGCGGCGAATAAACTTCTCTGCCGCCGGCGTCAATTTCATATTGATTTGTTCTTTCTTGTCCATCTACACCGCCGCCGCGAATCGAGGCAGATCCGGATTGATGATGCAGGTCTTCGGCATCGGACAAATGGCGGCGCATTGGGCCTCCTCAAAAAAGCCAATGCATTCTGTGCATTTCGCCGGATCAACGAAAAAAGAAAAATTCTTTTCGAAAATTGCATTGTTGGGACATTCGCTCTGACACGCTGAACATCCTGTACAGCTCGACTCTTTGATCATGTATGCCATTGCGTCTCTCCTTTTTATATTTGCTTAGGAAGCGACCAGCGCGCCCTGCCGAATCTCCGCATCGCCACGCTGGATATGCTGGATTTCGCCGCTCCGCACACGTTCCAGGTACTCGCGAAAATACGCAATTGTGGACTGCTCAATGTACTCGAGCGCAAAGCGATCCACGGGTTCGATGCCGGCCCTCAGCAAGCCTTCGCGCGGGCAGTTGCCGATTCTCGACATGAATACCGCAACACAATCGTTGATGGCGCGAATCACGGTTTCCAAGCTTTCTTCTTCGCCAAAACCTCCCTGGCAATAGTTGTCCACGCGGCGATGGCCGACGAACTTCACGCCGGATGTGCTGATTTCGTACACCTGAAATTCTTTGGCGTGGCCGAAGTGCTCGTTGATGCGTCCGCCGCCTTTTGAAGCGACCGCAATCAAGATCGAAATAGCGCTGTCGCAATCTGCGAGTGTTTTTAGTTCGGCATTTCTTGCCGCCACCACCGCTGCGCGCCGCTTCTCAACCTCTTCCTGATAGGCTTGGCGCAATTCAATGTCGTAGCGAACCTCCATCTCCTTTACTTTTTCCGTTGTGAATTCATTACTGCGATCCTCGCCCAGAAGGCCGACCGCATCGGCGCGGCATTGGCGGCAATGGCGCATCATCTTTATCTCGCCTTCGCAGGAATCTTGTAAGGCCTTCAACTCCTGCGCTGTAGGACCGCGCAGTCCAGCGAGTCCAAAAACGGTTCCATGTTCAGGCGCTGAAATCAAGGGCATGATGTTATGCAGAAACGCGCCGCGCGACTTGACCGCCTGATTGACATTCACCAGATGCCGATCATTGACGCCCGGAATCATCACTGAATTGACCTTGCAAAGAATTCCGCGCGCGGTCAGCATCTCCAGGCCCAATAGTTGACGTTCACTCAATATTTGTGCTGCCTCCACGCCCTCGTAGCGTTTCTTGTTATAAAAAATCCAAGGATAAATCTTTGCTCCAATCTCGGGATCGATCATATTGATGGTGATCGTTACATGATCGATATTGAGGGCCTGAATCTTGTCGATATAATCGGGCAGCATCAGGCCATTGGTCGAGAGGCAGAGCTTAATATCCGGAGCCGTTTTTGTCACAAGCTCAAATGTCCTGAAGGTTCTGTCGGGATTCGCCAGCGGATCGCCGGGACCGGCAATGCCGAGTACGGTCATCTGCGGAATGTTCGATGCGACAGCGAGTACTTTTCTGGCTGCCAACTCTGGCGATAATCGCTCGCTCACAACACCGGGCCGCGATTCATTCGAGCAGTCGTATTTGCGGTTGCAGTAGTTGCATTGAATGTTGCAAGCTGGCGCGACGGCCACATGCATACGCGCATAATGGTGATGCGCTTCTTCGCTGTAGCAGGGATGATTTTTTACTTTCGCCCACACTTCGGGTGAGAGATCGCCTTGTCCCGCGGCAGACCCGCAACTGGATTTTCCGCTGCCGCTCTTTGACGCACATCCTGCTTCTCCGCCACCGGAGAAGGACGGTTGCATCACGACCAATTGTTCGACGGTCTTTCGCGTGCCAAGCCCCATTGCATTCTCCTGGTGTTGGAGTACCCCTGACTGCGGGTGACACAAGGATCTATTGCAACTCAGACGCCAAAATGGATATTGCAGATAGGACGGGATTTATGGAAATTATGTTTGTGTCGCAATCGCGACATTCATTGCAAAGCAAGGAGGAATTGTCGCAAAGCATCCATAGGCAAATTGAGCGCACACAATCCAATAACTCAATAATATTGGTTGATTAAGATGCAGATTAGCTCAATGAACGGAGGGTTCAGAAGCGCTTGATCTCCACTTTATGCTTGCGCAACGCGTAGCCCATTTGCCGTGCTGTAAGGCCGAGCATCCGCGCTGCCTTGGCTTGAACCCAGCCGGATTTCTCCATGGCATCGATCAGGCGTTTGCGTTCATCCGCGTCCTCAGTGCTACTCAAAGTCTCCGTGGGATTACTGTACTCAGGAAGTGTATTCACTGCGTTGGTGTCCGGTTCGGCAATTTTTCGCACAGCCCAGGAACGTTCTTGTTTCGGTGAGACTACGGGAAGAGGCACATATCCAGCGTTCTGCTGTATCTTGTTCATCGATTTGCCCATTACGAGCGAGAGGCAACTGTCGTGACTACAGGCAAAATCCTCCACAACAATGACAGAATTTTTCGCCAATGCAGCCGTGCGCTTCACACAGCTCTCCAGTTCGCGCACATTGCCCGGAAAATCACAAGCCGTCAGCACATCCATGGCGCGCTTTGAAAGCGTAAGCGAGACTCCATGCTCGTCGTTGAAACGCCTTAGAAATTCTTTGGCAAGCATTCCAACATCTTCGCGCCGCTCCCGTAGCGGTGGAAGAAAGATAGGCACAACACTGATGCGATAATACAGATCGGAGCGAAATTGGCCCGCTAGGACTGCGGCTTCCAGGTTGCGATTGGTCGCTGCCACCAGTCGCACATCGACCTTGATGGTGCGGCTTCCGCCGACGCGCTCAAACTCCCCTTCCTGCAAGACGCGCAGCAACTTGGCTTGAAATGCTCCTGAGATCTCTCCGATTTCATCGAGAAAAAGAGTACCTCCGTCGGCCATCTCAAAGCGCCCCTTGCGCAATCCGACTGCGCCGGTGAAGGCACCGCGCTCATGGCCAAACAACTCCGACTCCAATACTGTTTCAGAGAGCGCCGCGCAATTCAAACGAATATATGGCTTCTGGCTGCGCGGAGAATATTCATGTATGGCGCGCGCAAACAGTTCCTTTCCAGTGCCGGATTCTCCGCAAAGCAGAACGGGAAGATTACATCGCGCGACCTGCTGTATCTTCTCTACCACATCGCGAATGGCCGCGCTTTCGCCAATGATCCAATCGATTCCCGCCTGACTGGATTCAGAGCGCTGTTCCAGTTCTTTCTCAAGTCGATGGCGATCGGTCATCAGCCGTTCGCGATCTCGAGCCACCAGAGTTTGCAATGCCACATTCTGCGCCACGAGGTTGGCAACCATGGAAAGAAAACGCACATCCTCATCCAGTGTATGTGGTGATGAGTTTCCATCAAGGCGCTCAATCATGATGGTGCCGAGTGTCCGGTTTTCCCCTTTGATGGGAACGCCTACGAACGATCTCTCCATCGAAGAATCGCCTGAGTTCAATTCGCTCCAATCCCCGAAGAGAGGACTTTCAGCAATGTCACGCACCACCAACGGCATACCCGACACAACAATTTGTCCCACTGCCTGTTCGGGAAGCCGCTCAAAATGCTCTCTCGCCGTGGCCTCGCTCCATCCAGCGCCAACCACCATCGAAGTCCGATTCTCCTCATCAAGAAGAGCAATCAGTCCGTTGTTCATATCCAAAAAACTGGCGAGAAGATTGATGACTCCAGAAAGCGCCACTTCAATTCGAGCCGGGCGCGTGAGCACTTTCGAGATTTCAAAAATCCCCATCAATGCGGAATTCGCGCGACTACTCGACTGCATGGCGCGCGCTGGTGTGGGGGCTTCGTTCTGGTTCGACACGTTCGCCTCCCTTCCAGCAAAAGCAAATGAGAGTTGACTGATGTTGCAATGCGAATCTGGCTTGCGGAAAAATAAAATCAGAATTCTGCCGCCGATTTGGTATCGAGTGCCAAAAGCAGTGTCTCTACGTCCGCTCTGGTTTGTAGCCATATTTTGGCAGAGATTTCATGCTCGGTCAATGAAGACCGCATAAAGAAAGCGTTCATATGCGGGATAGCCCGCCTCTGAGTTCTTCCGCAATCAAGTCAATACAGCCACGCCACGGGGTTCTATCCTTCCAGCAACAAAAGCCTTGCGGGATCTAATCTCACCTGCCACGGCTGTGCCTGGGTGCTGAGCGCACGCCAGGTTTCCTTCGGCACGTCGGCCTGCAAGTGAGGCGGATCACCTGCTGCGGGTGCTGCGTGCAAGCGCAGGTAGAGCGTCATCTCATGCGGAGCTTCACTGGTTGAAAGCAGCCAGCAAGCAAAAGTGTTTGCTCCATCCGAGGCGGAGTTGAACGAAATTTGATGTGAGCGAATTCCAACATGGGTCAACGCATTCGGAACGCCTGTGGACGTTTGCAACTTGCAGTTCCACGTGTCTACTGCGATAACGTTAGAATCCACTCGACGAGCAAGAGCGATATTCTTGCAGCCGGTCAGTCGTGCAGCTACGACGGTTTGAGGCCGCTCGAAGAGCTGATGCTTCGGTCCGCTGGCAATCACACGGCCACTATCCAATACCAGTAAATCGTTGCAAAAACGAAATGCCTCCTCCATATCGTGCGTCACAAAGACCACCGCGCCTTTGAAATCGGCGAGTGTCTCGCGCAACTGCTCTTCCATCTGCCGCCGCAGATGGGGATCAAGCGCGGCAAAAGGTTCATCAAAGAGCAAAGCGTCAGGCTCAATCGCCATGCATCGCGCGATTGCTACGCGCTGACGTTGTCCGCCGGAGATCTCGTCAGGGTATCGGTCGGCCAGTTCAGTAATTCGCATCCGTTCAAGCTGTTGATCGACGCGCTTTCTCCTCTCGATCTCTGAGAGCTCGCTCAATCCAAAGCCGACATTTTCTGCCACCGTCATCCTCGGAAAAAGCGCGTAGTCTTGAAAGACCACGCCGATCTTTCTGCGAGCAGGCGCAATATTCACATGAGTCGCGCTATCGAACAGTAGACGCCCATTCAGCGCGATGCGCCCACTGTCTGGCTGGATAACGCCGGCGATCATGCGCAGCGTCATGGATTTGCCCGCGCCTGATGCGCCCAACAGTCCCATCGCTCCCCGGCTTGAGTTGAAGCTCACATTCAGATTGAAATGTTCCAGGCGCTTTGAAACTGCGATTTCGAGATTCGAGGGAGATGATGATGAATCCGATTGCATCTGCGCCACAATAAGCGGCGCAGAGTCTGGTGACAACGCAGCGGCGATTTTATTCGATGAAGGCCTTTTTGTTTTGCTTTGCCTATTGAGCAGATGAATCATCGCCAGTGACAGCAATACGATCAGGCCAACCCAGAGATAGGCAGCGCGCATATCGCCACTCTCGGCCGCGGAGAAGATCGCGATTGGCATCGTCTGCGTGCGCCCGGGAATGTTTCCGGCAAGCATCATCGTTGCACCGAACTCACCCAGTGCGCGCGCAAAGGCAAGGACCGTTCCGGCGAGGACTCCGGGCGCGGCTAACGGCAGCAGAACTCTACGGAAGACAATGCGTTCGGAGGCGCCGAGCGTGCGTGCGGCATCAAGGTAATTCCGATTCACCTGTTCAAAGGCGCCCAGTGTCGTGCGATACATGAGCGGGAAGGCCACGACTGTAGCTGCGATAACGGTTGCTGGCCAGGAGAAGACAATCGTGATGCCGATGTTTTCCAACGCATGGCCGATCAAACTGCGCCGCCCAAAGATCACGAGCAGGATAAAACCAACCACAGTGGGCGGCAAAACCAGCGGCAGTGTCAGAATGCCATCGATCCAAGCTCGTATGCTCCACGTACGCCGGACACTGCCCATGCAGTATATGCTTCTTGCCGTCAATAAACCAAGAAAGAACGTGGCGATCGTGGCCGCGCAGGTGGTAGCCAGCGAGACAATAAGTGGCGATAGATCAATCTGCGGAGTCACTGTGCTGCTATTGTAAACCCGTGCTTCCTGAAGATCGTATGAGCTTCTGAGCTGTTTAGGAACTCAAGGAACTGGCTCGCCGCCGCAACTTTATGCCCGCCTACAATCACTGCGGCTGGATAAATGATTGCATCGTGAGACGATTCGGGAGCCACGGCTACGACGCGAACTCTTCCCGATGTCATCGCATCGGTTGCATAGACAATACCAGCGTCGGCATTGCCTGTTTCGACATAGGTCAGAACCTGGCGAACATCCTTGGCCAGTGCGAACTTTGTTTTGAGTGTATCGATCAGATGAAGCTCTGTCAGGGTCTGACTTCCATAATGCCCAGCCGGAACGCTCGCGGGATCGCCCAAAGCTAGGATGCGGACAGATTTGTCCGTGAGTCCATGAAAATCTCTCAGCCTGGAATCAAGCGGTGCAATCAAAACTAGCGTATTGCGCAGTAGATTGCGCCGTGTTCCGGCAATAATCAGCCCATTCTTTTCCACCTCATCCATCGGTCCAGTAGCCGCGGAAATAAACAAATCCACCGGCGCTCCTTGAACGATCTGCGCCGCCAGGGTTCCAGAAGATCCCAGATTATTGGCGAATGTTATCTTTGCATGACTCCGCTGATAAACTGTTTCAATCTCGACAACAACATCTTTGAGGCTGGCCGCTGCCGAAATCGTCAGTTCTGTCTGCGCCAAACCAGTGCGCACGCAGAGCGTGACCGTGAGCATTACAAGCACAGCGAATCTGCTGAACGACATTCGATTTCCTCCAACATCAGAATTCGGTTTCAAATCTATTCATTCAAACCATCCAGTAAGAAATTGACCCACGCCGGACTCCTGACTAAACCCGGCGTGGAGATGATTAGAACGCGAAACGGCTGCCCACTGTCGGAGCAAGGTTGTTGTCGGATTTATAAGGAACACCGGGGCCGTGAGGAATGGCGATGTCCATACCGCCGCTCACAAAGGAATACGCAACTCCGGCGTACGAGTCAAAGCGTTTGGTAAAGTGATGATCCAAATAGAATGATCCCTCGTTGAGTGTGCCCGCGCAGGAGGCGCGCATATTGCCGATAGCAGGGTTGGTCGAGCAAGTTGACGGAATACGAAAATCGTTTTGACGCTGTTGATACCAGGCGAAGGTAACATCAGTTTTTTTACGATAAGTGTACTTCGCGCCCGTCCACCAGATATTGACCAGCTTTTCAGAATCAAGATTGTTGTCCTCGACTCCGCTCAGGAAGTAACCTCCCTGATCCGATGCGCCAACCCCCAGCGGATTTGCCGGGTTGTTTTGCCAGATATATTCGTAGCCTGCAAAAACCTTGATCGTGTCTAATGAATACTTAACAGCAGCCATCATAGCGTTGTTATCGGTCACAATGCCGTAGAGAGTGTTGTCGGTGCTAATCAGATTGGTTCCGCTGATATAGGTTGTATCGATGCTGTCTTCAGTTGACTGAAGTTGAGCCCCCCCGCTCTGGCTTTGAGGCCCTTGCAAGGGGTTCAATACACTAATTGCATCATTATAATGCTGGAAGACGAGGTCGGCCGAGAACTTGTCGTGCTTTCCACCAAGGTCGAATCCATAGGCGTTGTTATGCGCCGTTTCTGGCGTGCAGGTGGCGGCAGTCCAGGAGTTGCCGGCAGCGGCAGCGGTCGAGTAACAACCGCCAGAACCGTCGGCGAATTTATACATCGCTCCGAAATGGGCAGGGCCATAGGTCAGGCGATACTTTACTGCATTGTCCCAGCGGGAGTCCTCGGTGTCGCCGCCGCCGGCCATCGTGCCGTTATACCCGATGTAGGAAAAGGCATAGGAGCCGCCTGCCGGATCGTAAAGGAGCATCGCATCGGTGCCGAGAGCGCGCTGACGACCGAAGGTCAGCGTGCCGACATGCGCGGACGATATACCGGCATAGTATTCGTCATTGAAGGGTTGGCCCGCGCGC
>CAZXVX010000106.1:0-11838 GCA_964644105.1 uncultured Occallatibacter sp. | reverse complement strand
CAAGCGCGAGATCGGCATTGACCCCGGCCAGCGCGTGGCTCTCAGCGATCAGGCACCCTATAGCGACTTGGCCGCGCAAACGCTGGATGAGCTGCGCGCGCTGGCTTATCGCAGCCGCCAGGATTACCAGACGCTGCAGAATCAGGCCGTTGAGATGAAGGCTATTCATGCGGCTTATCGCAGCCAGCGGCTGCCCAGCCTGAGTTTTGGCGGCTATTACGGCGTCAGCCAGGTCAGCGGCGTGGGCTCGCACGGCAACTTTGCCGCCGTCGGTACGCTCACTTTGCCGGTCTTCCACGAGGCCAAACTGCGCGGCGATGCGGAGGCCGCTCAGGCGCAAATGGAGGCGGTTCGCGCCCAGTTGGACGATCTGCACGGCAAGATTGACTTTCAGGTGCGCTCGGCGCTGCTGGATGTGACGGCGGCCAACAAGCTGGTTCAGGTTGCGCGCTCCAGTGTTGATTTGGCCGCGCGCGCACTCTCCGACGAGAGCGACCGCGTCAGCGCCGGCGTGGACGACAACCTGCCGCTGGTCACCGCACAAGCCGCGCTGGCCTCGGCTGAGAGCAATCTGGTGGAGAGCCTCTATCAATACAACCTGGCCAAGCTGGCGCTGGCCCGCGCCGCCGGAGTTATTGAAACGCAGTACCGTGCCTATCTGGGACGGTAACTTATCCCGTCTATTCAGAACCCAATCACAGATTCTCCCACTAATCGAGCCTTCATCCCGCTCCTGTATAATTCCTCCGTTGTTCTAAAAAAGACAACGGAGGCTTTGCATGGACCCGCTCGTTCTGATTCCCGTGGGAGTTTTGACTCTCATTGTCCTGATTGTTTTCTTGAGCAGTTTCTTCACCGTCAACACGGCGGAAGTGGCCGTCATCACACACTTCGGCGAGTTCAAGCGGGTTGCCACTCCCGGCTTGAACTGGAAGTTGCCGTTCTTTGACAGCGTGGCCGGCGTGGTCAGCCTGCGCGTCAGTCAGATCTCGCTCACCATGGAGACCAAAACCAAGGACAACGTATTTGTCACCATCCCTATCTCGGTGCAGAATCGCGTGCGCCCGGAGAAGGTTTACGACGCGTTCTATAAACTCTCCGATCCTACGGCGCAGATCAAGAGTTATGTGGAACAGGTGATTCTGGGCCATGTTCCGGGCATGACGCTGGATGAGGTCTTCGCCTCGCAGTCGTCGATTGCCGCGGCGGTCAAGCAGGAACTGGACGCAGACATGGCCACCTTCGGCTTTGAGATTGTCAACGTCCTCGTCACTGATATCGTGCCCGACCAGAAGGTGAAGTCGGCGATGAACGACATCAACGCCGCGCAGCGCGAGCAGGTGGCCGCCAATGCGCGCGGCGAGGCGGAGAAGATTCTGGTGGTCAAGAAGGCCGAGGCAGAGGCCGAGAGCAAGGCGCTACAAGGGCAGGGCATCGCCAATCAGCGCAAGGCAATCATCGAAGGCTTGCAGAATTCCGTCGAGCAATTCCAGAAGGCCGTCGAAGGCGCGTCGTCGCGCGAGGTGATGCAATTGGTGCTGGTGACGCAGTACTTTGACACGCTGAAGTCGATTGGCGAAAGCGACAAGACGAACACGCTCTTTCTGGCGCACTCGCCGGCCGCGGTCAAGGATGTGTCGGATCAGATTCTGGAGTCGATGCTGGTGGCGCAGAAGGCGAACAACTAACCACCAGCGCCATCTATGATGGGGCAGACGCTCGCTGGTCGCTCACAGTTAGTTCATGAGTTTCCCAGGTCTCAAAGTCGAGACCTGGGGCACCCGGCCACCTGCGGTGGGGCAGACGCTCGCTAATCGCTCGCATAAGATTCATAGCATCCAAGGTCCGAAAATCCGGACCTGGGGCACCAAGCGATTAGTTAAATTTGGCATCACGGAGGACTGATGGTTACTAGAAAGGATCTGCTCTTAAGAGCATTAGTTAGTGCTCTTGTATCCATCAGCTTGTCTCCATTGACAGCAGGACAGATGCATGCAACGGGGAAAATGGCATTTCAGATTTCTGTTCTGGACAAGAATGGAGTTACAATCGCCAATAGCGGTGCGGGTGATTCATCCTCCATCACACTTGACTTCGATCATGAATATCAGCCGGGCGATCATATTGTGCTGCGTGGTTCGCGGCGCATCGCTGTGCGGCTGGATCAGAATTTTTCCGAGTGCCTGCTGTATCTTCCGGATTTCTCGCATGGTCAGTTTGATTTTATGGTTCCCTATGGCCGCGCGGAACAGCAGACGGGGAGCGCTTATCCGCCGGAGAGCTTTGCCGGAAGGACACATCGCATCGAGGCGCGCGCCTTCACCCATCGCGAGCGGAACAGCTACCGGAATCTGGCTTTGAATCCATGCGATGCTTGGCTGCCGGAAGAGATGCCCGCGCGGGCATTTCCACATAGCAGCACTAATAGTTATGCGCGGAACCTCTTTGACTTTGCCGCGCGCAATGCAATCGACGGCGCAAAGCAGAACGGTCATCACGGCGTTTGGCCTTATCAATCGTGGGGGCCTGAGCAGCGGCTCGACGTATGGTGGAAGCTGGAGTTTGGCCGCCCCGTTGAGCTGGACAAGATTGGCCTGATGAACCGCGCCGATTTCCCTCATGACAGTTATTGGAAGAGCGCGGAGATTGAGTTTTCCGATGGAAGCCGGCTTTCGATTCAGATAACTGATTCGGCCAGTTTGCAGGAGTTCAAATTTCCACAGCGAAGAGTTACATGGTTTCGCATTGCGAAGCTAGTTCCTGCGGACTCCACAAAATGGTGCAGTTTGATTGAAGTGGAAGCATGGGGGCGCGACCTCTAATCATTTATTGAAGGCCAAGAATCCGTCACTGCTGCGATGCAATAACATGAAACTGAAATATCTTCGAGGGTAGTTATGAATCGCCGATCATTTTTGCAATCCGCTGCTGCGATCAGTGCGCCGCTCGCTGTGCTTCCCGGAGCGATGGGGCAGGCGGTCAGAGGGCCGGTAAACACGCCTAACTCCGAGAGCGCGCAACGCATTGAAAAGGCCAAAGCGGCGGCGATGGCCATGCAGCGGCGCGATTGGGAGCAGGGCATTCTGGCACAGGCGATGCTGGAGATCGGCGACCGGCAAAGCGTGATTCTGCTGACCAAGGCTGCCATGGTGCAGCGCGCGCCGGACGGTCGGCTGGGCGTGGTGATCTCCGGCAGCCCGACTGATCCCGCGATGGGCGGCGTGGCTTACGCGAAGGCTGCCGAGTGGAGCAATGATGCGCGGATTCGCGAGGCAGTGGACGGGCTGCTCAACTGGATTTTGAAAGGCGCGCCGCGCAATGCGGTTGGCATTTTGTATCACACATTCCATGCGCCGGAGATGTGGTCTGACGGCTTGAACTGCGCTCCGCCGTTTCTGGCGGCGATGGGCTATTACGACGAAGCGCTTCAACAGATTGAGGGCTACCGCGAGAGGCTGTGGAATCCGAAGAAGAAACTGCTGGCGCATATTTGGGATGACGGCAAGCGGTCAGTATCAGACGGTAACTTCTGGGGTGGTGGCAACGGCTGGGCAGCGGCGGGTTTGGCACGCGTCTGGCGCAGCCTGCCGAGCGAACGCGCCAAAGATCGGGCGCATATTGCATCCTTTGCGCGCGAGATCATTGATGGATGTATGACTTATCAGCGCGCGGACGGACTCTTTCATAATGTAGTGGATCAGCCGGAAAGCTTTGTGGAAACGAATCTGGCGCAGATGCTGGCCTTCGCGATCTACGAAGGCATCTCAAGCCAGTGGCTGCCCGCGAGTTATCGGGCGCGCGCTGACAGTATGCGCGCGGCGGCACGCGCCAAGATGGATGTTGACGGCTATGTGCAGGGCGCTTGCGGCGCGCCCAACTTTGACCGACCCGGTCCTTCCACTGAGGCACAGGCATTCTGCATCTTGATGGAAGCCGCGGGCGGCAGTTTGGTTCAGCGTTCATTTTGATTTTGAGCGGCAGAACTCACATCCCGCATGAATGCGAGCTCTGCCCTATTCCGAGTTACATACTTATCCCGCGCTTTCGGCATGGCGAGTTAGTAATAACTCAAAAATAATGCTCTGATATCAGGAGGCCATTTGCAGCAGTTCCTGCTCAGCGCGCAGCCAGTCTTGCTCGGCATATCCATCGGTGTAGCCTCGCTGCGCCCAGTATTGACGTGCCAGTTGCTCAATCTCAGCGCGTGATGGAAGGGCCACGCGAACAGGCTGAGCAACCTTCTCTTTCTTTGCCGCTGTTTTGCGCGGCTTTGCGGGGGCCTTGGTTTTCTTGGTTGTATCTGCCATTTCAGTCTCCTTCGTTGGGGGTTTCGTTGGATTCGCCGCCATTTCCGCGGGGCATCATTATTATGATACAGGGAATTTGCATTCATTGCTACCCTTCGGCGCGACGCACGCATCCATTCAGTGAATACGCGCGTCGATATTCATGCTGCTGCAACATGATGATGTGATTTTTTTCGACGCGCATTCTTGAGAAACGCGATAATCTATCGATATGCGGCTAACAGATCATTGCTATGCAGTTACCGGCCTGGGGTATTCATCTCCCTGGTGCGTGAATGCGGGATTTATTATCGGCGATGCGATGACCTTGATCGTGGACACGGGCGGTAACACACTGGCCGCGCAGACCGTTCATGGTTACGCAAGCGCGGCGCGTCCGGGAAACTCGCTGCGAGCAATCAACACCGAGAAGCACTTTGATCATATCGGCGGCAATGGATACCTGCGCGCGCAAGGGATTGATGTGTGGGGCCATGCGGCATGTATGCGCACGACGGAAGAATTTCAAGCAGAGATTGCCGAGTTCAATGATGCGATTCCATCAACTGCGCGCCGTGCGCGGCATGAGGCGAATGCGTTTTTCTATCAAACGAATCTGACCAATCCAAATTGCGGGGTTCATAACGAGACGACCTTTGATCTGGGTGGATTGAAGGCGGAAATTCTTTTCACGCCCGGACACACACGGACCAATCTATCTGTATGGATTCCGCGCGATGGAGTCGTTTACACCGGTGATTGCGTGGTGCGCGAGTATCTTCCGAATCTGGACGCGGGAGGTGTGGACGATTGGAGGCAATGGCTTGATTCGCTGGAGCGGATAGAGGCGCTCAAGCCTGCATTTATTGTCGGCGGCCATGGGCCTGTCTCGCGCGGGGATGAGATTCCGCCGGCGTTGCATGCGATGCGCAAGGTGCTCAATTGCGCGCGGTGTTTCGCCGACTGCAAGCCGCTAAAACATCTTGCCATAAAACATATAAATGATCTCGATCACCAGGATAATGACGACCGTCAGCTCCATAAAAAATGCGCGGCTCTGATTGAACTGATCCACCATGAAGCGATAAAGTTCTTCGGCGGTGCGAACCTTGCGCGTGACGAGATCTTTGTAGTCGGGCACGCCGACCTTCAGTGCGGCGAGCTTGTAGAGGCGCGCGGCGAACATATCGCTCAGGAATTTGATGGCGTTGTCGGCGTGCTCGGTCAGCTCCGCCACATCCAGCAGCACAGTATGCAACTGCGTGGCTGAGTTAGCCAGACGCCACCGCGCCAGCATGCCCGTGCCTTTATCCAACAGCAGGTAAACGCGCTCCAGTTCTTCGGTCAGCAGATCGTCGTAGTAACGGAATTCCAGCAACTGCGAGTTAGCGTACTCCAGTAACTCCACGGCCATCTCCGCGCCCGCGGTGCTGTCATAGAGGAAGGCCGCGTTCCAGCCGATCACCGCGAGATCGTTGGCGTAATAGGATATGCGCGATTGCAACACTTCGTTGCACTCGCTCTCGGCCAGTTGGCCGGTATCTCCGCGCACCACCTGGGCGATGCGCGCGCCATGTTTTTGAATCAGCTCGGTCACCGTCGGCGAGCCGGCAATCTCGCGTACATGAAAGATAAAGTAGTCTTCGCTGAGCCACTCGTCGTATGGCTTGATGAGCGCCGGGGCGGCGCGCTTGAGGCTGGCGCGGACGATGGCCGCGGCCTTGGCGGCAAAGTCTACGTCCCACACCCAGCGGCTGGCCAGGCCGGCCAGCCTCTCCCAGTCGCCGGCAAAAGGAAGCTCGAAGACCACGCTGAGCACGCCGTAGTCGTAGTACTTGATCTCGCTCTGCAGGCTCTCGCCGCTCTCCAGCACCAGCGGCTCGGCGGGCACCACCACAGGCGGCCTTTGGTAGCGCACGTAGCCCGGCGCGGGATGCTTCAGGCTGGGCTTGGCGATTTTGCGGGCGCTGACCAGCTCTTGCAGTTGATCGAGCCGAATGGCCTCGCAGACATCAAACTGCAGCAGCACCAGCACCGACCCGCGTAATTGAACAGCTTCGGATTGGCTTGCTGCGTCGAGCATGATGGGTCTATCTTAAACCTCTAGTCGCCGGTTCATCTCTTCGATGGGTGTGCATTGGGCTGAAAATTCCCGTTTCTGCTTACCTCCCCGGTCCCCAACTGCGAGGGACCGGGGGCACCCTCAGAATGGTTAGAGACCGGGGCCACCCGCCACCTGGAACCGCATACCGCCGTGCGTCGTATCATGGTCAAGCAGACGAGGAGCAGAAATGATATTCACACGAAATCCTGGGCGGACTGCCGGTCTTCTTTATCTAATGGGATCGATCCCCGGCTTTTTCGCCCTGCTCTATGTACCAAGCAAACTTTTTGTTCGTGGCAATCCCGTCGCGACGGCACACAACATAGCGGCGCATGAACTTCTATTTCGCGGGGGTATCTTCGCAAGTCTCATTGGCCAGGCCAGCTTTATTATCGTGGCGCTTGCCCTGTACCAACTTCTCAAGGGCGTGGACAGGCGGTATGCCGCATCCATGGTGATCCTGATTACGGTTCCGGTCCCGATTGCGTTCGTCAACGAGTTAAACTCGTTCGCAGCGTTGCTTCTGGCGCGCGGTTCGAATCTTCTTTCCGTCGTGGACGAGTCACAGCGCATCGCTTGGATGCGCTTCTTCTTAGACCTCCGCGGCGCCGGATACGATCTCGCAGGGATTTTCTGGGGGTTGTGGCTCTTTCCGCTTGGCTTGCTGGTGTACCGATCTGGCTTCATTCCGAAGCTGCTGGGAATTCTGTTGATAGCCGGCTGTTTTGCCTACCTGGCAAACAGCTTTGCTTCCCTCGTCGTGCCGACTCTCGCAGATGTTGTCGCCCGATGGATGAATCCTGTACAACTGGTAGAGATGGTCTTCATGCTGTGGCTACTGATTCGTGGCGCAGTTCCTCCGAAGCTCGAAAGCAGATAGGCGGATGGCGCCGGTGGATACGGTGCGGGATTTATGGAAACCACCCATCCGCAATGAAACTGCGGAATTGCGGAGCACCCGTGTTATAATTCTACAATTGTCTTGATTGAGGAAACAATTGGATAACATCGTTCAACGGGAAGAATCACTCAGCGGCTCGTTGGCTGGAGGAATTACTCTCCGTTCCATCGTTCATAGTTTTCCAGTCTTCAATAGGATGATACTTATCTTTTTTCGCGGGCCAAGAAAATTTATTCAGGAGCGTCCAGTTGATCCGAAGATCATGTTGAACGACGCTTTTCTGTTCTTCATTTATAGTATTTCTATTTCATTTTTGCTTACCATTCCGGAAATGATGGTTACTCATGTTGTCATAACCAAATGGCAATTCTTGTTGATCTTTCTGGTCGGTAATAGTAAAAACGGAGTTTATACGCATCTGTGCTGTAAGGCTTCTAAAGGGAAAGGAACATTCAGGCAGACTTTTGCAAGTATTTTATACATGGGAGGAATAGTAATACCGATAGGCGTAATATGCTTGATGCCGGTGCAATTTATCGTCGGTCCTAACTGGCTGAAAAATGATGATCAATTTAACTTCGACGCATATTCGAATATCCTAAAGACAGAAATCATAGCGGGTCTTGTGGTTGGTTTCCTGTTCGCAGTCATGACATCGTATTATTTGCTGCGTTGGTTGTCCTATATACACAAAGTGCCTGCCAAGCGGATAGCTGGAATATATTTACTGCTAATGCCCTTGTTTTTCCTGGTTGATATGTTCATCTTACAACCCATTGAAAATATAATCGTTCCGGCCATTATCAGAGGTCTTGGATTCCTTTAGAATCATCGGGTTGGTTGAACGGCTAGCTCCGATCCCGATATTGAGTCCGGGGATTTCAGTTCCTCCTCCCCGGTCCCGAACAAGCGAGAGATCGGGGGCACCCACAGTGGGTTGTCTTGCCGTTACCCGCCCCGGCGTGATTGACTGGTTTCCTGAGACGGAGACGACACCGATGGCCTACATTCTTGCACTGGATCAGGGGACGACCAGCTCGCGCGCGATTCTCTTTGATGAGGCGGGCGGGATTGCCGCCGTGGCGCAGCATGAGTTTGCGCAGTTCTATCCGCAGGCGGGGTGGGTGGAGCATGACCCGACGGAGATCCTGACCAGCCAGCTTGCTTGCGCGGTGGAGGCTCTGGGACGGGCCGGGGCGCTACCCAAAGACATTGCAGCCATTGGTATCACCAATCAGCGCGAGACGGTGATTGTTTGGGATCGGAAGACCGGCAAGGCGATCTATCCGGCGATTGTTTGGCAGGACCGGCGGACGGCTTCGCTGTGTGGAGTTTTGGTTGAGAGTGGGGCGGAGGAAGAGGTTGCTGCCAAGACCGGGCTGGTGCTGGACCCGTACTTTTCGGCGACCAAGGTGGCCTGGATTCTGGACAATGTTCCTGGTGCGCGGACGCGGGCCGAGCGGGGCGAGCTGGCCTTTGGCACGGTGGATAGTTGGCTGATCTGGCACTTGACCAGCGGCGCGCGGCACGTGACGGATGTGACCAATGCCTCGCGGACGCTACTCTTCAATATTGTGACCGGCGCGTGGGACGAGGAGCTGCTGCGGTTGTTCAAGATTCCGGCGAGCCTGCTGCCGGAGGTGGTGTGGTCAAGCCAGCGCGTGGGCCAGGTGACGACAACGCTGGGCCTGGGCGGCGTGGAGATTGCGGGCATCGCCGGGGATCAGCAGGCGGCGCTTTTTGGGCAGTTGTGCTGGCGGGCGGGCGAGGCCAAGAACACTTACGGTACCGGCTGCTTCCTGCTGCAAAATATCGGGACGGGCGCCGGCGGCAACGGCACGGGATTTATCCGCTCCAGGCACCGGCTGATTACCACGCTTGCCGCCAGCGCCGAGCACAGGCTGGAGTATGCGCTGGAGGGGAGCATCTTTATCGGCGGCGCGGTGGTGCAATGGCTGCGCGATAATCTGCGGCTGATTGGCGCGTCGTCCGAAGTGGAGGCGCTGGCGGAGAGCGTGCCGGATGCGGGCGGGGTGGTCTTTGTGCCGGCCTTTGTGGGGCTGGGCGCGCCGCACTGGGACCCGCACGCCAGCGGAATGTTGATCGGCCTCCGGCGCGACACCTCGCCGGGTCAGATTGCGCGGGCGGCTCTTGAGAGCATCGCCTTTCAGGTGGCCGATGTGCTGGAGGCGGTCCAGAGTGAGACGACGCCGCTGGCGGCCTTGCGCGTGGATGGCGGCGCGGCGGTGAATAATCTGCTGATGCAGTTCCAGGCGGATGTGCTGGGCGTGCCGGTGGTGCGTCCGCAAGTGACGGAGACGACGGCGCTGGGCGCGGCTTATCTGGCTGGGCTGGCCGTGGGCTTCTGGTCGAATCCGGATGCGCTGCGCTCGAAGCGCGGCGGCGACATGCGCTTTGAAGCGCGGATGAGCGCCAGCGAGCGAGCCGAACGGCGCGGGCTGTGGCAGCGGGCCGTGGAGCGGGCGAAGGGGTGGGGCGCCAGCGGCGAGACCAACTGAATTACGAGTTCAAATGGATCCCAGGTCCCAAAATCGGGACCTGGGGCACCCCGTTTGAATCAGGAAGACTACTAAAAATTGCTACGCCAGCTCTACTTCGATCTGCTTGGCGTCCGCATTGAGCTTGGTGATTTTGAAGCTTCTGATCTGGCCTTCGCTTAGGCGCTCGTGCTTGACATGGACGGCGGGGGTGTTGCCCTTCCAGCGGCTCTTGAGTTGCGAAGAGAGCGAAGAGAGGTCAAGTTTGGCTCCAGGCGCGACTGAGGCAGGCGCCTCCGCCTTTGCCGAAGGCGCTCCGCCCGTACGGCAAGTACCGCGGATGCCGTCGCCTAGCTCGACGTGGATCAGCGAGGGCGACTGCTCGATGACTCGGCCGCTGACCATGTCGCCCACCTTGTGCTCGGCGATGTACTCGTCGATCTCGGTGGGGATGAGCTGCTTCATGCTGAGCTTGATCTGGCGCTTTTCCGTGTCGATGGCCAGCACCTGCGCCTTGACGATCTGGCCGGCGCGGAGCACGTCCTGGGGGTGGTTGATGCGCTTTTCGGCGCTGATTTCGCTGACGTGGACCAGGCCCTCGATGCCGTCGGCCAGTTGCACAAAGGCGCCGAAGTTCATCAGCTTGGTGACGGGGCCTTCGATTTGCGAACCGACGGGGAAGTTGCGCTGGACCTCGGACCAGGGGTCGGCGAGGGTTTGCTTGAGGCCGAGCGAGATGCGGCGCTTCTCGGGTTCGATGGCCAGGATGACGGTCTCCACGCGGTCGCCCTGGCGGACGAGGTCGCTGGGGTGGCGCAGCTTGCGGCCGTAAGACATTTCGGAGATGTGGAGCAGGCCTTCGACGCCCGGTTCGATCTCGATAAAGGCGCCGAAGTCGGCGATGCGGGTGACCGTGCCGGTGATGCGCTCGCCAACTTTGAGGCGGTCGGGCGCGGTTTGCCAGGGCTCCGGTTGAAGCTGCTTGAGACCGAGGGAGAGCTTTTTGGTTTCAGGATCGATCTTGAGGATGCGGAGTTCGAGCTCCTGGCCGATGGTGAGTACGTCCTCCGGCTTGGTGACGCGGGTGTGGCTGATGTCGCTGACGTGGAGGAGGCCGTCGATGCCGCCCAGGTCGATGAATGCGCCGTAGGGCATGAGCGTGCGGACGGTGCCGGTGATGGTGTCGCCCTCTTTGAGCGCCTCACGGCGGGCTGCGGTGACGCCGCGGGCCTGCTCTTCGAGGACGATGCGGCGATCCACGACGACGTTTTCGTCGGTGACGTCGAGCTTGGTGATGCGGCAGTTGATCTCCGTGCCGACAAGCTTTTCCATCTCCGCCGCGTCTTTGGCGCCGCTGCGCGAGCCGGGCATGAAGGCGCGGACGCCGATGTCCACCGAAAGACCGCCCTTGATGACCTCAGTGACCGTGCCGACGACGGCGGTTTTGTCGGCGAAGGCGGCTTCCAGAGCCGACCAGTCGTGGACCTGGCGCACCTTGAAGAGCGAGAGCTCGTAGTAGTGCTCCTCGTTGCGGCCGGTGACCGAGACGGGGAATGTGTCGCCGACTTTGACGGTATCGGCATTCTTGCCAAAGGCCGTGCGGGGCAGCACGCCCTCGGTTTTGTAGCCGATGTCCAGGAAGACCTGCTCGGAGGTGAGGGAAACGACGACGCCTTTGAGCTGGCGCTGACCGGGTTCGCCGCGATGCGAGTGGCTGCTTTCGAACTCTTTGAGCAGATCGGCGAAGGACTCCTGCGGCTCTTCCTCCGGCACCACCGGAGCGGGCGGCACCACCTGCGGTGGGGCCAGCGCGCCTGCGGCGTGTGCGGGGGCTGGCTCGGCGATTGCTTCCGCGACGGGCGCAGGCACGGCTTCTTCGGCGACGGGCGCAGGCACGGCCTCGGCAGCGAGTTCTGCGGCTGCTTCGGGCGCGGCAACTTCAACGGGCGCGGCGGCTAGCTCGACGGTGGGCGTCTCTTCGGGAGTGGGCAGGGTCACTTCGTTGTTTTCAGTAGTCATAACAGGTCTGCTTTCATTCTCCCATGAATG
>CAZXVX010000105.1:0-12121 GCA_964644105.1 uncultured Occallatibacter sp. | reverse complement strand
ACCCCCACGTAGCCACCATCGCCGAAGCCCCGCAAAACGAAGGCGGGCAAGGCGCGACGCTGGTCGAGTTGCGGCAGTAGTTGCATAATAGTGGCTATGTAGCTACGATTATTTAGGGCGTAAAAGGCGGCTTGAAAGACAATGGCGACCGTTCAGTTCGATTGGGACGAAGAAAACATTGGCCACCTTGCGCGACATGGGATTTCGCCTGCCGAAACAGAGCAAGTTTTGATCAATTGGCAGATTGATCTTGACTCTTATGTTCGCAACGGCGAGGAGCGAGTTGTTCAGGCTGGAGAAACGGATCGAGGTCGTATTCTTGTTGTCGTTTCCACGATCCGCCATGGAAAGACGCGAATTGTTACCGGGTGGCCGGCAAAGGAAAGAATCCGGCGTTACTTTGCAACACAGAAGAGGAGCCGCGATGCTGGAAGAAATGAAGCAGATGGAATTCGCGAATGAAGCGGAAGAGGCTGCATGGTGGGAGTCGCACGAGGATGAGCTTGCCGATGAGTTTGAGAGGGCTGGAGAAGAGGGCCGTCTCGGTCACGGCACAGCGATGAAGCGCGCCGCTCAGTCACGCATCACGATCAGCCTTGATCCTGAAGACTTTGCCAAAGTCCGTGTGCAAGCAGAAAAACGCGGCCTGCCTTATGAAGCATATTTGCAGACAATTGTCCACGGGGTACTGTGCAACGCAGAGCCTAGCCAGAAGGCTGTGAATTTCTGAAAAAGTATTCGCCCATCCCAGGTCCGAAAATCCGGACCTGGGGTACTTACGCGGTCAGGTCCTATTTTGAATATGACCGAGTGACAAGCTTATCCCCGCCACAGTCAGAACAGATTCCCTTCTCCCTAATAAATTCTCGCGTCTGTGCAAGAGCGCTCGTTACACGATGAGCTTGTTGACGTCTTTTCAGAAAGAGGTTCTTTTGTATGCAGTCATCGCAATAGGGAACGCCGTCATTCTGGCGTAGAAAACTTGAGACCCGTTCGGGAATGCTCGCGTCTTCTTCCGGCGAAAGACTCACGTACCCTTTGCGAATCGCAAAGTCCAGGGCTTGTGGAAGAGCTTCAACAGGAAATTCTCCGCCACGAGCGGCCTTCCCATTTTTGTCGAACCAAGTGTATTTCACTGACTGAGCGGTTCCACTCCCGTCATCCCACGACGCAACTCCCAAACGAATCTCGCAAGTCGGGTCGTTCTGCGCAGGTTCACTAAAAGCTGGACGCATATCGTTCTCCTTTTCACTGTCTCCACAGTGATGCAATAGTCATAGCTCACTCCAATTACGATTTCAAGTCGATTCTGGATCGCGATATCACAAAGAGAACGATTATTTGTAACGTAAGTGTGTTGGGTGCCCCAGTTCCCGCCTTTGGGATCTGGGAGCACCACGAACCCCATGCGAGCGGATAGCGAGCGTTTGGCCGCACCGCAGGTGCCTTGCAAAATAGCTACGATGTAGCTACACTGGTTTTGCTGGCCGGGAAAGGCAAGGCGGCATGAACGACGCGCTCTTCGATTGGGACGATGCGAACATTCTCCACGTGGCCAAGCACGATGTGGCGCCAGAGGAGGCGGAGGAGATTATCCTCGGAGACCCGCTCGACATCGGGATTGAAGTAGTTGATGGCGAGGAGCGAAGTTTTCATGTCGGCGAAACGAACGAGGGACGGATTCTCTGGGTTGTGATTACCTTTCGGGGTGAGCGCATGAGGGTGGTTTCAGCGTTCGAACCGGACAAGAAATGGAAGATCTTCTACCTCGAACAAAGGGTGGGACTGCAATGACCGAGACAAAGGTTTATAAGAGTGATGTGAAGGTTCCCAAATTCGCCACCGAAGCGGAAGAGGCAAAGTGGTGGTTTGATAACGAGGAGATGATCTTCAAGGAGTTTCAGAAGGCAGCGAAGGCAGGCACTCTGGGCCGCGGTGGCGCGCGACGTCTCTTTGCCGAGAAGGGCATTCCCTTCCCAGAGCCAAAGGCTTCCGCGCCCACTCCTACCACCACGATCCGCCTCGACCCCGAAGACATCGCCAAGGCTCGCGTGCTGGCGGCCAAACGCGGTTTGCGCTACCAGACCTACTTAAAAATGATCATTCACGAGTCTCTGTGCAACGCAGAGGCTAGCCAGAAGGCCTGAATTCCTGAAATAGTATTCGCCCATCCCAGGTCCGAAGATCCGGACCTGGGGCACCCAAGTTTTATGTGATTGATACTATGGGAGATGGGCCACCCGCCTTCGCTATGCTTGCCCTGGGCTATTATCGATGACTCCCTACGGGAGCCACGTGCCCCAAGTTCCCTATTGAGACTTGGGAGACCACAAGCCTTCTGCGAGCGGATAGCGAGCGTTTTTCCGCATCAGTGATCGGAAGGAATCCATTCGCCGGAGGCGGATTGCACCAGTTTTGTATTGCCGACACCGGGATGATCCAACGTGTTCTTGAAGTCGGTTTGATGCAGCACCCAGAGGTGATCGGCGCGGCTGATGGGGATACCGTTCACCAACTCCCACCAGTGCCCGCCCTCCTCGAACGAAAGGCGGCTAAAGGCGATCTTCGCCTCGACGGCTCCTTTCATCGGCGTCTGTGAGATCAAGAATCGGCCCTCGCCGGGAAGGTAAAACGCCATCGCCATCCGATCTAAATCGTCCGCGCTGAAGATGCCGCCGATGGAGCCCACAAAATCGCCGGCCAATTTCTTGTCCTTCAGCAGCAGAGGAGTGGCGAAGCGCACCTCGTTCGGACCGGGGCTGATGTCTTGACCGTGCACGCCGGTCAAGATCGGCATATGATCCAGCCACTCGCCCGTCAGAGTTAGCGTGCCCGCGCCGGGAATTTCAATCTTCAACGGCTTGCCTGGTTCGAACCAAATCACTTTATGCGGCTCAGTCGCAACGCCGTCCAGCGAGTTACCGGCTGTGTCTTGCTCCCATTTTCTGGTCCAGATCGCGAGTTCAACACGATCGGACTCATGCTTGACGAGACCGATTCTGCACTCTATGGCCTTTCCATTTAACCGGCCGGCAAAGTAGCAAGTTGGATGGTTCTGGTCTAAAGTCGAAATCGGACAATCCATCAGCGGTCCATCCGGTCCGGCTGCATTCATCAGCACGACTGTGCCGCCAGAATGTGCGCCGGCTCGCACCACTGCCAACGTTGACCCCAGCGCCACAATTCCCATCACCAGCGCCGCAAAGGCGAATCTCGGAATTCTCATTGTCTCCCATCCCTTCCGCCACATCGTGGCCATGCTTTCCCGTTTTGTCTCCCAAACCATCGGCTTCAAAATCGGCTCCACTTCCAGACTGGCCACGCGACGCATCTCCGCGCCCAGTGTGATGTACTCCCTCAGCCGCGTCTGGCAGTTCTCGCAATCGCCCATATGCGCCGCCGCCGCTGCCGGAATCCTTTCGCCGTCGCATAGCGCAGAGACAAACTCCGCTGCTTCGTTGCAGTTCATAGACTCCTCCTTGCGCCCGCTTGCCACACCTGGCGCAGCGCCTCGCGCGCCGTAAAGAGGCGCGAGCGCACCGTACCGATTGGAATATCGAGGATCTCCGCCAGCTCGGCGTAGCTTTGCCCCTCGACTTCGCGCAGCCAAAGCAGGCTGCGCTGCTCCTCAGGAAGCCTCTGCAAGGCGTCGCTCATCACTGATGAGCTCTCCGCGCCGGCCGCATCTGCCGGCTCTTCCGCCGCCTCTGCGCTGGGCTGCTTGCTACGCCACCATTCCGCTGCTCGCTTTCTGCCCACGCCGTAGAGATAGCCACGCAGCGAGCCGCGTTCCGGCCGATAGCTGCCTGGCCGCCTCCAAAGCTGAAGGTAGCTTTCTTGCGTCAGATCCTCGGCAGCCTCGCGGTTGCCCACGATCTGCCGCAGAAACGCTTGCAAGCGTGGCGCGCTCTGGCGGTAGAACGCGTCAAAGGCCCGCTCGTCTTGCCGGTTGATCTTCTTCCAAAGTTCCTCGTCGTCCACCCAAGCGCCTCTCTACCTGCATCTTCGGGCTTGCCCTCAAAAAAGTTCAACCTAAACTTTGTTTTTATTCATGCATGGTGACCACATTAAACCTTATTGAGCAGGCCTTTTTGTTTCCTGATGCCAGTTTCCTGTTCCCTGCGTTGGGCAGTGTGAAAGAATTGCAAAGAGATACCTCTCTCTGGGCCCCAGGATGACTATTGAAAGAGAAAGCCGCATACCGCTCGACGATCTTCTCGTCTTTCATCAAGTTGCGCGCTCTTTGACCTCCAGCTTCGATCTGGATACCATTCTGCACACCATCATCGAACACATGGAACGGTTCATTCATGCCGATCTATGGACGCTGTTGATGCTGGACGAAGAGCGGCAGGAACTCTACTACGCCATTACTGAGGGTGAAGAGGACGACGCGCTGCGCAATCTGCGCGTCAAAGTGGGCGAGGGCATCGCCGGATGGGTGGCCGAGCATGGCGAGACGCTGCTGGTTCCCGAGACGCAGGACGACCCGCGGCTGAAGACTGCGCTGGGAGACCCATCGCGGGCAGTCCGCTCGGTGATCGCGCTGCCCCTGCGCGGCCGTAAGGGCACGCACGGCGTCATTGAAATCTTCAATCCCCGCGCCGACCAACTCACCGACTACACTATCGCCTTCCTGCACATTCTGGCCGACCATGCCGCCATCGCCATCGAAAACGCCCATGACGTGGCCCGCATTCAGCAGTTAACCATTACCGATGACTGCACCGGCCTATACAACGTTCGCCATCTCTATGAAGTGCTGGGCTGGGAGTTGAAGCAAACAGGCAATCCTGGGCAACCGGTGAGCCTGGCGTTCCTTGACCTGGACCACTTCAAGAGTGTCAACGACGCGCACGGCCACCTGGTAGGCAGCGAACTGCTGGCTCGCGTCGGCGCGCGCCTCCGCGAATTGAGCCGCAAACAGGATTGGTGCTTCCGCTACGGCGGCGACGAATTTGTCATCCTGATGCCGGAGACCGGCGCGGATGCGGCTCTTCAGCAAGCCACCGCGCTGCACCAGTCGCTGATGGGAACCACTTTCAAGATGAAGAATGGGCTGGAGTTGCGGATAAGCGCCAGTGTGGGCGTCTCCACCGCTCCTATTGATGGCGCAACAGTTCACGCCGTCATCGCCGCGGCAGACTTGCGCATGTATGCCGTAAAGACCAGCGGGCGCGGCGCGGTGCGGGGAGCGTGATGCCGCCCATTTCTTTCCTCGACTAATCCGATTCTTCGGCTACGTGATAATCGCGAGTTGTGCCATCGGAAAACAGAAATTGGTAAATCCGCATGTACTCGTAGGGTTTTTTGGTTTCGTCTTTGAGTATCTTTGCCTTGTAGTCGCCCGCCCGCAACAACACCAAACCTCTGCTATTGCCGACAAGTTCGAATTTCTTTCCGTTGATAAGAACCGAAAGGTGCTGGTCCCAACTGCAAACATTTGATCCCAGGGTCACGTCGCCGCAGATTTGGACTACGCGCGAGGTCTGCACATGAATGGCGATGGTGTAATCGGCGGGATTCGGCGCCTTCTCCGCCCATGCCCACGTAGAGGCCAGAAACACGAGTGCAACAAGTATCTTCTTCATCGCT
The DNA here is from genome assembly GCA_964644105.1 of uncultured Occallatibacter sp. Lineage (GTDB taxonomy): Bacteria > Acidobacteriota > Terriglobia > Terriglobales > Acidobacteriaceae > Telmatobacter. The sequence continues at coordinate 6,526 of CAZXVX010000105.1, read as the reverse complement.
TCCTCCAAGACGTCTTCGGGTGGTTGAAAGGGACCGAGCCTATCCGCTCGCTCGATATTTGACCGCATCTCACCCTACATCATGCCCAAACCCTAACTGCTGGAAAAAGTTGCAGAAGGACAAAGCAGTTGGAGAGTTTCGCGGTAAAAGACAATCCTCAAGTTTTATCCAAGACTCAGGCCAGCGTTTCATCCAGCCAGTTATAGATGCAGAAATCCCGAAACCCGGGCGCGGCAACCTCACAATGCTCGCCCGCGCCTTGCTGGCTGGTAAACTTGATCAGCGTCTTGGGGCAGGCGAGAGCATCGTACAGTCTCTGCGCTTGGCCGGGAAAGAACTGTTCGCCCTCCGGAGCGGTGATCAGCATGGCACACCGGACGCGTGCCGCGACTTCGGCCAGCTTGTATTGCTGCACGGCTTGAAAGGCGTCGAAGTAGGAGGTCATTCCGTACGGACGCATGCGGAAGCGCAGCGACATTCTTGCCCTCACATTCGTGGCCGCTCCCATTTGCAGGTACTGATCAAACTGGCTTTTGTCGTTGCCGTCCAGGGCGTTGCGAACGAAGGCTGGCAAGTGACCGAGCCAGGGAGCCGACACATCGCACACGCCCGGATCGGCGACTCCGGCGGCGATGCGATGCTCAAAGGCCAGGGCGCGCGGCACCCAGTAGCCGCCCTGGCTGACGCCGATCAGCGCGATGCGCCTGGCATCGACCTCGCGGCGGCGCAGCATGGCGTCCACCACCGGCGTAATCACTTTCTCCCAGTCCGGGCGGAAGTAGAGCTTGCGCAGCCACAGCGAATCGCCTTGGCCTGGCCCGTTGAAGATCAGGCAATTGTATCCGCGCGCCAAGGCTCCGGCAGCGCCCAGAACATAACTGCTGATCTCCATGCCGTCGGCGCCGTTGTTCACGATCACGAGCGGCCTCGCGCGACGCGATTTGTCTGCGCTCAAGAACCACCCCGTCAAGCTTCCGCCCTCGTAGGGGATTTCCAGGCGCTCGATGGGCGGATCAAATAGCGCGGCGGCGGCAGCCCAGCACTCGGCATATTGCTGGTAGCAAGGGAGCATGCGTTCGGGATTCTCCGTGCCGTCGCCGAAGCGCAGCGTGATGCTGAAGCAGCTCGCGGCCCATAGATAAGCCTCGCGCGCGCTTACGTTGTGGCGCTTGGCTGCTACCGACTCGGCCAATGCACGGGCTTCGTCACCAGCCTGATGGAACGCGGCCCATGCGGATTCAAAGTCTCCAGACTTGATTTGGGAGAGGATCGCCAGCAGTTTTCCGGGATTGCCGGCGTGATAATAGGTTTGTCCCAAGGCATTCAACGCGGCAAAGCCGAAATCCGGATCGGTGAAGATGGATGCAGGTGTGGCCGTTGGCGCGGCAACTTGCGCGGCTGGAGCCTGCGCCAGAGAGGGAGCGGCAGCCGCGGCTGCTCCGGCTGCCAGGAAGAATCTGCGGTTCATCGTAATCCTCTTTCAAGTTGACTATACGAAGGCTGCGGAACAAATGTTCCGCCGGTTGCCGATTAGGGCGATGAAGGTTTCCGTTGACAGCATTCTAATAGAAATATATCTTATAGTCATATGGCAAAGCGGTCAAGTTCAAGCATGGAAGTTTTGTTGGGCCTGCTCAGCGTCGAGTCGATGTCCGGCTACGACCTGGGGCAGACGATTCGCACATCCGTCGGCTTTTTTTGGAATGAGAGCTACGGGCAGATCTATCCCAACCTGAAGCGTCTGGCGGCGGAAGGGTGCGTCACCGCGAAGAAGGAGCGGCAAACCGGCAAGCCGGACAAGCGCGTCTATTCCATCACCGAAAAGGGCCGGGAGCGGCTGGCTGCCTGGCTTGAAGTTGAGCCGCAACCGGAGATTGCACGCAACGAGTTGCTGCTGAAGCTGTTCTTTGGCGCGCAGATTTCGCCTGAGATTTCGATTGAACACGTCCAGCGCATGATGAAGCGGGAGCGCGCCTTTCTGCGTGAGTTCCGGCGGATTGAGAGCGAGGAGATCAGCAAGAACCATCATTATCCCGATGCGCCGTATTGGAAGATGGCGGCGCGCTTTGGGCAGTTGGAGTTGGAAGCGCACCAGCGCTGGGGCGAAGAGACGCTGGACGAACTGCGCAAGATTGCCAAAAAGCAGAGGAAAAAAGCAGAGAAGGAAAAGGATCATGCCGGAGATTGAGATTTTGATCTGAATTGCATTGCGCATCACGGCCGGCGTCTGCCAGGAGATGGTCTTCCGAGGCTACCTGCGGCGGAAGCTTCATGCGCTAGGCGGGAACGTTGCGCTAGCCGTGCTGGGGCAGGGAGTGATCTACTGTGATTTGGAGATAAGCCGGGACTTCTTGCGAGAGTGTTGAGTTTCCCAGGTCCGAAAGTCCGGACCTGGGGCACCCATTCTTAAGCAACGCCTACTGCGCAACCGGCTGCGCGGGCAGTGCTTTCGAAGACTTCAGCTTGGGGGTTTTGGAGAGGTCCGGCGTCTTGGGATAGGGTGGAACGTTGGCCGCGGGCAGGCTGGGGGTGGCCGGGAATCCCTCTCCTTGCTTGATCGTCAAATCGCCCACATCCGTGCTCAGCGTGATGCGTGCCGCGCCGGAGCCTATCTTGCCGCTCACCGTCTTGCTCTCTTCGCCGTTCACTTTCAGCGCAAAGCCGGAGATGAGAATCTCGCCATTGTGCGTGCGTCCATCGATGGTGGCCGAGGCGTTGGGCGGCAGTGAAACCTCCACGTCCCCCTTGCTGTTCCTCGCATCCACAGCGTAATTGCCAGCCGGTGAAACCGAGATATGGCCGTCGCGGTCTTCCACGTAGCTGTCGCCGTAGATCTGACTCAGGTTAATGTCCTTGGAGTGGGTCACCACGCGCACCTGTCCCTTGGCTTGATTGACGTGCAGATCGTCGGAGTCGAGGGTCAGATCGCCGGGCAACTCGCCCACTTGCAGATCGGTCACCGAGGTGTGCAGGTGAATGGCGCTGGAGATATTTTCCATGTGAACATCGCCCAGAATCTCGCCCGTCTGCGTCACCTTCCCTTTGATTTCAGAGAGTGTAACGTCGTCCACAGTGCCATCCATGTTCAGATTTCCCTGCAAGTCATGAACGGAAAAATCATGCTTGCCACTGGGAAAGTGCGCGTCGATTGAACCGGCAATTTCGCTCAGGTGAACGTCGCCGTGGGCGGTGAAGCTGACGCCCGCTCCGATGCCCTCCGCGGTCACGTCACCCTTGCCGGAGTTGATGGTCACGTGCGCGGATTTGGGCACGGTAATGGTCAGGCTGAGCTTGCCGTGATCGTTGCTCTCTGACTTGACCAGCACGGCTGTGCCGCTGACCGTCAGATGCGCGGCTTCGGCATCAAAGATTTTTTTGGCGTCGGAGTCCGAACTGGCGTAGGCCACTTCGTGGGCCTGAACTTCAATCGTCGAGCCATCGCCCGCCGTCACGCTCACATCGCCGCGCGGGTCTTGAATCTCGATGGAAGAGTTGGCCGGAAGCTGCGCATTCAGCGCCTGCATATCGAAATCATGCTCGGGCTGGCCCAGTGAATTGAAAAAGTTATCGTCAAAGTTGAAGCCGAAATCGTTGTCGCCATTCTGCTGAAGCCACGGACGCGCATGGTGAATCGCGGCTCCAACGCAGAAAAGGAAGGCCAGGAAAATCAGAATTCCAATATAGCCGCCACCGCGCCGCACGGGAACGCCGCGCCGCAGGTCCAGCGCCCACTCGCCCATCAACAACAGACCCGCGCCGATCAACAGCATCGGCCACCAGTGCCAGGACCAATCCCAGAACTGCTCGGCGGCGATGTGGCCGGTCATCACCAGCAGTGCAATCACGCCCACGGCAATCAGGATGGCGGGGCCAACCATTGAAGGAACCCGCGGAACATAGGGGCCGGCCGCACCGGCCTTCCAGGCATACTTCTGCGCCTTCCATGCATCGCGCTGCGCGCGCCACGCGGCCTTTTGCTGCTCGCGGTATATCTTCCACTGCGTCTTGGGGTCGTAGGGCGGAATCGGAGGCTGTCCGCTGCCTGGAGGCATATTCGGAGGTGTGCTCATCTCTCTCCTCCTTCAAAATCCTTGTTGGCTTCCGGTTGGGGAATTGGAGGAACGTACGCCTCCGGCTGTCCAGGATAAGGTCCATAGCCGGTGGAGGCGCTGGGGTAAACTGCGCCCGGATAGGGAGCTGCCGGATATCCGCCGCCGGCGGCGAGCACAACCCGCTCCGCTAATAGAAACACTCCCAGCAGAATCAACAGCAGTGGAACAAACCAGTGCCAAAAGCCGTTGATGATGTTCATCCGATCTAACAGCGCAATCACACCAGCCAGCAACAAAATCACAGGACCGCGCAAGCGGTGAATCATGATATATGAGTTCATCTCTTTCCTCCTTGAGAATCGCCGATGCGGCGGACAATCAGCCAGACGCCCAGCGCAATCAGAATCAATGGGAAGGCGTAGTGCATCTCCCCGATCAAAAACATCAACCCCAGGACAATCAACACGATGGCTCCAACCGGCGCCTGATTTCCCCAGCAAGCGACGGGCAGAAACTGAACCGGAGTCGAATACGGCCCGGGTTGAGGCGGTTGCTGATTGGGCGGCAGCGGCTGGCCTTCCACCGGCGGCGGATAGGCCGTGGGCTGCGTCTGGTCAGCGCTTTGCCCGGCACCCTGTTGGCCTGAATTGCGCAGATACGAACCAATGTTGAGCCAGTTGCCCACTTCGTTCAATCCAAAGGGATCGGGAACCGGCTGGCCGTCGCGCAGCGCCGCCGCTGTGTGGTAGGCCTCAAATGCCTGATAAAAGATCCAGGCCGCGATGAAGAACCCGAAGATCCAATAATTCTCCGAGATGCTGATCAGCACGGCAAAGACCACCACATGGATGAAGCCTTTGAAGAACTGGCCGTTATACATCGCGCCCACGCCTGGAATCAATCCCAAAAGAGCCGCCGCCACCGGATTTGGCTTGCTCGGAGCTGAAGGCACAGGTGTTCCGGCGGTTGGCGCTCCGGACTTGGTGAAGGGCGGAACCGCGGGCTGATAGCTTTGCTGCCACGCCGCGCCGCAGTTCTGGCAGAGCACCTGCCCTTTGGCGCCATGGCCGAGCGCGCCGCTGACGGTACATTCCAGGCAGAGCGGCTTGCCGCAATTCTGGCAATAATAGACCGCAACCCTTCCATTGTGATTTACGCAGTCCATGTCGTGCTCCTTTCCCGCACCTCAGTACGGGAGCCGCCGGAATGCGCGGACTCTTGCTGAAAGGTCAAGCTGCTCTCTAAAAAATCAGAGTCGTAGAGCATGGGGCTGATGGACTGTTGCGGAGGATCCACCCGCGAACCGCCCTCTTTGTGTCCTGGATTCTGCTGGGATTCACCGGGCGACAGCTCTTGCAGCTTCTTCCGGTTCTCCTCGCCTTCCCCCTGCCCTTCGCCTTCACCCGACTTGCGCAGCTCTCGCATCGTCGACTGCACCTCGTAGACCAGCCGCATATGGTCGTAGTAGCGGATGATTGGCGTCGAGGCCATGGTCAGCCGCCGCTCCATATAAGCACGCACGGCATTGGGGCGCAGATCGCGCAGATGAACCCCGGTCAGATTCAGCGTCATGGCTATCGAAAAGAAGGCCATTGCCGCCGTCATCATCAGCCGCGGCTCGGCAAAGCGTCGAACAAAGCCCATAAAGCCTGGACGCTGCCAAGCCGGAAGCATCGGCACAATGTTGCCGCCCGCCGTTGCCAACCCCAAATCCGCTGCCTGCCCCGGACCCGTCCGGGCAAGTATCTTGTCCATCAAACCGGCCGGAACCTCCGGCTCGGGTGAAAGAAACTCCAGCCACTCCCGACCCCGGCGCGCCTCTTCAAAGAGCGCCGCGCAGGCCGGGCAGGCGGCCATGTGAGCGCTAAAGGTCACCTCGTCGGCGGGCTTCAGCAGCCCGTCCAGCGCCTCCGCCAAAAGTGTCTCCCACTGCCCGCAGGCCGGAGAACTCGGAATGAATGTGCGCTCTGCCATTTACATCACCTCCCGTTTAGTACGTTCCAGAAGCCTCGCCAGTTCCGCGCGCCCCCGGCTGATGCGGGACTTGACCGTCCCTTCGGGAATGCCCAGCACCTGGGCGATCTCCTTGTAATCCATATCCTGCAAATCCCTCAATATCACTGCCTCGCGCAGCTCCACCGAAACCCGCGCCAGCGCATCCTGCACCATCTTGGCCAGTTCCATCTTGGCAGCCGACTCCAAAGGCGATACTCCCTGCGCCATCAGCCGGTCAATCGGCTTGAGCTCTTCGGCCGACTCCCACCCATCATCGAGTGAGCTGGTAGCCCGCCGATTCTTCGTCCGCCGGAAGTTGTCCACCAGCAGATTGCGGGTCATGGTTGTAATCCACACCTGCAGGGAGCCGCGCGCCAGATCAAAGCTGCTCAGGTTTGAATAAATCTTCAGAAATACATCCTGAGTCAGATCCTCGGCATCGGCGGCGTTCCCGGTGAAGCGATAACAAAGCCCGTAGA
>CAZXVX010000104.1:0-12128 GCA_964644105.1 uncultured Occallatibacter sp. | reverse complement strand
TGCTGCACACCTACTCGCTGATCCACGACGACCTGCCCGCCCTGGACAACGACGATCTGCGCCGCGGCAAGCCCACCTGCCACGTGGCCTTCGGCGAGGCCATCGCCATTCTGGCCGGAGACGCGCTGCAAACCCGCGCCTTCGAGGTGCTGGCTGGCCTCGACTGCCCGCCCGCCGCCACCGTGCGGATCATCGGCCTCATCGCCAACGCCGTCGGAACCGTCGAGGGCATGATCGGCGGCCAGGTGCTGGACATCGAGAGCGAGCACAAGAAGCCCACCCCGGAGCTGGTCCAGGCCATTCATCGCGCCAAGACCGGCGCGCTGATCCGCGTCGCGGTGGTGGCCGGCGGCGTCTATGCCGGGGCTTCGGAAGAGGATGTGGTTCGCCTGGATACCTTTGGGCGCAAGGCCGGACTGGCCTTCCAGATTGCCGACGATGTGCTGGACCTGACCACGGATTCAGCTCACCTGGGCAAGACGGCGGGCAAGGATCTGGCCGCCGAAAAAGCCACCTGGCCGGCCGTCTACGGCATCGACCAGAGCCGGTTGGACGCCGCACGCCTGATCGAGGAGGCCTTTGCCGCCCTCGCTCCCTACGGCAGCCGCGCCGATGGCCTCAAGGCCGTCGCCCGCTTCCTGGTCGAGCGAAAGAACTAAACAGCATACTCGCAATTTGTAGCGCCGGCCTCCCAACCGGCGCTTCGCGTCTTTCTTATCTCAATTGCACATTGAAGGTTGCCTGGCAATGTGCCTCCGGCTTGAACTCCACAATCTCCTGCATCTCTCCTTTGTTGATGTAGATATACATGGGCTTCTTCAGAATCTCCGGCAGGTTGGTGATTTTGACCTGCCCATTGGAGTTTGTATATGTCTCAAGGTCAAGCCTCTTTACGCCCATCAAGCCGTAGCGCACGCGGGTTGTCACCTTCGCGTTATAGATTGGCTTCGCATCGGCGCCAGTCACGGTGATGAGCGCGGAACAGCCTCCAAGATCGGCGGAAATCTCCGTCGGTGCAGCCGCGGCGCTTTGCGATTCTCCCAACCGGGGACAGAAGACAACCATGTTCATCAGCAAAAAAGCCAGAATCAGTTTTCGCATTGTCCCACATCCTTTGAGCGCCTGAAGCGCAATACGCGCCCAGAAAAAATCGCGGCAGCTCAGTCATGGAAGCTGATCTGCCGCGAGTGCGCGGTCCAAGGCCGACGCCCCTGTTTCCATGGGAGGGCCGCGCCAAAAAGAGATTTGCCAACTCCCGCTATTGCATCTTCTGGTCCAGGCTGAATCCAGCGCGGCGATTCTTTTGCCAGCAAGACTCGGTGGATTGCGTGCAGAATGGCTTTTCCTTGCCATAACTGATCACGCGAATACGGCTGCCGGCCACGCCCGCATCCACCAGAACTTTCTTGGCGGCATCGGCGCGCTTCTGTCCCAGCGCCAGGTTATACTCGTCGGAGCCGCGCTCGTCGCAGTAGCCGCCAATCACGATCTTCGCGTCCGGATGGCTGAGCAGATACTTTGCATCCTGAGCCAGGGGAGCCTGTGCGTCGCCGCGGATATCGTATTTGTCGTAATCGAAAAAGATGTCCTGCACCTCCGCTTCAAATTCCTTTTCGATGGTCATCGTACTGGTAATGGAAGGTGCGACAACCACTGGCGCGGCTGGATTCACGGTTACACGGACCGTGGCATCCGCCGACCCTCCCGCGCCTTTGGCCACCAAATGATACGTGGTCGAGTAGGCTGGAGTTACGGTTTTCATCCCCGAAGTCGGAACTTCGCCCACTCCGTCGATGGATACGCTAGTCGCATCGGTGGTCTTCCAGGTTAATGCAACTTGACCGCCCACGGTGATCGTGTCGGGGTTGGCTGTGATTTGCGCGGTGGGCGCCATGGGCGCGACTGCCGCGGGTGCAGTCGCCGCGGCAGAAACTGGAGGCTGTGACTTTTTCTTGCATCCGGCAACAGATACCAAGCCGACTGCAAGCAGAATAGAAACGAAAAGCCTGATTCTTTGACCCAATGGTTTGCTCCTTATATATCTTCCACGCGGCCTAAGCTGTCTTCCCGCATTCTGCTGCCATCCCTTGATTCGCAGCTACAGCGCAGCGGATGCCTTTCATTCCGGCATGAACCGTTCAAGAAGATATTGTCGTTGAGGCCAACCCATCCCTTCCTTCCTGGAAAAAATGAGCGGGCACGCCCATTTGCCGCATTTCTCCTCAAAGAAATGCAGCGGTATCCATTTCATTCTCGAACGAGAATTCAAAGAGATGGTGTTCCTTTTGAGACACTGAATTTTTCTTGGACGATCGATTGCCTCCACAGATGCGAGGCCGGATTTTCTATAATGAATTGACTCGCTCATCCTGTCGATTCTGCAATTTTCGGCATCCGCGAAAATGAGTTCAGCGCATGATCCATGAGATTCAATCCGGCTTTGACGTTGACAACTATCTGAAGAATGGCGGGCCAGGTCGAAAGATTGTTCAGTTAAATAATTCTCAAGTCTTTTTTTCTCAGGGAGATCCGGCAGACAGCGTTTTCTATCTGCACAAAGGGCGCGTTAAAATCTCGGTTCTCTCTTCCTCCGGAAAAGAAGCCACCATTCGGCTGGTCTCGTCCAACAACTTTTTCGGTGAAAAGGCGATGGCCGCCGATCCAGGACAGCGCTTGACAACAGCCACAGCCATTACCGCCAGTACCGCGCTGCGAATTGAGAGGCAAGAGTTTCTCCGGGTCATGCGGGAAGAACAATTATTTTCCAGCTTGTTCTCTTCGTTTCTGCTGGATTGTAATTTGAGAACTCAGGCTGATCTGGTCGATCAGCTCTTCAATCGAGCGGAAAAGCGATTGGCGCGCGTGCTTCTGCTGCTGGCTGAGTATAGTCAGCCTGGAGAAGAAAATGCGTTGATTCAACCGATCTCCCAGGAAGCGCTCGCCAATATGATCGGCAGCACGCGACCACGCGTAAATGCTTTTCTCACTCGCTTCCGCAAGCTGGGATTTATTGAATACAACGGCCGCATTTGGGTTCACAAATCTCTGCTGAGCGTATTTTTGCGTGATTGAAATCTCTTGATCCGCAAAGCGCAAATGCCAAGGTGAATCTGCCCAAAAGGCGACCCAACCGCAGAAACTCACAAACGATCAATCCTCTCTTCCTGCTTGCGCAGCGCCTCAAGCGTAGGCTGGTCGAGCAGCCTGAAGCGCAGCGGAAAGACGCCTTTGGGCAGCTCCAGCGCGGTCACAGCGTCGCAGACCACGCCGGAGGCCGCCTCCATGCCGCGCCTCCAACCTGCTTCAGCCGCGTCACGCACCAGCAGGCTCTCCTGCGGCAATCCGGCGGCCACCAGCATGGTCTGCGCAATCTGCAGAAACTTCTTCCAGCGCGAGGCAATGCCGATCAGCATTCCGGCCTGCACTGGCCCATAGCGCTGCAAGTGCGCCAGCAGCTCCGCCGAAACGGGATGCACCTGCAAGACAGTCAGCGCGGCGCCGGCGGGCAGCAGCTTGCGCACCTCTTCTGCTTTGCTGGGCACGGTCACCAGCATCGCGCCGGCGAGCCTGCCCGCCCGCACACACTCTTCCGGCGTGCAGCCATCGATGGGCAGCGTCAAGGCTTGGCCCATCTCGTGGATCAGAATGCGGCGCAGCTCCGGGTCGGGCTCGATCACCAGCCAGCGCGAGGGCGGAGTCAGCGCAAGCCAACGGCGCAGGCGCTCGCGGACAAGCCGATCCGGCGCGCCCAGCTTGCGCGCCTTGGCCATCAGCTCACCGATCAGAGCATCCAGGGTAAACTCCGCCACCAGCTCTGGCGAGCGCGGCGCGGGCCTGTGGGCGCGCACATAGACGCCGCTGCCCTGGCGGAACTCCAGCCAGCCCTCCTGCTCCAATTGCTTGTAAGCAGCGCTGGCGGTGTTGGCGTGAATGCTGAAGCGCCGAGCCAGCTCGCGCGTGCTGGGCAGCCGCTCTCCCGGCGCAAGCTCCTGGCAGAGAATGGCCAGCGTCACCTGCGTCACCAGTTGCTCGCGCAGCGAAACTTCGCCCGTATGGTTGAGCCACAGTCGCATAAAAGGAACCTAGGATGGGTCCATGTTTTGAATGGGCACAGCTTCAGCCGTGCCGCAAATGCCATTCAACCGCTCGGGGTTTAGCCCATGAATGAAAATTTCTTCGCGTATTGATCTTCCCTATCCGATCGCCCGTTCCAGTGCCGCCTCGCCGGGTTGCTTGCGTCCATGAATCGCGACGAGGGCGGCCAGCAGCAGCAAGATCACGCCGATCACCAGAATGCTGCCTTCGGGACCAACCGCGCCGCCGCTCCAAAACTCCTTCCCCAAAGGGCTGACGGACAGGTAGTGACCGGTGGCCATGTTGCCGCTGTCGGCGGTTCCATAAAAAAACGTCTCCGCCCAATCCCACGATGCATGGCAGCCAATCGCCCACCAGGCCGAGCCGGTAACATAAATGCTGACGCAGAAGACAAAGCCGATCAGCGCCGCGGCAAAGATGCCGATCCAGCTCTCACCGGGGTTGCCCGTATGAATGAAACCGAAGAGCGTCGAGGTGACCCAGGAGGCCTGCCAAAAACCACTGCGCGGGGTTTTGCGAATATGCAGCACAAGGCAAGGCAGCAACCCTAGCAAGGCCATGTCATACACGCCCCAGATGCCATTGCCTCTGGCTCTATGCGATACACCCAAACAGGTGATGCCGACCAGAACCAGCGCCCACCAGAAATTGATGCTGCGTGTAAGGGTAAATTGCAGATAGCAGCGAAAGATGCCCTCCTCGCAACAGCCCACCACCAGGAAAGCCGCACCCCAGATCATGCCGTATTTAAAGATAGCCGCCCCGGAGAGCGCCACCGGGCCAAAGCTCAACCAGTGGCCCCAGGACAGCGAGCCCACCAGCGCCGAGAGCGCCAGAAAGCCCGCTACCAGGCCGGAGAAGAAATGCGAGACGCGCCGCGGTCCGGTCAGGTTGAAGGCCAGCAAGTTGCGGCGGCGCTCGATGAATGCAATCGATGCCGCCGCGCCAATGATTCCAGCCAGAACGGTAAACTCGCCGTAGAACGTGGAACTGGCCGTAAAGGAATGGTCCTTGGGATCGAGAAGATGTGCTTCAACAACCGCGAATCCGGCCAGGCTGGCAAAGATCGCCATCACCGGCGCAAAGATAGCCACTGACCAGCCGGCGCGCAGTTGATCCTCGCCGAAAAAGGTCCAGCGCAACCAGTGCCATTTAGTAGCCCTCTTGGCCCACAGAAAAATCAAAAGGGCAAGGCCGATCGAAAGCGCCAGGAATATCGACGGAACCAGGGCAAAATGCTTGGTTGATATCAGTGCTCGCAAGCCAGCGGCCAGCGAAATCATCGCACCAAGCAGAGACGCAACAAACAGAATGTAGCCCAGCACAGAGCGGAGATTGAAATGGACTGGCTCTTCATCGAGGACAGAACCGCCTGCTTCCGATTGGACTGGCTCCGGCTGCGGCATTTGATTCTCCGCGCCAATAGGATCGTCGGGGAAAGGCATGAAGCCTCCTTCAATGTGAAACAGAAATCCGTGCAGTTGTGTACTGTTGGAAAGATACTCTACGCGGGGGCAGGCTGGAAAGTTCTTCGAGCTAAAAGGATTCCGGCCACTACTGCACTCCGAGCATCACCGCCGGCACATGGAAGCTATTTTCAACGATTCGATAGGCAACCAGATAAGAGCTTCCAGTTACCGTGATTCGCGACCTTATCGGAGTCAATACGAAAGCTGATGGTGCGCGGGGTAGACATCATGCAAAATAAACCACCGCATTATTTCCGCCCGTTCGCAGGAAAAAATCCTTTATTTTCTATTGACTTATATCCATTTTTAAAGCAGACTTATAGATTCTTGCCAGCGCCAGCGGCGATTGGCCGCACTGCGGGTGCCCGCGCCAGCGGCGACTGGCCGCACCGCGGGTGCCTTGACAGAATCGCCCGCTGCCTTGATGCTAAACAGTTCTACCAATTCGCTTTTTTTCATGCACAAAAGGAGTTCTTCCCTTGCAAGTTCGCGTCTTCTATCACGACAAATGCTTTGACGGAGCCTGCTCCGCCTCGCTCTTTACACGCTTTCACCGCGAGTGCGCCACGGCAGGCGCCAACTATGAATACCACGGACTGGTGCACCGCGCCGGGGCGCTCTTTGACGAGAGCGATTTCATCGGCGACGAGAACGCCATCGTCGATTTCAAGTACTCCGACTCGCCGCGCATTACCTGGTGGTTCGACCATCATCTCTCGGCCTTCCTCACACCCGCCGACCAGCAGCACTTCCGCGACTACCAGAAGAACACGCCGCCGCCGGGCCGCAAGTTCTTTGATCCCAACTACACCTCTTGCACCAGCTTTCTGGCGCACATTGGAGAGACGCTCTTCGGCTTCAACACCAAGCCCGTCGCCGAGTTGATTCACTGGGCCAACATTGTGGACGGCGCCAAGTACGAGAGCGCGGAGTCGGCCGTCGAGATGGCGGCTCCAGCCATGAAGCTCACGCTGATTATCGAGTCGGCGCAGGACAATGTTTTTGTGCCGCGGCTGATTCCGCTGCTCACTGAGATGCCCTTGGCCGAGGTGCTGGCGCAGCCGTTTGTCGCCGAGCGGCTGCCCGCGCTGCTGGAGCGCCATCAGCAGGCCATCGAACTGATCCACAGCCGCGCCGAGGAGCGCGACGGGACCATCTTCTTTGACATCACCGACCAGCCGCAGGAAGGCTACAACAAGTTCATCCCGTACTATCTGCATCCGCGCGCGACGTACTCGATTGGCCTCTCCAGTTCCAACTTCCGCACCAAGGTCTCGGTGGGCTCAAATCCGTGGACCAAAGCCGACCCGGCCAAGATGACCAACCTGGCGGCCATTTGCGAGCGCTATGGAGGCGGCGGACACGCCCGCGTGGGCGCCATCAGCTTTCCGCCGGAGAGCGCCGACCAGGCCCGCGAAGCCGCCGCCGAGATCGTCGCCGAACTGCGCTCCAAGAACCCGATGGCCTAAGCCAGGTAGTGGCCTGCTCCACAGTGCAGGTTTCTTTCCTAACCGCACGGGCAGAAACACCGTCGAATGGTTTGCAGGGGCAACCATGAGGACGCCGAGGCAGAAGCCTTCGCCGGAGAAACGAATCGCATGAGAAAGCCATTTTGCGCCGCTCTCCTTCTCTGCTGCGCCTGGATTACCGCCGGGGCGCAGCGGAGATCCTTTCAAATCTCCCCACTACTGGATTCTTCACCTGACAGCTCACCGATCAACCAGCGTCAAGACCTGGCCACGACTGAGGTTCCAGCGCTCTATCAACGCTTCGTAGACCCTAAAGAAGGGGTTCTTCAACTGGATGTCACGGTGACGGACGCATCTGGAAAACCGATTTCAGGATTGGACCAAGGCGACTTCACTCTGTTGGATAACGGCAAGCCGACGAAGATTCTTACCTTTCATGCCTCTGATCCAGCCGCGCAGAAGCCCGATGAACACACGGAACTGATTCTAGTTCTTGACCAGTTGTATCTAAATTTTACGATTGCGAGCCAAGCGGAAAAGGCTCTGAATCTCTTCCTGCGTCAAAATGGAGGCCACCTTGCTCTGCCCACCACGATCTACCGGCTTACAGACGATGGGCTGAGTGTTACCTCGCATCCGTCCACTGACGGAAACGCGCTGGCCGCCGAGATTTCCAACAAGAAAGGAATGCGCCCAGTTGCCTGGAACAACACCGCATTTTATTTTTTTGAAGACAAACGAATTCCCCTTCACGCTTCCGCGCTAGGCTCCATCGCGATCGAAGCGCGGAAAGCGCCGGGCCGCAAGCTGGTGGTTTGGATCGGCTATGGCTGGCCGTTGGCAGGAGCCAAGAGGAATCCCGAGTTTGATGAGATCACCGAGCTATCCACCCGCCTCCGCGAGGCGCGCATTACCGTCTACAGAGTGAATGCGTGGTTTGATCCCAAAGTAAATGATCCAGAGCACCCCTTCGACTACCAGAAATTCCTTGAAGGCGTCGAAAACAAGCACGATGCGTCTTCTGTCAACTACAGCCTGGAAGTCCTGGCAACGCAGAGCGGCGGCGCTGTGTATGGATTGATGCAGGCCGTGAATGGCAGTGCGCCCTTGGATAAGATTGCCCCAATCATCTTGGAGCCGATTGCTCGCATCCTTGCGGAGAATAGCGCCTCATACAGTTTGTCGTTCGATCCGCCCCGCACGCAAGCCATCGATGAGTATCACGACCTGAAGGTAGAAATCCGCAAGCCGGACCTTGTGGCCCATACACGCGCGGGCTACTACAATGAGCCAGTCAACTTCGAACAGCCCCGCGCGATTCCACCCCAGCAGTTATCCGTGGCGCAGTTGGAGCAGAAGCTGGCGCAGACCGGCCACGGATCGCAGTTTCAACTTGATCTTGAACTTTCCAACAGCGAATTGACGGAGCGCATGAGCAGCGCCAGGCTGAATGCCTGGAAGAGCCGTTTGCACAACAAGAAAGTTTGGCAGGCGCTGGTGGCGCTGGCGGACTCGTCGGCTTTCTTGAATCTCCCCACCGCGGAGATTCCCGCTCTTCCCAAACCCACGCTGGCCGAACAGAAGGAACAGTTCATGCGCATTGTCCGCTATCTGAGTGATTTGACGCCCAAACTGCCCAGCTTGGAGGCCACACGGACCACGGACCGCTATGAAGAGCCGAAACTGCTCGACGGCCAAACCTGGAAGACAGCGCGTATCGACCGTTCTTTGCATCTGGAAACCAGCGACACCGTCACCATCCGCTACATAAACGGCGAAGATTTTATCGAGTCCGGCTCAGGGAAAGATAAAAAGGCAAAGAAAGGCTCAAGATACCTGGAGACAAAAGGAACCTTCGGAGGAATTCTCTCTTTAGTTCTCTTCGATGCAACCAACGGAAAGATCACCTGGGGCGGCTGGGAGTCGGGCGAATCCGGTCCCTTGGCGGTCTTCCGTTATTCGGTCCCGGAGAACCTGTCACACTACCACGTCTCCACCTGCTGTTATCCAGAAGATCTGGGCGGAGGACTCTTCCGTCGCCAGCCCGCATACCACGGGAGCATAGCCTTTGATCCGGCAACCGGAGCCATCCTGCGCCTCACCGTGCAACCGGAACTGAGCGAGAAGCTGCCAGCCACACGAGGGGATATTGTGATTGAATACGCCCCGGTAAAGATTGGCGATGGCACCTATCTCTGTCCGGTGAAAAGCATCACCATCATGCCTGGCAGAACGCTGCATACGATTTCCGAGTGGGGGGGACGCTTTCAATTTTACGGGCCCATTGAGAACATGCTTATCGATGTTTCTTTCAGCAACTATCACCGCTTCGGCTCAACCGCGCGCATCCTGACAGACGTCCAGGAGGCGCCGTAACCTCGGAAGGCCGGGCTGGGTAAAACTTTCTCCTAACCGCGCCCGCAAAAATCCCGTCTAATCAATGGTGGGGTTCATCGGAGCAAGCGCCGCGCTGTGGGCTATCCCATCTGCATCCTTGAAGAGTATCCTCATGGTGTCGTCTTCCTTCTGCTGAAAATCTGTTCTTTCGGCGTTATAGTAAACCTTATAGTAAGTTAGAAAGTGTTTTCGGATTCGCTGGCTTTACCAACGTGCCGCACTTCAAGGAGAGATTCCATGTTGCGTGTTCCTTCTGTTCTTCCCGCTCTGGCCTTTGCTTCCCTGCTCACCGGCACGGCCTTCGCTCAGGCGCCTATGGCGCAGGAAGGCGAAGCCCCCGCCACCACCCTGACCTCCACCACCCGCAATGTTCTGCTGGATGTGGTGGTTACGGACAAGCAAGACAAGCCGGTTTCAGGCCTGAAAAAAGAAGACTTCCAGGTCTTTGAGGATGGCAAGCCGCAGACGGTCACTTTCTTTGAACCCACCTTTCCCTCTTCGACGGCCGCGGCCTCGGCAGCACCCGCTCCCCCTCTGCCGCCCAACACTTTCACCAATGTTCCCAAGGTCGCGCCCAACACCGCCGTCAATGTGCTGCTGCTGGATGCGCTGAATACCAACATGGGAGATCAGGCATACATTCACAAAGAGATGGTGAGCTTTCTCGCTTCCATTCCCCCCGGCACCCGCGTCGGCATTCTGCTGCTCAGCGAAAAGTTGCGCATTGTCCAGGGGATCACTCAGGATTCAACGCTGCTGCGCGCCGCTCTCCAGCGGTTGGCCGCCAATCCATCCCAGTCGGCGCTCCTGCGCACCTCGGAAGATATTGATGCGCAGACCGGCGCGGTCAACATGATCATGCAGCAAGCGACAGAAAACAACAGCACCCAGCTCCAGGCTACCGCCGCCGCGCTGCAGCGCTTTCTGGCCCAGCAAAACTCCTTCCAGGATAATGAGCGGGCGGTGATGACCATGGAAGCCTTGCAACAGATCGCGCGCTATCTGTCCGGCATTCCAGGACGGAAAAACCTCGTCTGGTTCCTTGGCTCCTTCCCCAATTGCATTGCCACAGATTGCCCTTTTACCGATGAGAACAGCAAAACCATGGACGCTCTGGCCAACGCCCGCGTCTCGGTGTATCCGGTCGACGCGCGGGGCATCACCTCCGGCAGCATGCACGACGTAGAGGTCAGGCAATTGGGGACCAGCCCCCAGGACAATACCCAGGCCCAGGCCGCATCCATCCTGAGCGATGGAAATCTGAATGCCGTCAACCAGGGAAATATGGAGTGGATCGCCAAGAATACTGGCGGCAAGGCAACCTACAACGGCAACGATTTCAAGGGTATATTCACCTCCGACATCGACCACGGATCGCGCTATTACACGCTGGCCTATACGCCTACGAACAACCGGGCTACCGGCAAGGAACGGAAGATTGAGATCAAGACCACCTCCGGCAGCTATCGACTCTTTTATCGCCGCGGATACTTCGAGGATTCCTCCCGAGCGCATGCGAGCAGGAGCGCGACGCCCGCCGATCCGCTGCGCCAGTTGATGGATCGCGGCATGCCCAGCTTTACCGAACTGAGCTACCGCGAGAAGCTGGAACCAACCGCCGTGCAACCCCCGCCGGATGCGCCCCGCGCCGGCGATAACGCCGATCTGAAACCACCCTTCACTCGCTATTCGTTGAACTTTGCTCTGACCCCGGACGGATTGGGCCTGGTTCCCGGCGCGGATGGAGTGCGCCGCGGCAAAATCGAAGTCGCCATCGTTGCCTACGATCAGCAAGGCAAGGCGCTCAACTGGCAAGTGCGCTTCATGGGCCTCGCCATCCGGCCGGAGCAATCCGCCATTGCCCAGAGCACAGGCATTCCCTTCCACTTCGATTTCGATCTGCCCAACGGTGAAGTCTACCTGCGCACCGGCATCTTCGACGCCTCAACCAGCAAAGCCGGAACCCTTGAACTGCAAGTCAATGCCGCCACGCCCGCCGGTCAATAATCCTCTTTTGACGGCAGATCGCCCACATCACACTATCCAGGACTGTGCCCCGCTCATCGCGTTCTTCGCGATGAGCGGGCGGGCTCGTGTATCCTCAACCTGATAAACCCTGCATCAGATCAGCGCCACACGCCCATTCTGAACCCGAAATGTTTTTTGTATTTCAATTATATTGTAGCTATAATAAAATCATGTTTGTGTAAATATCCCCCGGCAGTGGGACACCAGACCAAAGATCTGGACAATCAGGGAAGGAACAAAGATGAGAGTTGTTCCTTAGGAGAGCCGGGGGCTTTACTGTTCGTGGCTCTTCAAAGGGGCCAACCTGAGTGCATTGCTAAAGCAACAGCGCGGACAACGCCAGCTAGCCCGCGCCGTAGGCGCAGGGTTAATTAGCCCACCGTTTCAACGGTGGGAAAGGAACCGTAAGAAGTTCGCCGGAGTCCCGTAGGGACGGTGCCTCAAATTTTTACTGAGGCCGTATTTCGTGGGCCAAATGAGAAAAACACAAACCAATAACGACTCCCGTAGATGTCAAACTGTTACTGTCTCCCCGGGCATAGCCGGGGGTTCTCCCGGTGATATTGGGATGAGGCAAAGCGGAAGTCGAATCTGACAAAGCATGGCCTTGACTTTAACGATGCTTATCTCGTTTATGATAATCCGGACAAATGCACCTATGATTCCAGCC